>NZ_VOJB01000044.1:0-23758 GCF_007910085.1 Klebsiella sp. ME-303 | reverse complement strand
CCGCTTTGTTTTCTCCGCGATAGCCACATCCGGAGCGGGCGTGATGCTGGCCTTGCTGGGCTGGAAGCTGCTGGGTCTGATGATGATACCGGTTTTACTGGTCTGTCTGGTTTCCACCTGGCAGTACAGCCAGGCGATGAGGAAAGCAAGCGGGACCGCCTCACGTCCTGCAGAAGACGGTTCATGAATTCCGCTCAGTCCTGGTATTGTGAAAAGCCCCTTTCCGCAAGGAAGGGGGGCAGTTCAGAAAGACGGGGATATAAGGGGGTTCCGCTAACGGCCCGCATTCCCCCTCTCTTCAGAAGAAGCCAGGCAGGTGGTAAGCCGTCGCTTTATTTGACCTTTCTTATCGCCTTCGGCTGTTTTACAGACTTTTCGGGTGCCTGTGTCTTCAGCTTTATACGAGTTCACATTCCGGGCTCGCCGTACTGCTCTCGTCCCCACTGCAACGCAGTATTAATCAACCTCTCCAGCAGTTGTTGCGCCTGCTGCCCTTTCTCCGGTAGATAAGCAAAGCTCTCCTCATCCATATAGCAGCACTGGGCCATTTCTAGCTGAACAGCATGAATATGGTTGGCGGGATCGCCATAGTGACGGGTGATATATCCGCCTTTAAAGCGGCCATTGAGTATCCGGCTATACTGCGGGAACGCATTGCAGCTTGCCAGCAGCGCCTGGCTGAGCTGCGTCGAACAGCTGGCGCCGTCCGCCGTACCAAAGTTCAGATCCGGCAGCCGCCCTTCAAACAAGCGCGGCACCACGGATTTGATCGAGTGCGCATCCCACAACAGCGCATAGCCAAATTTCTCACGCAGGCGTGCCAGTTCAGCGGCAAGCGCCTGGTGATAAGGCTGCCAGACCTGTTTTAGTATCGCGTCCTTCGCCGCCGCGTCAGGCGCACCGCCCGGCACGAACAGGGCTTCGCCGTCAAAAAAGATATCGGTAAACAGCCCGGTTGTCGCCGTGCTGTAAAGCGGTTTATCATCCGCCGGGCGATTGATATCCACCACATAGCGGGAATAGCGGGCGCATAACGTGCTGGCCCCCATGTCCGCGATGGTCTGATAGAGCAAGGGAATATGCCAGTCGGTATCTTCCAGACGCTTCGCCCTCGGCGTGAGCCCCTGGGCGACTTCGGGGGTTAATAACGTTCCCGGGTGTGGCATACTGACCAGAAGCGGCAGGTTCCCCTGCTGCAAATCAAACGCCTTAATCACAATAAACCTCCTTACCTTGATAAATCACCTGTTTCGAAAGGGAGCCTCCCAGCCAGTAGCTTAGCTCCGCCGGATGAGCGATATCCCACGCCACGAAGCTGGCCTCTTTTCCGGCTTCCAGAGAACCGCAAACTGTATCCAGCCCCAGCGCCTTCGCGCCGTTAAGCGTCACGCCAGCCAACGCCTCTTCCGGCGTCATGCGGAATAGCGTACAGGCCATATTCATCATCAGACGCAGGGACAACACCGGCGAGGTGCCGGGATTTAAATCGCTGGCGAGGGCAATCGGCACCCGGTACTGACGCAGCAGCTCCAGCGGCGGTAGCTGTTTCTCACGCAGGAAGTAATAGGCGCCCGGCAGCAGCACCGCCACCGTCCCATGGCGTGCCATTGCGGCGATATCTTCCTCGCACAAATATTCCAGATGATCCGCCGACAGCGCATGGTAGCGAGCGGCCAACGCCGCCCCATGCTGTAGCGTTAGCTGTTCAGCATGGAGCTTCACTGGCAGCCCCAGTTCCCGGGCCTTCTGAAAGACCCGCTCCACTTGCGAGGGCGAAAATGCCAGGTGTTCGCAGAACGCATCCACCGCATCCACCAGCCCTTCCTGATGCAGTTCCGGCAGCAGTCGTTCGCAAATATAGTCAATCCAGGCATCTGCCCGCTCCTGATACTCGACGGGCACCGCATGGGCCGCCAGGCAGGTACTGCGCACGGTCAGCGGCAATATGTCGCCTAAACGGCGGATCGCCCGCAGCATTTTACGTTCGTTAGCCAGATCCAGGCCGTAGCCGGATTTGATCTCCAGCGCCGTTACGCCGTCCCGGCACAGCTCCCGGATACGCTGCCGCGCGCTCTCCAGCAACTGGCTTTCGCTGGCCTGTCGCGTGGCGTTGACTGTACTGGCGATCCCGCCGCCGCCAGCCGCGATCTCCGCATAGCTCGCCCCGTTGAGACGCATTTCAAACTCCCGGGCCCGGTCGCCGCCAAACACCGCGTGGCTATGACAATCCACCAGTCCCGGCGTGACCACCCTGCCCTGCAAATCCACCCGCTGCGCAACGGGTAAGTCCGGCAATTCTGCCCGGTTCCCGACCCATAACAGCACTGCGCCGTCGGTCAGCATCGCGCCATCGTCAAGCAACTGATAATGCCCAGCGGCCATGGTGGCGATCCGGCAGTGGTGCCAAAGGGTATACATGGCGCTCTCCTTTAACGACTGATGGCGGCGCCAGCCGCCGCTGCGGACTGCGCTTTGCGCAGGACATAGTAGAGCCCCGCCGGTAGCGCCAGCCCAATGAGCCAGGAGATATCGATACCGCCCAGCATCTTCACGAATGGGCCGGAATAGAATCCACTATCAATAAACGGCGTCTGTACCGCCACTCCGACGAGATAAACCCCGAGCCCCGTCACATTCCACGCCCGATATTTCCCGTTCGGATCGTTCAGCGCCTCCATGTCTATCGCCTGATGGTTGAAGAAATAGTAATCCACCAGGTTAATCGCGCTCCACGGTGTAAAGAAAGTCAACAGGAACAACAGGAAGGATTTAAAAGCCGACAGGAAAGAGTGTTGCCCGATAATCGCGATAGCGGTCGCCAGGGTAATAATCATCGCCAGCACCAGCAGACGTACCGACTGGCTTACGCGCACTCGCTGCTTCCCGCAGCTGTACACCGTCGCCAGGCACATCAGGCTGCCGTAGGCATTCAGGGTATTGATCGTCAGTTTACCAAACGCGATGCTCAGATATAACAGCGTGGCAATCGCGCCGGTGCCGCCCAGGCCGACGATGTAGTCCACCTCATGACCGACCAGTTTTCCCTGCGAGAGAGCGGCAGCCAGCACCCCGACGGTCATGGCGATTTGCGCGCCAATCACCGAACCGCTCCCGACGGCGAAAAAGACCTTCCCGGGAGAGGTGCTGCGCGGCAGATAGCGGGAATAATCGGCAACATAGGGGCCAAAGGTGATCTGCCAGGAAGCCGCAAGGCCGGTGGCGGTTAAAAACGTACTCCAGCTAAAGGGTCGGATACTCAGCAGGTCGCCAATAGCCGGAAAGGAACTGATTTTCCACAGCAGGTAGATAAACGCGATAATCCCCACCAGGCTCGCCAGCTTACCCAACAGGTGGATCAACCGATAGCCGACATAGGCGATAACCAGCGTGGCGGCAGCAAAAAGCAGAATGCCGCTGGTTTCCGTAGTATGGAAAACCGCTGAGATCGCCTGGCCGGACAGCACCGCCCCGGTGGCGATAAAGCCAAGGTACATCAGGCAGACCAGCAGAATCGGCAGGCAGGCGCCGTAGACGCCGAACTGTACCCGGCTGCTGATCATCTGTGGTATCCCCAGCTGCGGCCCTTGCGCGGCATGCAATGCCATCACAATCCCACCGGCAATCTGCCCCAGCATAAGACCGGCCAGCGACCAGAAAACATCCCCGCCGAATACAATAGTTAATGCGCCAGTGACCATGGCGGTGATTTGCAGGTTAGCCCCCAGCCACAGGGTGAACTGGCTAAAAATGCTACCGTGGCGTTCACCGTCAGGGATGGGTTCAATAGAACGTGTTTCGATGTATGTTGTGTTGTTATTCTTCATGGCAGCACTCCGGTGAGGCGAAGGGGATACATTGTCCCCTTCGCCGGAGAAATTAGTCCGCAATCATTGGCAAGTTGAGTCCTTGCTCTCTGGCGCATTCAATCGCGATGTCATAACCCGCATCCGCATGGCGCATCACACCGGTGGCCGGGTCGTTGCTCAGCACCCGGGCGATGCGCTCCGCCGCTTCATCGCTGCCGTCGCATACAATGACGACGCCGGAGTGCTGGGAGAAGCCCATCCCTACGCCGCCGCCATGGTGCAGGGAAACCCAGGTCGCGCCACTGGCGGTATTCAGCAGCGCGTTCAGCAACGGCCAGTCGGAGACCGCGTCGGAGCCGTCCTGCATCGCTTCCGTTTCGCGGTTAGGGCTGGCAACGGAGCCGGAGTCAAGATGATCGCGGCCGATCACGATCGGTGCCGACAGCTCGCCGCTGCGGACCATTTCGTTAAACGCCAGGCCCAGCCGGGCGCGCTGTCCCAGGCCGACCCAGCAGATCCGGGCCGGCAGCCCCTGGAAGCTGATGCGCTCTCTGGCCATATCCAGCCAGTGGTGGAGGTGTTCATCATCGGGTATTAGCGCTTTAACTTTCGCGTCGGTGCGGTAGATATCCTGCGGATCGCCGGAAAGCGCCGCCCAGCGGAATGGGCCAATCCCCCGGCAGAACAGCGGACGAATATAGGCGGGAACAAAGCCTGGGAAGTCAAAAGCGTTTTCCACCCCCATCTCTTTCGCCATCTGGCGGATGTTGTTGCCGTAATCGAAGGTGGGAATGCCCTGCTGCCTGAAGGCGAGCATGGCTTTAACGTGTTCGGCCATTGAGGCTTTCGCCGCGTGGATCGTCTCCACCGGGTGGGACTGCGCGCGAGCGCGGTAGTCTTCCCAGCTCATGCCCAGCGGCAGATAACCGTTGAGGGGATCGTGTGCGCTGGTCTGGTCGGTCACCATATCCGGGCGCACGCCGCGTCTTACCAGCTCCGGTAAAATTTCCGCCGCGTTGCCATGCAGCGCGATGGATACCGCTTCTCCTTTTGCGGTATAGCGGGCGATGCGGGCCAGGGCGTCATCCAGATCGCTGGCCTGCTCATCGACATAGCGGGTACGCAGACGGAAGTCGATACGCGACTGCTGGCATTCAATATTCAGCGAACAGGCTCCCGCCAGGGTTGCGGCCAGCGGCTGGGCGCCGCCCATTCCCCCCAGACCCGCAGTCAGCACCCAGCGTCCGCGCAGGCTACCGTTATAGTGCTGGCGCCCGGCTTCCACAAACGTTTCGTAAGTGCCCTGAACAATGCCCTGGCTGCCGATGTAGATCCATGAGCCGGCCGTCATTTGCCCGTACATCGCCAGACCTTGTGCATCAAGCTCGTTGAAGTGCTCCCAGTTTGCCCAGTGCGGTACGAGGTTGGAGTTGGCGATCAGCACCCGCGGGGCATTGTCGTGGGTTTTGAAAACCCCCACCGGTTTACCGGACTGGATCAACAGCGTTTCATCATCATTGAGCTGCTTCAGGGTCTCAACGATCTTGTCGTAGCATTCCCAGTTGCGGGCCGCCCGGCCAATACCGCCGTACACCACCAGCTCTTTTGGATTTTCGGCGACATCAGGATCCAGGTTGTTCATCAGCATGCGCAGCGGCGCCTCTGTGAACCAACTTTTTGCGTTCAGCTTAGTGCCTCGCGGGGCTCTGATTTCAACATCGCGAAAACGGGTTGCTTGTTTACTCATGCGCTTTACCTTCTTATCCGTTACCTGTCATATGTTAATTAATTGTTAGTTTTGTTATTTGCATTTTAATTGTATATACATGATAAGCATATTGGATGCCAGGTTAGAAATTAATTTATAAAACCAATAAAATTCAACAAATTAACATAAAAACAGAAGGACATGCTGCGCTATACACTCGTGAACACACCGTGATGATGGGCCATTTTGGTGCAAAAATACAGCTCTCTGCCTTATTTTTGTGCACTAAAACATCACAAAAAGATAACACTAGTGCATTTTCTATCTCGTCATAACTTCTTATCTCGCCATAGACGGCAGTACCAGATAACGCAAACACACTATAAGCGATTGTTTTAAAATAACTAAATAACCATCTTATTGCGTATCCCTCTGGCAGTGGCACAAGTTTTGCTAGTTGTACATACAAGATTATACATAGCAGCATTTTGTCGCGTGACTCCCCTGCATTCGGGAACACCACACACAACAATCAGAGGCGTGAAGATGATTACCTTCCAGAATGTGACTAAGCACTACGACAACGGTTCGGTCGTAGTAGATGGCCTTAGCCTGGTAGCGCCGGGTGGCAAAATTACGGTATTTGTCGGCCCTTCGGGCTGTGGAAAAACCACCTCATTGCGGATGATTAACCGGTTAGTGGAACCGTCATCGGGCCGAATCCTGCTTAACGGCGAAGCCACCGAGCAAATGGATATCGTGCAACTGCGCCGCCGTATTGGCTATGTCATTCAAAATGCAGGTTTATTCCCTCACAAAAACATTATCGACAACATTGCCACCACCGCGATTCTCAACGGCGCCGCCAAAAGTAAAGCCAGAGCCAGAGCCGGGGAATTACTGGAAGTCGTCGGTCTGGATCCGCAAATCGCCAAACGCTTCCCCTGGCAGCTTTCCGGAGGCCAGCAGCAGCGCGTGGGCGTTGCCCGCGCCCTGGCGGCAGACCCGGAGTTTATGTTGATGGACGAACCGTTCAGCGCGGTCGACCCGGTGGTCCGCGAACAGCTGCAGGAAGAGTTTTTGCGTATTCAGAAAGAGGTGAGCAAAACCATCATTATGGTCACTCACGATATTGATGAAGCCATGAAGCTCGGCGACCTGGTCGCGGTACTTAAACCTGGCGGCAAGCTGGCGCAGATGGCCTCCCCAGGCGAACTGCTCAATACGCCGCAAAACGCCTTTGTGGCGGACTTTATCGGCAAAGACAGAGGCTATCGCAAACTGAGTTTCCACGCCGCCGACACAGAAACCGGGTTACGCAACGAGCCCTATGCCGAGCTGGACTGTTCCTTCGAGCAGGCCAAAGAGATGGCCATCGACCGCTGGCTGCTGGTTACCCAAAACGGCAAAGCGTTTGGCTGGTTCGACACCCATCAGCCGGCAACAGCAATTACCCACGACAACATCAATCTGGGGGCGACGTTCCACCAGCAAGGGAGCCCGTTGCGCCATTTGCTGGACGCTGCGCTGAGCTCGCCCAACCACCGGGCCGTGATCGTCGATGAACGGCAAATCCCGCTGGGGACCATCCACCTCGATCAAGTACTCGACATGTGTAAATCCACGCGCCAGGAGGGAGCATGAGATTCGATTGGCTATGGGCGCAGAGCGATAAAATCTTCAACCTGTTTCTCTGGCACAGCTATCTCGCAATTGTGCCGGTAGTGATAGGGTTAATTCTGGCGATCCCTGTCGGCTGGGGCATTCACCACCTGCCATCGGTCAAGTCGGCGATCGTTAACCTGTTTGGCCTACTCTATACCATTCCGTCACTGGCGCTGTTTGTGCTGCTGCCCCCGCTGCTCCACACGCAGATTCTGGACCCCATTAATGTTGTGGTCGCACTGACCATCTACAGCTTTGCGCTACTGGTTCGCACCGTCTGCGACGGGCTGGACTCCGTATCGGCCGATACCCGTCAGTCCGCGGCAGCGCTCGGGTATAAACCCGCTCAGCAGTTTTTCCAGATCGACCTGCCGCTGGCCGTGCCGGTGATTGGTTCCGGCCTGCGCGTTGCCGTGGTGTCTAACGTCAGTATCGTTTCCGTCGCGGCATTAATCGGCGCACCGCAGCTCGGCTCGCTGTTTACCCTGGGCTTCCAGCTGCAATTTCTGACGCCCATCATCGCCGGGATCGCGCTCAGCATCATTCTGGCGCTGCTGCTGGATATGCTGGTGGTTTACGCCACTCGTCAACTCAGCCGCTGGCAACCTCAGAGAGGATAATTATGCTTACCTGGTTTATGGATCCCATCCACTGGTTTGGTGAGGGCGGCATTTTCCCCCTTCTGGCGCAGCACATCAGCTATAGCGCTGTCGCTCTGGCGATCGCCTTTATCATCGCGTTTCCCGTCGGCTGCTACACCGGCCATACCGGTAAAGGGGAAGGCCTGCTCATCGGTACCACCAACGCCCTGCGCTCCCTGCCCTCATTTGGGCTGATTATTCTGCTGGTGATTTTACTTTCCGGCGAGTTTGAGTCCGATATGGCCTTTATTCTGCCCTGTATTCTGGTGCTGGTGGCGCTGGCGCTCCCGCCGATTGCGCTGGGTGTGCATGCGGGTATTCGCGCGCTCGATCCCTATGTCCTTGATGCCGCTCGCGGCATGGGGATGACGCGGCTGCAGATCCTGCTACAGGTGGAGTTGCCCTGCGCGCTTCCGCTGATCCTCTCCGGCGTGCGCAGCGCCACGTTGCAGATTATTTCCACCGCCACCATCGCAGCCTATGTCTCGCTGGGGGGATTCGGACGTCTGATTATTGACGGACGCGCGGCGAACGATTTCAGCCAGATGATCGCCGGCGCCATGCTGGTGGCGCTACTGGCTTTACTGATCGACTGCTTGTTCTCTTTCTCGCAAAAAATAGTCGTTTCACCCGGTATTACCCGGCGTATTAAAAACCCATAACCTCATTCCACTGCTCAAAAGGATACCTCAATGAATATGAAAAAAAGTATTTTGACGCTGTGTTCAGCGCTGCTGCTGTCGGCGACCTCATCGGCCTGGGCCGCGCCGAAAGTCATTGTCGGTTCTGCAGACTTCCCGGAAAGCCAACTGCTGGGCACCATTTATGCGGGTGCGTTAGAAGCGCAAAACATCCCGGTGGAGAAAAAGCTGAACATCGGCAGCCGCGAAGTGTATATCCCGGCGCTGCTGGACGGCTCCATCACGCTGATCCCGGAATACAGCGGCGCGCTGTTGAGCTATCTGGATGCGAAAAATGCGGCACACGGTAGTGAGGACGTCGCCAGAGAGCTGGCCGCTAAGCTGCCGGAGAAAGTTAAAATGCTGCAGATCTCCCAGGCTCAGGATATCGACGTTCTGGCCGTGACGCAGAAAACCGCCGATAAATATAAACTGAAAACCATCGCCGATTTACAGCCTGTTGCCAGCCAGCTGGTGCTGGGCGGCCCGGCGGAATGGAAAACCCGCCATGAGGGGCTCTCCGGCCTGCGCGACGTGTACGGGCTGAACTTTAAGAGTTTTAAAGTGCTGGACGTCGGCGGGCCGCTGACGCTCAGCGCCATGAAAAATAACCAGGTCCAGGTCGCCGATCTGCTTTCAACCTCGCCAGCAATCAAAAAAGATCGCCTTGTCGTGCTGGAAGACACAAAACATCTGTTCGCGGCGCAAAATATTGTGCCAATCGTCGCCAGTGAAGCGCTGAATGACGCCGTGACCACCACGCTGAATAAAGTTTCTGCTCAGCTAACGACTGAAGATCTGATCGACATGAACGAGAAAATTGCCGAATTTGTCAGCATCGACGATATCGCGCATGAGTGGCTGGTAAAACACGGATTTAGCCAATAAGGTCGCAGACATGACAACTCCTCTGAACGGCAGCATTACCCTCGGGCAGGCACCGGGTACTGTGGATGAGATAGTGCGGATTGCCGACGGCGCGCCGATCGCGCTGGAGAAGGCCGCGCTGGATAATATGGCGCGGGTCAGCAGCCGTATTCAGCGCGCCATTGAACAAGGCCAGGTAATCTACGGGCTGACGACCGGCGTCGGCGATCTGGTCACCACCCGGCTGTCCCCGGACAGGATGACGGATACTCAGCTGAATATGCTGCGCAGCCACGCCTGCGGAGTCGGTCCGGACCTGACGGTGCGTGAAGTGCGGGCCATGATGGCGGTGACGTTAAAATCCCTGCTGCAGGGATACAGCGGCGTCACCCCGGCGCTGGCGCAGCGTATCGCCGATATGTTGAACCGTCAGGTCACGCCGTGGTCACCCGCCGGCGGCTCCGTCGGTTACCTGATTGCCACAGCCCATATCGGCCTTGCGGTCTTCGGCGAGGGCAAATGCTGGTATCAGGGAGAACTGCTGCCGGCGCAACAGGCGCTGACGCGGGCGGGTATCCCGCCCTATGTTCCCGGCCCCAGAGAGGGTCACGCGTTGGTCGGCGGCACCTATGAGATCACCGCGCTGGGCTGCCTGGCCGTGGCGGATTTCCAGCGTCTGCTCCCCGTCGCCGATATGGCGGGCGGGATGTGCCTCGAGGCCATGCGGGGCAATACGCGCGGCTACGATGCCCGCCTGCACGCCCTGCGCCCTCATCCCGGACAGCAGGAAACCGCGCAAAACCTGCGCCGCCTGCTGAAAGGCAGCGAGATCCTGGCGCGTTATCGCGACCACCGGGTTCAGGACGCGCTTAGTTTACGCTGTATCCCCCAGATCCACGGCGCGGTGCGCGACCAGCTGGCCCACTGTCGGCAGATTATGACCATCGAACTCAATTCGGTGACCGATAATCCGCTGTTTCTGGTAGAAGAAGACAGGCTTATCGTGATGCCAGGGGGCAACGGTCACGGTGCGCCAACGGCGCTGGCGCTGGATGCGCTGGCCGTTGCCATTGCCCAGTTGAGCACCGCTTCCCAGGCCCGTTGCGACCGAATAACCAATACGCATCTCAGCGGGCTGCCGGCCTTTCTTATCTCGCCGGATTCGGGGTACTCCGGGATGATGATCCCACCCTACGTCGCCGCTGCGCTGGCGGGCGATAACCGCAGTCTGGCCGGCCCGGCCAGTATCCACACGGTATCCACCTGCGCCGGTCAGGAAGATCATGTCAGCATGGGGGTTGCCGCCGCACGTAAAGCGCTTAAGGCGGTAGAAAACGCCGTGGACATCGTCGCCATCGAACTGCTGTGCGCCTGTCAGGCGCTGGAGTTCCATCGCCCGCTGCGTGCCGCCGTGGGCAGCGAGGCGACGCTGGAGAGAGTGCGTCAGGCGGTGCCGTTCCGGGATAAAGATACGCTGCTCTACCCCGATATACATGCGCTACGCGCCCTGATTCATCAGGGCGAACTCAGCGCGATGCTGCAGGCATTGTGCGAAGAGGAGTGACAACAGGCGCCGCAGAAGGAGCCTGCGGCGTGATTAAAGGGGAATCAGCGTGATGCGGGCCAGACGCGCGCCCGGAGAGTCCGGGATAACCAGCGCCACCGCTTCATCCACCAGCAGGCTGTCGTAATGTTCCAGTAAATAGCGTTGGTCGCCGACGCTCACCCGCAGCGCGGGCCCGGCATTAAACAATATCCGCAGTCCGCCCTGATGCGACCACGTTCCTGCCCCACACCAGCTCACCGTCGCCCGCAGAGCGGCTTCCCGGTAAATCACATTAAAATCCAGCAGCGGGCCGCCGACAATCTCACAGGATACGCCGCTCGCGCCGTTAAACCCCAGCGCCTGGAAAGGCGCAATCAATGCGCTGCGCTGCCCATCGATTGTCAGGTACATCCCGCCGCCTTCCAGCACGCTGATATTGCGCAGGTAGCCGGGAAATGCGGAGAACGGACCAGGCTGGCGAATGGTCGCCAGGGAAATACGCCAGTCATATTCCCCCGCTTCCGGATAGCGGGCCACTTCGCGCGTCATGCCCTGGCCGTTTTTCCAGGGCATTTCCGTATACAACCCGGCAGGGAGCAGACGGATCATTTGCGCATGCTCCCTTCCAGGCGGTAACGCGGACCGGGATAGACCAGGCGCACGCTGGTGACGATTTTCTTCTCCTGTCGGCC
This sequence comes from Klebsiella sp. ME-303, assembly GCF_007910085.1. Lineage (NCBI taxonomy): Bacteria > Pseudomonadati > Pseudomonadota > Gammaproteobacteria > Enterobacterales > Enterobacteriaceae > Klebsiella > Klebsiella sp. ME-303. Next base: position 12,153 of record NZ_VOJB01000044.1, on the reverse strand, counting down.
GGTCCACGTCCGACGATTGACCAGCAGACAAGGCGTATGTTCATCAATTTCCAGGTAAACACACTCGGCCCGCGTGACGTTGACCGCTTCAATAACGTGTTCGCCTTCAACAATCGGGGCAATTGAGGAGAGATAGGCGTTCGGCGTGATACGTGTAAAATCCTGCTGCAGGTAGTCCGGCACAACCTGCATATTCACCAGTCGATCTTCCAGCATAACCGGTACGCCATTTTCATAATGGCAAATCAGCGAATGGTACAGACCGCAACCCTGCTGCATGCCGAAGCTGAATGCCTGCTGGGCATCGGCTTCGATTTCCGTCAGTCTGAAGACTCTGGCGTGGTGGCGATGGCCACGGCTGGCGATTTCGTCAGCGATATTGTTAATGTCCAGCAGCGCCGACTGGCCGCGAATTTCGGCGACAAAAGTACCGACCCCCTGCATCCGCACCAGCAAGCCCTCCGCGGTCAGTTCTCGCAACGCGCGGTTAATCGTCATTCTGCTATAGCCAAACAGCGTGACCAGTTCGCTTTCAGAAGGAACACGGTAATTCGCGGGCCATGCCCCGCTGTGGATCTTGGTTTTGATCATGGCCTTTACCCTTTCATAAAAGGGGGCGGGATGTTCAAGTAACTCATCCATGGAATCCGAATTTGACAGGTCGTTACGCGCCATTAACCATTCCTCATATGCTGACGTTGTCAGTTTACTCTATGACCTGTTAGATGTATATATATGTACATGTATATACATTAGCACTGATAATAAGGTGGTAAAATGGCAGTCTGGTTGGCAGAAAAAGCGCTGTTGCCTGATGGCTGGGCAAATAATGTCGGCATAACCGTGTCCGAAGAAGGCATCATAACCGCGCTGGAAAAGAACGCAGCGCCGAATCCGCAGGCGACGCGCATCAAAGGTGTCGTCGTGCCGGGTATGCCGAACCTGCACTCCCATGCCTTCCAGCGGGCGATGGCCGGGTTAACGGAGGTGGCGGGAAACCCGTCGGATAGCTTCTGGACCTGGCGGGATCTGATGTACAGGCTGGTAGATAAAATTACGCCAGAACAGCTGGAAACCATCGCCAGCTATCTGTACATCGAAATGCTCAAAGCCGGGTACACCTCGGTCGCCGAATTCCACTATCTGCATCACAGCAGCAGCGGCGCGCCTTATGAAGAGCGGACGGAATTAGCGCTGCGTATCGCCAGCGCGGCGAAACATACCGGCATCGGCCTGACGCTGCTGCCCGTCCTGTACAGTTACGCCGGGTTTGGCGCGCAGCCGCCCTCCGTTGGACAGCGCCGCTTTATCAACGATAGCGACAGCTACCTGACAATGTACGAGTCGCTCACATCGCGGCTGGCCGGCGAGCCAATGCAGCGTACCGGTCTGTGCTTCCACTCATTACGGGCCGTTACGCCGGAGCAGATTGGCGCCATTCTGGCCTGCCACCCTGGCCAGCAACCGATTCATATTCATATTGCTGAACAGCAAAAAGAGGTGGATGACTGCCTGGCCTGGTCCGGCGAGCGCCCGGTGGAGTGGCTGTACAACCATCTCCCCGTAGATTCGCGCTGGTGCCTGATCCACGCCACTCATCTGACGCCTCAGGAAACGATGAAGATCGCCACATCCGGTGCGGTGGCCGGCCTGTGCCTGACCACCGAAGCCAATCTCGGCGATGGCATATTCCCTGGCCCACAATATCTGGAGCATAACGGCGTCTGGGGAATTGGTTCCGACAGCCACATTAGCGTCAGCGTCAGCGAGGATTTACGCTGGTTCGAATACGGGCAGCGCCTGATAGCCCAGCGCCGTAACCGGCTCATCGTCCCAGGCGAGCCTCACGTCGGCAACGTGCTGTATCAAGGGGCGCTACGAGGCGGCGCCAGAGCGCTGGGCCAAAACATTGGCCAGCTAAGCGTAGGATATCGGGCCGATCTGGTCGTATTGGATAGCCAGAATCCCTTTATCGCCAGCGCAGAAGACCAGATGCTGCTCAACCGCTGGATCTTCGCCTGCTCATCTAATCCCATTACCGCGGTGATGACTGGCGGACGCTGGGTGATTGAGGATGGGCATCACCATAAAGAAGAATCTGTCTCTCAGGCATTTATTCAGGTGATGAAAGATCTTGCAGCCTGATATCGAAAAAAGCGGTTCACCGACGGTGAACCGCTTTGTTTTCGGATGTGTTCAAAGTAAAAGCCTCAGGCGATTCACTGAATCCAATAAGCCAGCCCCGCGGCGAAGAGCATTGAAAGCAGGACCGATGCCAGGCCAGGCAGCAGAAAAGGGTGATCGATAATATGTCGGCCCAGTCTGGTGGAGCCGGTATCATCCAGCTCTACCGCCGCCAGCAGCGTCGGATAGTTTGGCAGAATAAAAAGAGAAGCCGTTGCCGGGAAGCAGGCAACCAAAATAGCCGGGGCAACGCCCATACTCAGCGCGGCGGGGAATAAAATTTTTGTGGAGGCCGCCTGAGAATACAAGAAGCATGAGGCCGCCATAATAATAATGGCCAGCATCATGGGCGAATCCAGCAAGTGTGACGAGACCGCGCTTTGCAACCACTGTTGATTACTGTCCATAAAGGTTGAACCCAGCCAGGCGACGCCGAGAATACAGATGCAGGAGGTCATCCCGGTTTTAAACACCGAGCCGGACGGGACCTTGTGTACGTTAACCCGGCAGCACACCACAATCAGCAGCGCAACGCCCATCATCACTCCTACCCGCGCCTGTCCGCTGCTCATGACCGGATGGGCAATCAGCCCGAGTTTCGGACTGGTGACAATCGCATAAACCAGCACCACAACCAGCCCGACGATAAAAATCAGCACCGAACGACCGGCGCAGGGCGGGATCGCCCGCGCAGTCCTTGCCTGCACCTGAACCGGATTGTCATTGAGCCGATCCTGCTGGCGGATCCTGTCCCAGCACAGGTAAAAAACGGAGGTGACCAGCAGCGCCAGAAAGGTGGACGGGATTGATACCGCGATAAGCTCAATATAGCCCCAGCCAGAATGGCCCTTTTCCAGAATCCCCGAGAAGAAAATCACCGCCGCAGAAATGGGCGACGCCACAATGCCCAGCAAAGAGGCGCCGACCGAAAGAGCAAGCGCCCGGGTGGGCTTTATATTGTTCTCTTTCGCCACGCCGACAATCACCGGCATACAGGCAAAAGAGACCTGCCCGGTGCTGGCCATCATGGTTAATAGCCAGGTGGAAAGGGGCGCGGTGATGACTAACAATCGCGGATAGCGGCGCAGCAGGCGCTCGGTGAGGTCAACAAGGTATTCAATACCGCCGGCCTCCTGCATGGCGGCAATCGCCACGATCACCACCATGATAAATACGATAACCAGCATCGGCATATCACCCGGCGTGGCGCCGAGCGCGCTGAGGACAATCACGCCGGCGCCGCCGGCAAACCCCACGCCGATCCCCCCGACCCGCATGCCGATGTACAGAAACAGCAGCACCACCAGAAACTGAACCAATATCATATATTGCCTCCACGGCTCCCTGTCCGGCATTAACCCTTTACATGATTAAATGGCCTGCAAGTCCTGGCCGCCGGGCAAACGCGCTCTCACCCTGTTTTTAGATACAAAACGATAACTTATCGCGCTACCGCGGCATCGCTGCGCACGCTATTCATCAGGCATCCGATCTGCTCAATCTCGACTTCCACCCTGTCCCCGGGCTGCATAAAGAGCGGCGGGGTACGTTTTTTTCCGATGCCTCCGGGCGTGCCGGTCAGAATGACATCTCCCGGAGAGAGCGCGCTGAAGGTGCTGATATACGCAATGAGTTCGGCAATTGAATACAACATGCTGCCCGTATTATCCTGCTGCACCGTCTGGCCATTCAGTCGGGTAGTAATATTCAGATTTTGCGGGTCGGGGATAGCGTCCCCGGTCACCAGCCAGGGGCCGAAGCCGCCCGTCGCTGGCCAGTTTTTGCCGCCGGTAAAGCAGGCATGCTGCCAGTCGCGCACGGAGCCATCCATATAGCAGCTGTAGCCGGCAACATAATGCAGCGCCTCCTGCTCTGGTATATTGCGTCCTCCACGGCCCATCACCAGCGCCATTTCGCCTTCATAGTCAAACTGATTGCTGCGTTCCGGCTTGAGGAGCGGTGCCAGATGCCCGGTCTGTGAATCCGCAAAGCGGATGAATAGCACAGGATTAGAGGGCTTCTCGTTACCGGCAGCGTTTTTATCGCGATAATTCACGCCAGCGCAGATAATTTTTTTCGGTTCAGTAATAACCGGCAGGAAAGCGATCTCGTCGAAAGAATAGTTCGCCTGTTTCGCAGACGGCGGCAGAGTATCAACAAGATGAAGATGCGGTATAAATTCCAGCAGGCTGCTATATTGAGGAAACCGCGCCTGCAGATCGATGACGCCGTCAGCGGTCGCCAGGCCATATTTGTTTTTATCATTAACGCGAAAGCTTAATAGTTTCATAAATCACCCAGCAATATACAGAGGTGAAAGCCCCGACGTTATGATGAAGAGCAGCAAAAAATACCGGGGCGAAGTAACCGATGATCCGCAATACAGTAAGCGATATTTCTGCATTGCGGATTAACAACAGACGCAGAATAAATTAACCGACGCGGCCCAGCTCAGCGGCGCGCATGGCGTCGTGGATCTCTTTTTCAGCGCCATTTTCGAGCGGCAGCAGCGGTGAGCGAACGGTGGCATGTTCAAGGATCCCGCGCGCAACCAGAGCATGTTTAAGGGCCACGGTACCTTCCATGTGCGAACCGCGGTGGTAGACGCTTTTGGTCACCGGCAGCAGTCGGTCGTGCAGCTCACGCGCTTTAACGTAATCGCCCGCTTTACCCGCCTTAATCATTTCAATTAACGGCTCAGGCGCGATATTGCCGTAGCCAACCAGGAAGCCATCCACATCAAAGGCGGTATGCAGCAGATATTCATCGTGGCAGCTTAAGATTTGCAGATCCGGACGCTCGCGGCGAATAACCGGAATTTCGGTATCCCAGCGGCGCATATTACGTACGCCATTCTTCATGGCAAATACGCCCGGCTGCGCGGAGATATCCAGCAGCGTTTTCAGGTTGTAGGTGGCTTTAGTGACATCCGGATACTGGAAAAGAATCAGCGGCAGGCCGCTTTCTTCGTACACCACGCGGTAGCGATCCTGAGGCGCGCCATCCTGATAGCCAAAGCGCAGCCAGCCGTGGGAAGGATAGAGCAAACCGGCGGATGCGCCGGCGGCAACGGCGCGCTTCGCCTCCAGCGCAGCCACTTCCGTCCCTTCCCCGGTGATGCCGGCAATGATCGGAAGCTTATCATCCACGGACTTCACAAACGCGCGGATCACATTCGCCTGCTCTTCCTGGGTCAGAAAAGTCCCCTCCCCTGCGTGTCCCAGCACCACCAGACCTTTCACCCCGTCGATGCTGCCCAGCCAGCTGCCGAGGCGCTGAATGGCATCATAGTCTACGCGTCCATCGCGAGTGAAGGGTGTAACCGGAGCCGGAGTCAAACCTCTCAGATCGATGTTAATCATAAATATCCCCTTGATGAGTAAGCATTTGTTTACGGTTAAGCGATTCTTTGAAACGGAAGTGAAATCGTTTCTGCAATCGTTTTCACGACGTTGACATTGAACCTCAAAAATAAAACCGTCAACGCCATGTTGGTTAAAAATGCAACGCAGATCACAAACTAAACCGCGATCTGCATCCGGGATGAGATCCGTTATACAAAATTCAACCCTCCCCGCTTTCTCCTGGAAAGTCGGGGAGGATCACAGGGGGATTATTTACGTGGAGACGCGGTAGACTTACGGGGAATAAGGGAAGGCGTGGTAATCCGCATGTTATTATTTATCTCTGGATTCAATAACATATCAACCGCATTGCTGGCGATATGCTCCAGCGGCGTTCTGACCGAGGTCAGCGCCACGGGCAGTCTGCTCACCAGGGGAATATCATTGTAGCCGACCAGGGAGAGATCTTCGCCAATCACCAGCCCCTGCTGGTGCGCGGCCGCGAGGACGCCGATCGCCAGTTCGTCATTGACGGCAAATAGCGCGCTCGGGCGATGAGGCTGGCTGAGAATTTTCATTCCCTGCTGCTCCCCCGAGGCGATATTAAAATCTGAATGACAGCACCATTCCGCTTCGATCCTGAGCCCGGCTTCCTGCATTGCCCGCTCAAAGCCCTTACGCCGGTTGCGCGCGTTGGAGGCAAAATCAGGGCCGCCAATCAGGCCAATATCGCGGTGGCCTAAATCAATCAGGTGTCGGGTAGCCAGATAGCCGCCAAGCTCATCGTCCCCGACCGATGAGGGGCTAAAACCGTCGGTACGCAGCGCCAGAACGTGGGGCACATCCCGTTCACGCAGGGTTTGCGGCAAAGGATCGTCCAGCCGGCAGGTGGACATGATCAACCCATCCACGCGGCGATCCAGCAGCGATTCCACGGCGTTTTTCTCCTGATCCTTGCTATCACCGCAGGTCGCAACGATCGCGAAATAGCCTCGCCTGGCCGCCGCCCTGGCTATCTCTTCGAAAAGCATCGCCGTAACGGCATCGGTCAGCCTCGGCACCAGGACGCCAAGCGTTCCGGTATCGCCCCGGCGCAGGCTGGAAGCAACATAGTCCCGACGGTAGCCCAGCTCACGGGCCACCTGGCGAATTTTCTCTGCCGAGGCGCTGCGCGAGGTGGGTAACCGTTCATCGAGTACGCGCGAAACGGTCGAGACGCTCACGCCCGCAGCGCGAGCAACATCCCGCATTGTCGCCAGCTTTTTTTCCGGCAAATCGTTCAGTTCACTTTCTTGATCCATCTGCTGCTCCAACTCATCAATGCGGGTAAAAATCCGTGTTGCCCGTTCAACGGATACCATCGTGCAAACCGTGGGGTTAAAGGATCTTACGTCAAACCTCGCCCGGACAAAAGGAATGGTGCTTCACTTTGCCGGGTTCATTCGGGAGGTCGTTAATTCACATTTCTTATCCATTTTGCTTTGCATTCACCGCTTCGCCTTTTTGCGCGTGAGTTTTTTCAGATTGTGAACTGCTCGACATTTATACAACAGGCGTAATTGACTTAGCGGCGAATCCAGCAAAGGATTAGCTGCAAGTGAAATCGATTGCAGTAACGTTATCATAAACACATCAGGACAGCATTATATGCAGCACGTCGATGAATAAGGGTTCGTTGCCCTGTGGTTATTCAGAACCTTACGTGTATGCCCCAGACAACGTTTAACAGGGTAATACTATGTCAACTCAGGCCATTGCTTCAGATTACGCCGTTGCCAGCGGAACGGCGTCCACGCCAGACGCGCTGCTGGCAAGGCTGGAACGCCTCCCCATCACCCGACGGCTGAAAGCGATCCGCGTTATCGTCGGCTTATCGACGTTTTTCGATGCCTATACCATTATTGCTATCGCTTTTGCGCTCCCCCAGCTTACCCAGGAGTGGGGTCTCACGCCGACGTTTGTCGGTCTTATTATTGCGGCCAGCTACGTGGGCCAGCTGTGCGGCGCCCTGTTTTTCGGCTCGCTGGCGGAAAAAATAGGCCGCATCGGCGTATTGCGTATCACCATCATCATGTTCGTACTCATGGATGCGGCCTGCCTTTTTGCCTGGAACGGCTGGTCAATTCTTGTTATTCGCTTTTTACAGGGGGTGGGTATCGGTGCGGAAGTCCCCGTTGCCAGCGCCTATATCAATGAATTTGTCGGTGCCAAAAAGCGCGGGCGTTTCTTTTTGTTGTATGAAGTGATTTTCCCTATCGGCATGATGTTTGCCGGATTGGTGGGGTATTTTCTGGTGCCCATCTATGGCTGGAAGGTCATGTTTTTAATTGGCTTAGTCCCCTCCGCGCTGACCGTTCCCCTTCGCTGGCTCATGCCGGAATCACCGCGCTGGTTGACAGCAAAAGGGAGGCTGAAGGAAGCGGACAGCATCGTATCGACGCTGGAATCAGAGGTCATCAGGCGCGGGATGACGTTGCCCGAACCGGAAATAAAAGCCCCCGCGGTGCAAAAAGCGGCTCCGGAAGGGGTTAAAGCCCTCTTTGGCGGTATCTATAAATCCCGCACCTTTATGCTCTGGGGACTGTGGCTGACGGTTTATAGCGTCAACAACGGAATGATCACCTGGTTTCCAACCCTCTACAAAACCTGGTTTAACCTCTCCCTCGATACCAGTCTGGCCTACGGCTGGATCACCTCTTCCTGCGGCGTCGTGGCTTCAGTGATCTGCGCCTTGATGATCGACCGCGTCGGGCGCAAACGCTGGTACACATGGGCCTTTTTACTGGCTATCGTTCCGCTGATTACGCTCTCCGTTCTGGGCGCGAAATCCGCCGTTGAAATTCTGATTCTGGGCAGCCTGACCTACGCCATTCTGCAGACCATCGCTTTCTCGCTTTATCTGTACGCGGCAGAGCTTTATCCCACCCGACTGCGCGCTATCGGCACCGCGTATTCCAGCGCATGGCTCCGGGCGGGGTCATCCATCGGCCCACTGATGGTCGGTTTTATCGTCAGCGGCTTCGGGATCCGCTTTGTGTTTATCACTTTCGCGGTCATTGCGCTGATTGGCGGCTTAATTACCTGGCTTTTTGCCATTGAAACCAAAGGAAAATCGTTAGAAGAGCTGTCGCCATAGACGGCCTGTGGCTCCGGGAAGCGCGGGGCCACCTCTGACGGGAGGTCGGCGCAGTCGGCTGATTCAGCTGCGCCTTACCGGGAATTATTCATAGACCTGGATCATTAACAGGCGGTAAAAACATGAACAAACTCATCCACAGCGGCACGATGCTGCTGGCTTTACTACACCCTTTACAGACGCTGGCCAACGAGACGCTTTTTTCTCCCACCGCAAAAAACATGACCGGAGAATGGGGAGGCGTGCGTACGGATCTGCGCCGTCATGGTTATGATTTTACGCTGGAATATAGCGCAATGACGGCCACGAATATCTCCGGCGGTTACGATCGCGATAAAACCCTGCGCTACAGCGACCAGTATATTCTCGGCGTAAATATGGATCTGGAAAAGATTTTAGGTATTCACGACGGTGAATTTAAAGCGTCGGTGAATAATCGTAACGGGCGAGATCTGACTCAGGATCGCCTTCAGGATCCGCGCGCGCCGGTAATAGGCTCCGGTGTTCAGAGCAACTACGGTCGGGGGCAAACATGGCACGCGACGCAGTTTTGGTTCAAAAAAACCGGGTGGGATAAAAAGCTGGATCTCAAGGTGGGCCTGATGCCGCCGGGAGAGGATTTTGATAACAACGGCTGCTTTTTTCAAAACCTGTCGCTGTGCGGCTCTTTAGCTGGCCACGGCAGCGGCGTCTGGTATAACACCCCCATAGGCCAGTGGGGCGGCCGTATTAAATACAGCCCCGCCCCAGCCCTTTACGTCCAGGCCGGCGCGTTTCAGTACAATCCTGCCTACGCCACCCGCCACGGAAGCTTCCAGCTGGATGGTACCGGGCATCTGGGGTACATGTACCTTTTTGAACTGGGATATAGACCTACTCTCGGCGCGGCAAAACTCCCCGGCATCTGGAAACTCGGGGGATGGTATAACACGGCGGACGCCAATGATGTGCTGGATGATGACAATGGCGATCCCTATGTGCTCACGCACCAGGCCGCCCGGCGACACGACGGCCGCTACGGAGGTTATCTCTATGTCGTCCAGCAGCTGACCTACTCGAGCAGCCAGCGCCAACGTGGCCTTAGCCTTTTCGGGCATCTGGCAATGAATGATAAAGATACGGCGACAATGGACTATCAGATTCAGGCCGGCGCCATTTATCAAGGCCCTTTCGCCAGCCGTCCGCAGGACTTTATCAGCTTCGGCGTCAGTAAAATGCACGCCAACGACAGAGTCGCCCGTCGGGCGCAGCTCCTGAACCAGATGCGGGGGATCGATGATTATGATAACCCTCTGTATGTTCCGGTTCGCAGAGCCGAGTATGCCGCAGAGCTGCATTATAGCTTTCGCGCGACGCCATGGCTGACCGTGCGCCCTAACCTGCAGCTGCTCGTTCATCCGGGAGGAAGCGAAGAGATTAAAAACGCCTGGGTGCTCGGCAATCAGGTGACCGTCAAATTCTGATAAAACGGGCTGCCGCCGTCAGGTCTGCTGTATTCGAGCAGCAACGTGTCTTCAGCGGGGAGACGAATATCTCCCCATTTACTCCCCACGCCACAGGGGATTCAGAGAGAGTACGGACAGAACTGGAGTCAGCTTCTTTATTTAGCCCTCTTGTCTATCGCGGGAAATTCTTTGGTCGCGGTCGTGGTTATCCAGTCACGGAAACGCCGGCATATCTTCTGCAAGACCGCGGACTCGTCGTACACCAGATAGTACGCAATCGGCGTATCAACCGGTATTTTTAGCGGGTTAATCAGCAAACCACTCTTCAGTTCTTCACAAATAAGAGAACTGCGCACGAGCGCGATACCTTTGCCCGCGATTGCGGCCTCAATCACGCCGTTGGAATCGATGAAAACGGGCCCCGTGTCTGTCTTCAAATTACTAATACCCAGAGCACGAAACCAGAGAGCCCAGTCCAGCCGGTGTTCATCGTGCAGCAGCGTGTATTCAGCCATATCGCCCGGTGATGAGAGCTCGTCCTCTGATGCGATTAACCGGGGGCTACAGACCGGGAGGAGTTTATCGTTTATCAGGCACTCAGACTCCAGCCCGGGATAGTCACCAGCCCCGTGTCGGATGGCGAAATCAATCCCTTCAGACAGTAAATCAACCTGCCTGTTGGTTGTACTGATTTGCACTTCCACGCCCGCGTTGGCTTTTTCAAATGCAGGCAGCCGCGGCAGGAGCCATTGGATGGCAAAACCACTTGTGCAACTGACCGTCACTTTGTTTGCCTTTCCTTCATTCATTAAGCGCTGTGTTGCTTCTGCTATCTGATTGAAAGCCGGCCTTATCGCCCGCAGATAGATGCGTCCTTCGGTTGTCAGTTCGAGACGGCGAGGACTACGGATGAACAACCGGCTGTTCGTCATGCTTTCCAGCTTCGCAATCTGTTGGCTGACCGCGCTGGATGTTACGCATAACTCATCGGCAGCCGCTTTCATACTCATCAGCCTTGCCGCAGACTCAAAACACATAAGCGCGTGTAAAGGTGGCATTTTCATCGGCTACACGACTTCATGAATTAGAAAAGCTTAAGTATAAACAAAAATCTTGTTTGTCAGTACGCCCGCCCTGTTTCACAGTTGCGTTGTGACTTCTCATTCAAATAAAAGGAACCGCTATGCGCATTGCTGATTATCTTCGGTTATTGTTGCTCGCCGCTATCTGGGGCGCGAGTTTTCTCTTTATGCGCATAGCCGTACCGCAGTTTGGCGCTATTAACACGGCTTTTTTGCGCGTCTTTTTTGGTTCCACAGGCCTCGCGGTTATTTTATTTATCTTTAAATCTTCTTTTGACTTTAAAGATAAATTTAAGTCCTCAGTGATGCTTGGCGTCATTAATTCAGGATTACCCTTCCTGATGTATTGCCTGGCTGCCAAATGGTTACCGGCTGGGTATTCAGCCATTCTGAATGCAACAACGCCGTTGATGGGGGCGGTGATTGGGTTTGCATTTTTTGCAGAGAAATTAACCTTCAGAAAATGGGCTGGCATGCTCCTGGGCATTGTCGGGATCATCGCGATCGCCACAATTGGTGAACCCCTGTCAGCTGAGAAACAAATTGCCGTCGTTATTGCCTGCCTCATCGCGACCAGTTGCTATGCGACCGCCGGTTTTCTGACGCGTAGCTGGATTTCAAACAAAGGTGGACTCGATCCTAAAATCGTGGCCTTCGGTAGTCAGATAGGTGCGTCCTTTTTTTTGCTACCCTTTTTTATATGGAGCACCCATAGTGGACCGACCGTTAACTGGTTACAGCAAGAGGCATGGATAAGCGTCATTGCCGCAGGAGCGATCTGTACCGCATTTGCCTACATACTCTATTTCCGGCTTATCGCTGATATCGGCCCCTTACGTTCATTAACAGTGACCTTTTTAATTCCTCCATTTGGCGTGCTATGGGGATACATGGTACTGAACGAAACCGTTAACAATGGTTTTGTTATCGGGGCGATCATTATAGGTATTGCTGTCTGGATG
>NZ_VOJB01000043.1:0-21469 GCF_007910085.1 Klebsiella sp. ME-303 | reverse complement strand
CGTATTGATGGCTTTTGGTTGTTGGATTGTGTGGCAGTTTTTGCACGAGTTCGCCGTCAGGCTATATGCTTAAGCTTATGGAAAAACTCGCTGAACTGAAACGCGCCAAGCTGCTGGCGCTCTCGCTGCTGCTGATTGCAGCCGCCATTTTTATCACTACCCTCGTGCTGCCGCCAACGCCATGGGTCGGTGCGCTAAAGGCTATTTCCGAAGCGGCAATGGTCGGCGCGCTGGCGGACTGGTTTGCGGTCGTGGCGCTGTTTCGCCGTATTCCGCTGCCGTTCGTTGCGCGGCATACGGCGATTATTCCGCGTAATAAGGACCGGATTGCCGATAATCTCGGCTATTTCGTGCAGGAAAAATTTCTCGATACGCCCTCTCTGGTCGCGCTGATCCGGCGCTATGAACCGGCGCTGATGCTTGGTAACTGGTTCAGCCAGCCGGAAAACGCGCGTCGGGTCGGCCAGCATCTGCTGCAGGTGATGAGCGGCTTTCTGGAGCTAACCGACGACGCGCGCATTCAGCGCCTGCTGCGTCGGGCAGTACATAAAGCGATTGATAAGGTCGATCTAACCCAAACCAGCGCTATGATGCTGGAAGGGTTAACGCGCGATAACCGCCACCAGAAGCTGCTCGATTCGCTGATTAGCCAGCTGATCGCTCTGCTCCAGCGCGACAGCTCGCGGGCGTTTATTGCCCGCGGTATCGTGCACTGGCTGGAGACCGAGCATCCGCTTAAAGCCAGGCTGCTGCCTACCGAATGGCTCGGTGAGCACAGCGCTGAAATGGTTACCGATGCGGTTAACACGCTGCTCGACGAAGTGAGTCAGGATCGCGCCCATCAGATCCGCCAGGCCTTCGATCGCGCGGCGCTGAAGCTGATCGACAACCTGAAGTCCGATCCGCTGATGGCGGAAAAAGCGGACAATATCAAAGCGTATCTGAAAAACGATGAGACTTTTAACCGCTATCTGGGTGAAGTATGGGCCGATCTGCGCGGCTGGGTTAAAAACGATGTTAATAGCGACGATTCACGCATTAAGCAGCGCATTGCCGAAGCCGGTCAATGGTTTGGCGAAACGCTGCTCCACGATGAGGCGCTGCGCGAATCCCTGAACGAACATCTTGAGCAGGCGGCGCACCGGGTAGCCCCGGAGTTTGCCGCCTTCCTGACGCGCCATATCAGCGATACGGTCAAAAGCTGGGACTCCCGCGATATGTCGCGACAAATCGAGCTAAATATTGGTAAGGACCTGCAGTTTATCCGCATCAACGGCACGCTGGTTGGCGGCACTATCGGTCTGCTGCTGTGGCTGTTTTCACAGATTCCGTCGCTGTTGCATTTACATATTTAATTCAACTTTTTGTTTTTAATGTATTTCTTACATGAATACATATTAACCGTTAAAAACACATGGATATTTAGGTTGACCCTAAATTTATTGCAGTGTGAAGTGCTGAAATAGTGCGCGCATAAACGGCTATTTATGGCGTAGAGACTCAACAAGGAGCCCACCGATGTTGCAATGGATGACCCGTTTTTTCGCCCGCCATTCCGCCACGCTGTTCTTCCCGGCGGCGCTGATCCTGTATGACTTTGCCGCCTATCTGACCACCGATCTTATCCAGCCGGGGATTATTCACGTGGTGCGCGACTTTGACGCCGACGTGGCGCTGGCTCCCGCCTCGGTCAGCCTGTATATGGCCGGCGGCATGGCGCTACAGTGGCTGCTCGGGCCGCTCTCCGATCGTATCGGCCGCCGTCCGGTGCTGCTCACCGGCGCGCTGATCTTTACCCTGGCCTGCTTCGCGACCCTGTTCACCACCTCAATGGAGCAGTTCCTCGCCGCGCGCTTTGTTCAGGGCACCAGCATCTGTTTTATCGCCACGGTCGGCTACGTCACCGTGCAGGAGGCATTCGGCCAGACAAAAGCCATTAAGCTGATGGCGATTATTACCTCGATCGTGCTGATCGCGCCAATAATTGGCCCGCTCTCCGGCGCGGCGCTGATGCACTTCGTGCACTGGAAAGTGCTGTTCGGGATTATTGCCGTCATGGGGTTTATCGCCTGGCTGGGGCTGCTGCTGAATATGCCGGAGACCGTCCGGCGCGGCGACGTCCCCTTCAGCGCCAGCGGCGTGCTGCGCGATTTCCGCGATGTTTTCCGCAACCGCGTTTTTCTGTTCGGCGCCGCCACGCTCTCGCTCAGCTATATTCCACTGATGAGCTGGGTTGCGGTCTCGCCGGTTATCCTGATTGACGACGGCGGGCTGACCACCGCCGAGTTCGCCTGGACCCAGGTGCCGGTCTTCAGCGCGGTGATTATTGCCAACCTGTCGGTGGCGCGCTGGGTAAAAGACCCGACGCGTCCGCGCTTTATCTGGCGCGCGGTGCCCATCCAGATGACCGGGCTGGCGATCCTGATCCTCGGCAACCTGCTGTGGCCGCACGTCTGGCTGTGGTCGGTGCTCGGCACCTGCTTCTACGCCTTCGGCATCGGGCTGATCTTCCCGACGCTGTTCCGCTTTACCCTTTTTTCAAACGATCTGCCAAAGGGCACCGTTTCCGCTTCGCTGAATATCGTGATCCTCAGCGTCAGCGCGCTCTCTATCGAAGCGGCGCGCTGGCTGTGGTTTAACGGCGGCAGGCTGCCTTTTCATCTGCTGGGGGTGGCGGCGGGGATCGCGGCCGCGTGCTGTCTGGCGGGTTTATTAAGCCGGATACGCCAGCAGCCGGAAGCCGCGCTGGCGCAGGAGTAGCGAAAGGCGCTACTCCACGGTCCAGGCTTCACTAAAGCTCTCGTCGGCGAACAGCTCCGTCAGGCCGCTGATCTGTTTCAGGCGCAGCACCTCGTCTGCATCCATACCGAGCTCTTCGCCGATGCGCCGATCGTCCCAGCCCTGGCGATGTAAATCGCGGACGATATCGGACATCGCCGCGATCTGATGTTTGCCCCTGGCGCGATTATGGCGAATGGTGGCGGCGATGCGCTCTTTCTGCCCTTCGCGTTCGGCATTGATGAGCGTCACCGGAAGATAACCATGCAGGCGCCGGTTCAGCTCCGGGCGACTCTTACCAATCAGATGGCGATGAAAACCGTCCACGACCAGGTGCCGTCGCTGCTGGCGAGCCACCACTACCGGTTGGGTAAAACCATCCAGTTCGATAGAGCGTTCCAGCAGCTTTTTTTCCACCGTCGCCATCACGTTGGGGTTGTAGTCATTCGCCTCAACCGTTTTGGCCTCGACCCACAGCACGCAGTCCACCGGCTCGCGGCAGAAGGGACTGTGCTGGTGGATCAGGCTCTTCAGTTCGTTAATTGCTTTGATTTTCAGGTCAACATCGTCAAACGACTCGAGATATTCAATCACTGTCTTAGCCACATCCGGCGACATCAAAGCGTCCTCCACTCTTTACGTTTGTTACTCACCAGCCGACAGTAGCGCTCATAGTGCTTTGGCTGCGTCGGGCTGAACGACAGCATCCGGCACCAGAAATCGTTTTTCAGCAGCGTCTTGCAGATGCGGCGCCATGAGGGAACATCGCGATAGCCGAGATCTTTTTCCTGCTCGTCGGGAATATCGACAGGGAAACCGCGGGTCTGGTACCAGTGCAGATAAATAGCGATTTTATTACGGTAATGCTCGGCGGTTTTTGCCGGCATGCTGTCGAGCAGAAAGAGCGCATACTCGCGCCAGCTAAAATGCGCCGGTTTGCGGATTTTGGTCTTCAGCGCAAAGTAGTCGCCGCTGGCGTTGGCGTAAATCGCGCCGCTGTGCGCGCCGCATACCCGACGGCACATCCGCTCCCAGGTCTCCGGCTCAAGAATGTGATAGAGCCACAGCCCGCGCCGCTGCTCGGGGCCGAAGGGCTCGCAGACGCGCATATTTTTCAGCGGTACGCCGGCGCGGTGCATCAGGTCATAGAGCGGGTTGTAGGGGAGGCGCGACTTATGATTAAAGATCCAGATATCGCGGGTCCGCCAGTCATAGAGGGGATAGCAGGTATAGCTGAACCCTTCCGGCGAGGCGGTGGTCCAGGGTTTATCTTCCTCAAAGCGCAGTTTGGTCGGCGAGGTGAGCGCCATATAGCGATGCAGCGACTCGTCGGTGCGGATGCCGATCAGCGAAGCGAGGCTGCGCCCCGCAGCCAGCCAGTGGGAAAAGGCCGGTATAAACGCTTCAAAGGTCATTTCCGGCTGATAAAAAGGGAAAAAACCGGCATCGGTGATGGCGTCATCCGGCGGTTGCCTCACCCATTCTTCCCCGGCCCGCCAGGCGACCCATTCCGGCTCATGCTGCGATACGCCGCTCACCGTGGTCATCGGCAGCGCCACCCAGTAAAAGCGGCTTACCACATCCTGATAGCGCTCTTTCATATTTTGTACGTGCTGGATGGTTAATAAATACTGCGCTTCCCAGTCCACGAACAATACCGCAAACTTTTTCCCTTTTTTACGCGCAACGGCTGCCGCCAGATGAAATAATACCGTCGAGTCTTTACCACCCGAAAAAGATAAACAGACCTGCTCGAAAGTATCAAATACCCAATCCAGGCGCATCAGAGCAGCGTCAAAAACATTCATATTCAGTTTTACGCGTTTCATCCTTCACCCCTGATAAATGAATCGCCGTCAGAATGTACTTATAGGAAAATTCCGTAAGCCAGATAACCTGAAATCAGGTTCATAGATTATTCATCCAGATACCGAACATGCTGAAAAAAGGCGAGCGCAACTAAATGTTATTCACACCATAAAAATCATATTATCTCATTTAAATTCATAAAGTTACGAGAATAACTCCTATTATCTTCGTTTTCTCGGGAGTACTGTGATCTCAGTCACAATTCTCCGCCGAGCGAGGTCATCAATACCCTTTATTACGGCCAAAAACATCACGCCATATCGCAACTGACTCTCCGCGATCGGATATAATCAGCAGCCCCGATCCACCGTAACAATATTGATTAAGGAACGCCATGAGCGATATCGATCTCAGCCCGCCGCAACGCGACCTGCTGCGCGAGAAGCTGTCTAAATACTGCGAAGAGAATTTTGAGCTGGAACTGGAGCAATTTGACGCGGAATTCTTTGTCGACTTTATTGCGAAAGAGCTGGGTCCAATGTTTTATAACGCCGGGATTGATGCGGCCATCGCCACCCACCTTGCGTGGGGCGATCGGATTCAGGAAGAGATGGATCTGAAAAAAGTCTACTAGCGGAAGATCAATAAACACACACAGTAAACAGGGTTATAATGCGACCTCTTTCATCATCTCCCGTGTACGGGGAAGGAAAACCATGTCGCTTATCACCGATCTACCCGCCATTTTTGACCACTTCTCCGCAGCCCGCCAGCAGGGTTTCCTCACGGTCATGGAGCTTAAAGAGCAAAACATACCGCTGGTTGGCACCTACTGCACCTTTATGCCGCAGGAAATTCCGCTTGCCGCCGGCGCGGTGGTGGTGTCGCTGTGCTCCACCTCCGACGAGACGATTGAAGAGGCGGAAAAGGATCTGCCGCGCAACCTCTGTCCGCTGATAAAAAGCAGCTACGGTTTTGGCAAGACCGACAAATGCCCCTACTTCTACTTTTCCGACCTCGTGGTGGGCGAAACCACCTGCGACGGCAAAAAGAAAATGTACGAATACATGGCCGAATTCAAAGCCGTGCACGTGATGCAGCTGCCGAACAGCGCCAGCGATGATGCCTCGCGAGCGCTGTGGAAAGCGGAAATTTTGCGCCTGCAGAAGGTGGTGGAAGATCGCTTTGGTACGCCGATTACCGAAGCCGCCCTGCGCGAGGCGATTATCCTCAAGAACCGCGAACGGCGGGCGCTGGCGAACTTTTATCGCGTCGGGCAGCTCAACCCGCCCGCGCTCAGCGGCAGCGATATTTTAAAAGTGGTCTACGGCGCGACCTTCCGCTTCGATAAAGCGGCGCTGATCGATGAGCTCAACGACATGGCCGATCGGGTACGCCAGCAGTGGCAAGAGGGCAAACGGCTGGAGGCGCGGCCGCGTATTCTGATCACCGGCTGCCCGATCGGCGGCGCGGCGGAAAAAGTGGTGAAGGCCATTGAGGACAACGGCGGCTGGGTGGTCGGTTTTGAAAACTGCACCGGCGCGAAAGCCACCGAGCGCTGCGTGGAGGAGACGGGTGACGTTTACGACGCCCTGACCGATAAATATCTCGCCATCGGCTGCTCCTGTATTTCGCCGAACGACCAGCGCCTGTCCCTGCTCAGCCAGATGGTGGATGAATATCAGGCGGACGGCGTGGTGGATGTCATTTTGCAGGCCTGCCACACCTACGCGGTGGAATCGCTGGCGATAAAACGCCACGTGCGCCAGCAGCACAACATCCCCTATATCGCCATTGAGACCGACTATTCGACGGCGGATATCGGCCAGCTCAGCACCCGCGTGGCGGCCTTTATCGAGATGCTTTAGGAGCGCGCGTGACCATTACCGTAGGGATTGATTCCGGATCGACCGCCACCAAAGGCATCCTGCTTGAAGACGGCGTGATTCAGCGCCGCTTTCTCTGCCCGACGCCGTTTCGCCCCGCCGACGCCATCGTTGAAGCGTGGGAAACGCTCCGCGCAGGCCTGAGCGAGCGCCCCTTTTTAACCTTAACCGGCTACGGTCGCCAGCTGGTGGATTTCGCCGATAAGCAGGTCACCGAGATCTCGTGCCACGGGCTCGGCGCGCGCCTGCTGGCCCCGCAGACCCGCACGGTCATCGATATCGGCGGCCAGGACAGCAAGGTTATCCAGCTGGACGAGGCGGGTAATCTCACCGATTTTCTGATGAATGATAAATGCGCGGCGGGCACCGGGCGCTTTCTGGAGGTGATCTCGCGTACGCTGGGGGCCAGCGTCGAGCAGCTCGACAGCATCACCGACGGTATTGAACCCCATGCGATTACCAGCATGTGCACGGTATTCGCCGAATCCGAGGTCATCAGCCTGCGTTCGGCCGGGGTGACGCCGGAGGCGATCCTCGCCGGGGTGATCAACGCCATGGCCCGACGCAGCGCCAATTTTATCGGCCGTCTGTCGGCGCAGGGGCCGCTGCTGTTTACCGGCGGCGTCAGCCACTGCGCGACCTTCGCGCGGAGGCTGGAGGGGCACGTGGGTATGGCGGTACAAACGCATCCCGACGCGCAGTTTGCCGGGGCGATCGGCGCGGCGCTGATCGGCTTACGTCACAGGAGCCGCCGGTGACGGAATATCTGTTTTTATTTCACTCAACGGTGGGGGTAGTGCGGATGCGCAAAGCCCTGCAGGCGGCGGGAGCGTCCTTCCGGGTGAAGGACATTCCGCGCCAGCTGCGCGGCGGCTGCGGGCTTTGCATTTATCTGAGCTGTGAGCCGGGCGAAGAACAGAAGTGGATTCTCCCCGGCCAAACGGAAGCCCTGTTTCGCGTCGCCGGGGATGATTATCAGCTGCTGGCTCAGTTTCCGCCGCAGGCGTAACCAGGGCGCGAATCATCGCCCGGCGGCGTACAGCGAGCACAATATCCGGGTTTGTTCCCTCAGCCCAGCAGTTGGCGAATGCAGGATTTAAACACCCGCACGCCATCCGCCAGCGCGGCGCGGTCGAAGCGCATCTCCGGATGATGCAGCCCCGGCAGCAGGTCGCAGCCCAGCCCCCAGAACCCGCCCTTCACCTGTGGACGCAGGCGCAGATAGTGGAAAAAGTCCTCGCTGCCCGGCGTACTCTTCGCCGCCGTTAAGCCGGCTTCGCCAAACGTTTCCCGGATCGCCTGGCTGACGATAGCCGTAGCCTGTTCGTCGATAATCGCGGCGGGCATCTCCTTGACGATCTGGATATCGACGGTGGCGCCGTAAGCCGCCGCGCTGCTCTCTATCGCCCGCACCACCCGCTCTTTCAGCGTCGCCATGCCGTCATTTTCCGCACTGCGCAGATCCCAGCACACGTGCGCTTTCGCCGGCACCGAGTTGGTTACCCCCGCATCGCACAGAAAGCGCGTCGCTTTAGCGCTCCAGGTCAGCGAAGGCGCCAGATGAATCCCGTTTACCGCCTGCACCGCGTGCGACGCGGCATCCAGCGCGTTAACGCCCAGGTGAGGCCGGGCGGCATGCGCGGCTTTGCCGTGGAAATCGACCATCACCGTCGCCGAGGCGGAGTAGTACATCGCCGACACCGCCTTGCCCTTCGGACACTCCTCCAGCGGCCTGAGGTGGAAGCCGAACAGCATCTCCACGTCGTCCAGCGCGCCCGCGTCCGTCAGCGCGATCGCCCCGGTGCCCAGCTCTTCGGCGGGCTGAAAGAGTATTTTCAGCTTCCCGCGCTTCACCAGCCCTTCGGCGAGGATCTCTTCCGCGGCGGTCAACACCACCGAAGAGTGACCGTCATGACCACAGGTATGGCGAGCCTCTAAGCGGCCATCGATGATATGGCCCAGCGCATCCATATCCGCCCGCAGCGCCACGACCGGCCCCGGCTTACCGCTATCCAGCAGCGCAACAATGCCGGTGGTGCCGCCGACGTTGCGCTGAACCTGAAACCCCGCGGCTTCTAATGCATCGCCGATGTATGCCGACGTTTTGTGCTCCTCAAAGCCCAGTTCAGGGATTTGATGCAGATAGTTGAAATGCTCTAAAGTTCGCGACACGTCTTACTCCTTGCCTTCTATTATGCAATCACGCGCATGACCAGCATGGCGATAACGGCATTGATAATGCTCACCGCCATCAGCAGCGGCCAATATTTTTTCGGGACATCCGCCACGCCGAGCAGGCGCCCCATGTACTGAAGCTGCGAACCCATGAGGAAAATCGCCGGGATGAGAATCGTGATATCCGCCACGTTGAGGGTGCCTTTGCTCAACAGGCTCACCGCCACGCCGGTTCCCGCAGAGGCGGAAAGCCAGGAGGTCAGCAATACGGTAATGGCTTCACCCGGCAGGCCAAACAGGCCCATCAGCGGCGCGCAGACGTGGCCGATGATCTGCATCACGCCGAGCAAATTCAGCATTTCAGCGATCACGTAGGCCATTAATACATTCGGCATCAGATTGTTGATGGCGATATTAAATCCTTTGCGCGCGCCGATAACGAAAATATCGAACGGGTTACTGCCGACTTTTGCCGAATTATTCATTTTCAAAATCCCTTTTATAAGCGGTATTCAGAACCAGACGCGTGATTGCCGCGCCGACAAATTTCAGCACAAACATTAAAAGCAGCGGAATAATGATAGGAATGGTTAACGAAGCGAAAAGCGCTGAGCCAATCGAGAAGTAGTTATTAATCAGACCGGCGCCGGAATATTGCCAGGCGCCCATAATAACCAGATCCTTACGATTTATTTTGTCGCTGTCATACAGCTCTTTGGTCAGCGCCGCGCCGGCATCGGTACTCTGTAAATCGGTAATCAGCGCCAGGCCGGTATAACCCGGGATCCCGAGCAGCGGGCGAAGCAGCGGGGTCAGCAGCTTATGCGCCGCGCGGATCGCGCCGTAGTGGGTAAATATCTCCAGCAGCCCCAGCGCCAGCATCACCGTCGGCACCAGCGACAGGGCAAACAGGAAGCCGGCCTTGGCGCTGATGCCGCCGCTGCCGATAAAGGTGTTGGTTTCCGGCGTTTTCATGGTGCCGAACGCGCCGCCGAGGGTGGTAAAGTCAAACGCCCCCAGCCAGGCCATGCCCTCAACCTTAAACAGCAACCCGGAGAAAACTAACAATACGACGATCAGTGAAATCCAGGCTCCGGGCCCGACTTTCCACTCATTTGTCGTTTCGTCGGAGGAACATTCCAACGTTTTATTTTCACTCATACCCTGTCCTCTCACATAATGAAATGTTAGTGCGATTGTTTGCAATTTGAAATTATGTCAATTTATTGTTATTCGAATTTATTATTTTCACTGATAAGCTTTTCCATATTCCCTTAATCAGCATCATCACTATTTCTTATTCTTCAACTCCCCGAGCCTTGCCGCCTTAATAGCACGCCGGGAATAAGCGATGAGAATTTTCCTCCCTGTCAGTTTTTGTCCGAATTACGATTATCTATAACTTGCCGGGATGATAAATACCTGTGAAAGGGTGTTATTGTTGACCACAGGTCAACAAAGGAGCGAGAAACGATGTTGCATGAGAGGCCGATGAGCTATCTGTATGAAGTCGGGATTCAGGGAGGCATTCGCCGGGCCGCCGATATGCTGGGCATCAACCCGTCAGTCATCAGCCGCCAGATAGCGCAGCTGGAACGGGCGCTGGAGCTGCCGCTGCTGGAACGCCAGGGACGAAACGTGGTGCTGACCGAAGCCGGACGTCTGCTGGCGGAGGACTACTACGAAAGCCGTCAGCGCCGGGAAAAGCTGGAAAGCCACCTGAAGGATTTACGCCATATGCGCGGCGGGACTATCTCGGTGAGGATTGGCGGCGGGCTGGTCACCACCTTTATTGAATCGGTGATGAGCACCTTTGCGCAGTCCTGGCCTAACGTGTTCGTGGATATTATTGTCGGCAGCATGCAGGAGATGCTCAACGATATCGCCAGCGGCGAAGCGGATATGGCGGTCGCCTTCGGCCCTATCGGCAACCCGGAGCTTAAACGCCACAGCTTTCAGTGGGGCCCTATCTGCGCCGTGGTCTCGCCACAGCATCCCATCGCTGCCCTGCCCGCCGTCACTATCGATGAGCTCACGCAATATCGCCTGATCGCGCTCACCGACAGCTTTGGCCTGCAGCGCCATATGAACGCCATGTTTAAAACCGCCGGACGGCAGTTTCACCCGGCCTATCGCTGCAACCTCTTTTCCACCGCCATGAGCCTGAGCCAGGCGGGATTGGGGATCTCTTTTATGACCGCATACGCCGCCCGGGAAGCAATAGCCCACGGTATTCTGACCGCGGTCCCCATCGATCATCCCATCGCCAGCAGCGCCCAGTGCCACCTGCTACGCAACTCCGACCGCCGCTTTTCCCCGGCGGCGCATCATATGTGGCGGCTGCTGCACAACGCTTTTCGCGACGCGCAGCGGGCGCTGGCGGCCTGAGCTTATTCGGTCACTACGAATCGGGTTGGCGCAAAGCAGTTCAGCAGCCGATGCATAAGGAAGACCATGGTCAGCGTGACGATCAGCGCCACGGTGACGGAAGTGATACGGTACAGATCGCTGAACACCAGGTCCTGGTCCGGATGCAGGTTCTGGCCGAACATGATGCCGATGGTGGTAATGCTGGCGAAGCCCACGCCGGCCCCCACCTTCTCCATCACGTGCAGGCGGGCGCTAAACGCCAGGCCGAGACCAATCAGCGGCATCATCAGCACCATATGATTGCTGAAGTCGTAGATAATCAGCTGCACCACCAGGATATAAAGGCAGGCCAGCACCACCCCCACCACGCGCCAGATCGAGCTAATCACCGCGCCGCGATAGTGCATCGGGAACAGAATTAAAATTCCCGCCATCAGCGCCGACAGCGAGTCGCTCAGGTCGCAGACCTGAAAGATCACAAAGATCATTGTCGCCACGCTGCCGGAGAGCAGCGATTCGTGGCGAATACGGGCAGCATCTTTTTCAATGCGCGGCGGCGGCTTGCGCGGTTCAACGTCCGGGATGAAGTAATTAAGCAATGCGCTAAGCGCCACCGCCATCACGCAGGCCTCCATATTGGAGAACATCAGGGTGTGCCAGTTACTGGTGGGATAGCTCATAAAGTTGAGCATCGTGCTTTGACACACCACGCCCATCGACCCCAGCAGAAACAGCGGCCCCTGGCTCATAAAGCGAAAGCGCATCACGTACAGGCCAAACACCACCAGCGTCATAATCACCGGCCACTGCGACAGATAGCCGACGATTAACACCATTTCGACGCAGTTCACCGCTGCGCTGAACACAAACTGCCGCGCCACGTGACGGTTAAATACCGGCACCAGCGACAGCAGCATCAGCGGATAAACCACGAAAAAGACGCCGTACTGTACGTCGTAGAAGGTCGAAATGCTCAGTGCGATAGTGCCGGCCACGGCGATGCGCAGCGTCTGGCGAAAATCGTTCGCCGTGTAGACGATGTTGCCGTGCGGGGTGAAGACCCGCGCCAGGGTATTAATAGACATAGTGCAGGAAGCTCACCAGATGGATCTGCGCGCCGGCGAAGGTGCGGGCGAACGGGCCATCGCTGTTATAAAGCTGTACCGTCGCGCGGGCGCCGGTGGGCAGCGGCTTATCCAGCGGCTCGTCCAGGGCGACGTGAATGCGCATGCGCTGCGCGTCGCGCACCCAGCGGGTGGACTGCTCCGGCTGCGATAGCTGGCCATTGACCTCTTCCTGCCCGGCCAGAATACCGGCATCGCTGCTGGTGACGTGCGCCGGGAAGACTTTCCCCGGCAGCGCATCAAACACCACCGCGGCATCGGTGTTGACGCCGGTGTGGCGCAGGCTCTTCTCGCGGAAATCGGCGACGATATCGGTCTGGTTGCTCACCAGCGCCAGCAGCGGCGTGGCGGCGGTGGCGTACAGACCGGGGTTAAGCTGCAGGTTGCTCACCATCCCGTCAGTCTCCGCGCGGACCTTCGTCCAGCCGAGGTTAAGCTGCGCCTCTTCCAGCGCGTTGCGGTACTTCTGCAGCGTGACATTGCGCCCATCGTCGCGCTCGCCGCGCTGAATCAGCAGATTCTGGATACTGGCGTTGAGCGCGCTGACCGACTGCTCGCTGGTCTGCCAGGTGGTGCGCACTTTATCCAGATCCGACTGAGAGACGTTCTGCATGGTGCTCAGGCGCTGGTAGCGATCGAAGGTCACCTTATCGTTGCGCGCGGTGTACTGGGCGGTGCGCAGGTTGGCGCGGGCAGAGGCGATCTGCGCGTCCAGCTGCTGGTTGCTCAGCTTCGCCTGTTCAAGAGCGATCTGCGCCGCTTCCACTTTATTGATAAACGGCGTCGGATCCAGTTCATAGAGCAGGTCGCCCTTCTTCACCTGGCTGTTGTTGTGCACATAGACATGGGAGACATAGCCGGAGACGCGCGACGAGACCGGCGTGACCACGCGCATCACGGTGGAGTCCGGCGTGAGCGGGATCCAGATATCGGCGACGATAAACCAGGCGAATATGGCCAGGAAGGCGGCAATACTCACCCTTACCCAGCGGGCAAATTTCTGTTCAGGGGTCATCATAGTGTTTTAGATCTTGTTATCTTCTTCGCGGATAGTCCGCAGATTGCAGGCGATTTGATTTAACGTAGCGCTAAAGGCGGCGAGCTGCGCTTCAGGGATAGTTTCGGTGACGCGCTGTTGATAGGTCTCAATCACGCGGTTCAGCTTCTCCAGAATAGCGCGGCCTTCCGCCGTCAGCGTCAGCAGGCGTATGCGTTTGTCATAAGGCGATGTAGAACGCAGCAGATAGCCCTGCTTTTCCAGCTGCGTGAGGGTGCGCATCAGCGGCGGCAGTTCAATGCCCTGCACCTCCGCCAGCTCGCTGACCGAGACGTTATCCCCCAGCTGGTGCAGCTGCATCAGCACCGTCCAGCTTGACTGGGTCAGGCCGGTGTCGGTGATGGCAGAATCAATAATCGCGCGCCACTGGCGCACCACCATCGCCATGCGCATCCCCATCGGGCGGCGGGCAAACAGGTCGTCTTCGGTCATCTTTTTTTCCTCACTTAACGGTGAGGAAAATAATACTTATCATGGTAAGTATCAAGAAACGAAGAGTGGATAAGCATGAATTGATAAATTCTGTGAATGTATCATCCCCGGTCGCGCTAGCGCTTACCGGGGCTACAGCTCTGCGCGGTCTGGTCGCCCGGACAGGCGCGTCAAGCGCCGCCTCCGGGAAAATCCCCGGTCGCGCTTGCGCTTACCGGGGCTACAGCTCTGCACGGTCTGGTCGCCCGGACAGGCGCGTCAAGCGCAGCCTCCGGGAAAATCCCCGGTCGCGCTCACGCTTACCGGGGCTACAGCTCTGCGCGGTATGGTAGCCCGGACAGGCGCGTCAAGCGCCGCCTCCGGGAAAATCCCCGGTCGCGCTCACGCTTACCGGGGCTACAGTTCTGCGCGGTCTGGTAGCCCGGACAGGCGCGTCAAGCGCCGCCTCCGGGAAAATGCCGGGTAAAAAATCGCACTTTTTAATTGATCTGATCCCGACGCAGCCCGACATCTTTTAGCTGTTCGTCGCTCATACGCTGCAATGTTCTGCGCGTTTGTTCACGAAGCCACCATTTTTTGATTATCCGCGCCAGAAACACGAAGCCGATAAACGGCTGTCTTGCCCGATTCTCGTGAAATTCCATCCTCTACCTCCTCACCTTGCCAGAGGCTTTATCTTCACGGATCCGCGGGCAAACAATACAGATTCACAAAATACTTTTCTTTAACATACAGATTCGCTAAAACGTACAGCAGACCTCATTTTTACCGCCAATCTGTACTGGTTTATTGATCTGTATGGCGACGATCAAGGATACAGCATGACCCGCTATCAACATCTGGCCAGCCTGCTGGCAGAACGCATCGAACAGGGGCTGTATCGCCCCGGCGAAAAGCTGCCGTCGGTACGCAGCCTGAGCCAGGAACACGGCGTCAGCATCAGCACCGTTCAGCAGGCCTACCAGACGCTGGAACAGCAGCAGCTGATCGTACCGCAGCCGCGATCCGGCTATTTTGTGGCCCCGCGTAAAGCCCAGCCGCCGGTACCGCCGATGTCGCGTCCGGTCCAGCGTCCCGTCGAGATCACCCAGTGGGATCAGGTGCTGACCATGCTCGACGCCCGCCACGATAAATCGATTATCCCCTTCGGCGGCGGCTCGCCGGACGTCACTCAGCCGAGCCTGAAGCCTATCTGGCGCGAGCTGAGCCGGGCAATCCAGCACAACCTGAGCGAAGTGCTGAACTACGACGAGCTGGCCGGGCGTCGCGAGCTGCGCGAACAGATCGCCCGCCTGATGCTCGACGGCGGATCGGTGGTCACCGCCAACGATCTGGTGCTCACCAGCGGCTGCCACAGCGCGCTGTCGCTGGCGCTGCTGTCGGTGTGCCAGCCCGGCGATATCGTCGCCGTCGAATCCCCTTGCTACTACGGCACCATGCAGATGCTGCGCGGATTAGGGCTAAAAACCATCGAGATCCCCACCGATCCGGAAACCGGGATCAGCATCGAGGCGTTAGAGCTGGCGCTCGATCAATGGCCGATCAAAGGGGTGATCCTGGTCCCCAACTGCAATAATCCGCTGGGATTTATCATGCCGGATGCCCGCAAGCGGGCGGCGCTATGCCTCGCCCAGCGCCACGATATCGTTATTTTTGAGGATGATATCTACGGCGAACTGGCGACCGAATACCCGCGCCCGCGCACCATCCATTCCTGGGATATCGACGGCCGGGTGATGCTCTGCAGTTCGTTTACCAAAACCATCGCTCCCGGCCTGCGCATCGGCTGGATTGCCCCCGGCCGTTATTACGATCGTCTGCTGCAGATGAAATATGCCGCCAGCGGTACCAACGTCCCCTCCACCCAACTGGCGGCCTGTAACTTTATTCGCGAAGGCCACTATCACCGCCACGTGCGACGGATGCGGCAGATCTATCAGCGTAATATGGAGATTTACACCTGCTGGCTGCGGGAGTTTTTCCCCTGCGGGATCTGCGTTACCCGCCCGAAAGGCGGCTTTATGCTGTGGGTCGAGCTGCCGGAGCAGGTGGATATGGTCTGCGTCGCGAAACAGCTGTGCCGGCTGAAAATCCAGGTCGCGCCGGGATCGCTGTTTTCAGCATCCGGGAAATACCGCAACTGCTTAAGGATCAACTGCGCCCTGCCGCCGACAGATAAACATAAAGAGGTGATGGTGCAGCTGGGAATGGCGTTGAAGGTGGCGATGGAGTGGGAGGCGGAGTGAGGTTGCGCTGGCCGGTGCTACCGGTTCCCCGCCGTCTGCGGGCCGGTAGCCCGGACAAGGCGCGTCAAGCGCCGCCTCCGGGGAAAACGTTTCTATTATTTTAACCACGCGGGAATATTATATTCAGGTAAATACCCGACTGCATAAAAATCTTTCCTGTTACTGCCTTTTTGGCAAGTAAGCTCATAGAAACCCCATTTATCATTTTTATCTGAATAAAAAACGGTATATTTATCAGTATTAAAGCCAAAGTATTTTTCATTTTTATTCTTCACTTTTAGATCGCCGCATTTTGCTTCATCACGCCATTCAAAATTGATGGTTCTGTTTAACACATAATAAGCAGCATCACCAAACAGTTTAGGAACAAGCAGAAACAGAAAAACTGACATAATAAAGGCGCCGGTTAATGTAAATATTCGATACCCTTTCGCTTTATCACCGTAAGTGATAAACAATCCATAACAAATTGGCTGTGATAACCACAAGAAGAACATAAGAAATGCTGTGGCTTTCCAGCAATATTCTAACCATGGAGAGGACGATAGCTCCAGATTACTAATTTGCCAGAAAATACTGGCTGAATAGCTACTGGTAAATGTAAACACACCTGAAAAGACGGTAACCGCCAGACCGATTATTTTAAGAGTTTTTGCTGTATTATTTCTGGCAATATCTAAAACCGTCAAAATACTGCTAATGAGGATGAGGAGCGAAAAGAAAATCGCTAACCAATACGTTATAGTATTTACAAACACATTAGCAGACAACAATAAAAGCAAAAAAATTGACCATGCAGTTAGCGATAGAATACCAGCAAATCGAGTCAGTAAATGGTCGTTGCATGTACGTACAAAGAAGTTAATATATTCTCTAAGCCGAAATTCTTGAGTGCATGCGAAGATTAAAATAGATATAAAAAGAAACGCAACAAGGTAATTTTTCAACGGAAATTTATAGGGAATTAAATAGATGGCGATCGCTCCGTAGATAACCACCGCAGAGTCTAATTTTTTCTGTTTGAAATGTTTAAGAAAGGATTTCCAAATCTTAATAATTTCCATATTAAAACCTTATATGTTGAGTACAGGATTCACGAATTCATCTAAAACAGAGACTTAAGACAAATAATGCACATAGAGTGTAATGATTTCATCTGATTTTGTGTGTAGAATTTGCGCATCGCTATTTGATGAGAATCCCCAATGGCTGACCTGAACCTGAGTACCCTGACGGAAGCAGACATCATCACCAAACGCGTTATGCCCGCCATCCTCGATGCTGGCTGGAACGACACAACGCAAATCCGACAGGAGGTCAAACTCCGGGATGGTAAGGTCATCGTGCGCGGCAAAGTCGCGGCACGGAGAACGGTGAAATCCGCCGATATCGTGCTGTATTACAAGCCGGGCATTCCGCTGGCGGTCATTGAAGCCAAAGCCAACAAACACGAAATCGGCAAGGGGATGCAGCAGGGCATTGAGTACGCACGCCTGCTGGACGTTCCTTTCGTCTTCGCCACCAACGGCGATGGTTTTATCTTCCGCGATGCCACGGTTGCTGACGGCGAACTAATGGAAAAACCGATTACCCTCGGCGAATTCCCTTCTCCTTCGGAACTGTGGCAAAAATTGTGCTTATCAAAAGGTTACACCGAAGCCCAGCTCCCGGTGATTACTCAGGACTACTACGACGACGGCAGCGGCAAAGCGCCGCGCTACTACCAGCTACAGGCCATCAATAAAACGATTGAAGCCGTTTCCGCCGGGCAGAACCGCGTTCTGCTGGTGATGGCAACCGGCACCGGCAAAACCTATACCGCCTTCCAGATCATCTGGCGCTTATGGAAAGCGAAAAGTAAGAAGCGGATCCTGTTCCTCGCCGATCGCAACATTCTGGTCGATCAGACCAAAAATAACGACTTCCTGCCGTTTGGCACGGCGATGACCAAGGTCACCGGGCGCACCATCGACCCGGCCTTTGAAATCCACCTCGCGCTGTACCAGGCCATCACCGGCCCGGAAGAAGAACAAAAAGCCTTTAAACAGGTAGCGCCGGATTTCTTTGACCTGATTGTGATCGACGAATGCCATCGCGGCAGCGCCTCGGAAGACAGCGCGTGGCGCGAAATCCTCGACTATTTCAGCGCCGCCACGCAGATTGGCTTAACCGCCACGCCGAAAGAGACTCATGAAGTCTCCAGCACCGATTACTTCGGCGACCCGGTGTATATCTACTCGCTGAAAGAAGGTATCGAAGACGGCTTCCTTGCTCCCTATAAAGTGGTGCGCGTCGACATCGACGTCGATCTCCAGGGCTGGCGCCCGACCAAAGGTCAGACGGATAAAAACGGTGAGCTGATCGATGACCGTATCTACAACCAGAAAGATTTTGACCGCACGATGGTGATCGATGAGCGCACCGAACTGGTAGCGAAAACCATTACCGATTACCTCAAACGCACCAACCCGATGGATAAAACCATCATCTTCTGTAACGACATCGATCACGCGGAGCGGATGCGCCGTGCGCTGGTCAATCTCAACCCGGAACAGGTCAAAAAGAACGACAAGTACGTGATGAAAATCACCGGCGATGACGACATTGGCAAAGCCCAGCTGGATAACTTTATTAACCCCAAAAAAGAGTATCCGGTTATCGCCACCACCTCCGAGCTGATGACCACCGGCGTGGATGCCAAAACCTGCAAACTGGTGGTACTGGACCAAAACATTCAGTCGATGACCAAATTCAAGCAGATCATCGGCCGCGGCACCCGCATCGATGAACGCTACGGCAAGCTATGGTTCACCATCCTCGACTTCAAAAAGGCCACCGAACTGTTCGCCGACGAACGCTTCGACGGCATCCCGGAAAAGGTGATGGACACCACGCCGCAAGATATCGCCGACCCGGAGTCTGATTTTGAAGAGCAGTTTGACGAACACGAAGAAGAGACCGAAGACGACATCACCGGTGTCGATGAAGATCCCGCCCCGTATACCGTCACCGATTCCGGCGATGTCGGCCCGCTGCCGGAAGAGGACGAGAACAAAGTGCGCAAGTTTCACGTCAACGGCGTGGCCGTCGGCGTAATCGCCCAGCGCGTGCAGTATTACGACGCCGACGGCAAGCTGGTCACCGAATCCTTCAAAGATTACACCCGCAAAACGCTGCTCAAAGAGTACGCCTCGCTGGATGATTTCACCCGCAAATGGCAGGGCGCCGAGCGCAAACAGGCCATCATCAAGGAGCTGGAACAGCAGGGGATTATCTGGGAAGTGCTGGCGGAAGAGGTCGGTAAAGAGCTCGACCCGTTCGACATGCTGTGCCACGTGGTGTATGGTCAGCCGCCTTTAACCCGCAAAGAGCGGGCGGAGAACGTGCGCAAGCGCAACTACTTCACCAAATACTCCGACGCCGCGCAGGCGGTGCTGAATACGTTGCTGGATAAATACGCCGACGCGGGCGTGCAGGAAATAGAGAGTATTCAGGTGCTGAAGCTCAAGCCGTTCGACAGCATGGGTACGCTGCCGGAGATCATTAAAAGCGGATTCGGCGACCGCAATGGGTATAATCAGGCCATCAGCGAGCTGGAGAGCGAAATCTACCACTTACCGCCCCGCTCCGCGTAACCACTCCCCTTTTGCGCCTTCTGCTGCCACCGCGTAGCAGAAGGCCTTATTGTTAATGAAACATGGAACACATCATGTCAATCAGCTCGGTTATCAAATCATTACAGGACATTATGCGCAAAGACGCCGGCGTGGACGGCGATGCGCAGCGCCTCGGCCAGCTCTCCTGGCTGCTGTTTTTGAAAATCTTTGACGCCCAGGAAGAGGCGCTGGAACTGGAGCAGGATAACTACCAATACCCTATTCCGCAGCGCTACCTGTGGCGCACCTGGGCGGCGAACGCCGAGGGCATTACCGGTGATTCCCTGCTGGAGTTCGTCAACGATGACCTGTTCCCAACGCTGAAAAACCTCACCGCCCCCATCGATAAAAACCCGCGCGGCTTTGTGGTCAGACAGGCGTTCAGCGATGCCTATAACTACATGAAAAACGGCACCCTGCTGCGTCAGGTGATCAACAAGCTGAACGAAATCGACTTCACCAGCGCCAGCGAGCGCCACCTGTTCGGCGACATTTACGAACAGATCCTCAAAGATCTGCAATCGGCGGGCAATGCCGGTGAGTTTTATACCCCGCGCGCCGTCACCCGCTTTATGGTCGATCGCGTTGATCCGAAGCTCGGCGAGTCAATTATGGATCCGGCCTGCGGCACCGGCGGCTTCCTCGCCTGCGCATTCGATCACGTAAAAAACAACTACGTGCAGAGCGTGGCCGATCACCAGACGCTGCAACAGCAGATCCACGGCGTGGAGAAAAAACAGCTCCCGCACCTGCTGGCGACCACCAATATGCTGCTGCACGGTATCGAAGTTCCGGTGCAAATTCGTCACGACAACACCCTCAACAAGCCGCTGTCGTCGTGGGATGAACAGCTGGACGTGATTGTCACCAACCCACCGTTCGGCGGCACCGAAGAAGACGGCATCGAGAAGAACTTCCCGGCAGAGATGCAGACACGCGAAACGGCGGATCTGTTCCTGCAACTGATTATTGAAGTGCTGGCGAAAAACGGCCGCGCGGCGGTGGTGCTGCCGGACGGCACGCTGTTTGGCGAAGGCGTGAAAACCAAGATTAAAAAGCTGCTCACTGAGGAGTGCAACCTGCACACCATCGTGCGTCTGCCGAACGGCGTGTTTAACCCGTATACCGGGATCAAAACCAACCTGCTGTTCTTTACCAAAGGCCAGCCGACCAAAGAGATCTGGTTCTACGAGCACCCGTACCCGGCGGGCGTGAAGAACTACAGCAAAACCAAGCCGATGAAGTTTGAAGAATTTCAGGCCGAGATCGACTGGTGGGGCAACGAGGCCGACGGCTTCGCCAGCCGCGTCGAGAACGAACAGGCGTGGAAGGTCAGCATCGACGAGGTGATTGTCCGCAGCTTTAACCTCGATATCAAAAACCCGCACCAGGCGGAAACCGTCAGCCACGATCCGGATGAACTGCTGGCACAGTATGCGAAGCAGCAGCAGGAGATCCAGACCCTGCGCCACCAGCTGCGCGATATCCTCGGCGCGGCGCTCTCCGGTAAGGAGGCCAACTGATGGCGGTGGAAAAACTGATTGTCGACCATATCGACACCTGGACCACGGCGCTGCAAACCCGCTCCACGGCAGGGCGCGGCAGCTCGGGTAAGATTGACCTGTACGGGATTAAAAAGCTGCGCGAGCTGATTCTGGAGCTGGCGGTGCGCGGCAAGCTGGTGCCGCAGGATCCGAACGATGAACCGGCGTCTGAATTGCTGAAACGCATTGCGGCGGAAAAGGCCGAGCTGGTGAAGCAGGGGAAGATTAAAAAGCCCAAGCCGCTGCCGGAGATTAGCGAGGAGGAGAAACCGTTTGAGCTGCCGATGGGGTGGGAGTGGGTAACACTGGCGACCGTAGGTGAAATAGTCGGTGGAGGTACGCCAAAGTCAGATAATCCACAATACTGGGCCAAAAATGGTATTAAGTGGCTT
>NZ_VOJB01000042.1:0-19581 GCF_007910085.1 Klebsiella sp. ME-303 | reverse complement strand
GGCGTATATTACGCTTTCCTCTTTCAGAGTCAACCCGTTATTTCAGGATTTTTTCTCTTCAACCGACCCGGTTGTTTGTGAAGTGATTCACATCTGCCGTGTCAGTGGGAGCGCATTATAGGGAGCTGCCGGGATATAGCAACCCTTAAAATACAAAAAACTTATCAAACGCTCATAATTTAAACTTCTCAAGCCCCATCCACGCCAGAAAAAATGGGAAAAAGCCAGACGCCACGCGGGCTGCAGCGAATTCAGGCAAAAGTGACATTTTGCGAAAATCAACGTTATCCGCTTTACGTTTTCCCCTCTCTTACCGCGTCGTGACTTCAGATGATGAATTAAGCACCAGCCTTGACCCATGACAAAGCGGCTTGAGGGTGCATATTTCTATAATCAGGCCCGTTTCTTCTTATTGGTATGAACCTATGGCTTATCAACTCAACATTAACTGGCCCGAGTTTTTAGAAAAGTACTGGCAAAAGCAGCCGGTCGTATTAAAGAAGGCTTTCGCGAATTTCGTCGATCCGATTACGCCGGATGAGCTGGCCGGGCTGGCCATGGAACCGGAAGTCGATAGTCGACTGGTGAGCCTCAAGAACGGTCAATGGCAGGCCAGCAACGGGCCGTTTGAACATTTTGATGGCCTGGGCGAAACCGGCTGGTCGCTACTGGCTCAGGCGGTAAACCACTGGCATATGCCCGCCGCTGAACTGGTGCGCCCCTTCCGCGTGCTGCCGGACTGGCGTCTAGACGATCTGATGATCTCCTTTTCCGTACCGGGCGGCGGCGTGGGCCCGCATATCGACCAGTACGACGTCTTTATTATTCAGGGCATGGGCAGCCGCCGCTGGCGCGTGGGCGATAAGCTACCGATGCGTCAGTTCTGCCCGCATCCGGCGCTGCTGCACGTTGACCCGTTCCCGCCGATCATTGATGAAGATCTGCAACCAGGCGATATTCTGTACATTCCGCCCGGATTCCCGCACGACGGAATCACTCACGAAACGGCGCTGAACTACTCCGTCGGCTTCCGTGGGCCAAACGGCCGCGATTTGATCAGCAGCTTTGCCGATTATGCGCTGGAAAACGATCTCGGCGGCGAGCACTACAGCGATCCGGATTTGACCTGCCGCGAACATCCGGGACGGGTAGAAGAGTATGAACTGGAACGCCTGCGCGGCATGATGATCGAGATGATTAGCCAGCCGGAAGATTTCCGCCGCTGGTTTGGGCGTTTTGCTACCACGCCGCGCCACGAGCTGGATATTGCGCCCGCTGAACCGCCTTTTGAAGAAGAGGAGATTGTCGACGCGCTGGCGGGCGGTGAAATGCTGACTCGCCTGAGCGGCCTGCGTGTACTGCACATCGGCGACAGCTTCTTTGTGAATAGCGAACAGCTGGAGCCAACCGATCCCGCAGCTCTGGACGCGCTGTGCCGCTATACCCTGCTGGGTAAAGAGGAGCTAGGCGAGGCCGCGCTGCGCAATCCGGCTTTTATTGCCGATCTGACCCGCCTGATTAACCAGGGCTACTGGTTCTTCGACGAATAGCTTCATCATCGGTTCATATAAAGAAGGCGCGGAACCCGCGCCTTCTTCTTTACTATCGCTACAGCATCATTTACCGAGCAGCGCCTCAAACTGCGGCTGGTAGTGCGGCGCGTTCCATGAACCATCAAACAGGGTGTAAGTAATATATCCTTTATTGAGCCAGCCCGAGTCATTATCCCCTTCCGCCGGTTTCATCGCCTCCGGATTCATCGTCTGTTTGGCGGTACCGTCCGCCAGAAGTTCATAACCAATCTGCGGCACAGGGAATTGCTCATTCTCAATATAATGAACGCCCTTAATTTCAGCCGACGGCAGCGGCGGATAGTTAATGCTCAACCCGGCCCCCTGCGGCATAATCGGGCTTCCCGGTTTATGCGCAGCGTTAAGTTTATCCACCAGCGAGACGACATAATCCACCGAATCAGGCCAGTACTTATGCGTGCTCGGCCATTTGTTCTTCATCTCTTCTTCCGTGAAGCGGTAGCCAATGCTGGCGGCAATCGCCGGGAAACCGTAGCGTACGGCGCGGGCCGCGGCGCTCACGGTGCCGGAGTTAACCTGCGCCATACCGGTATTGGGACCATCGTTGACGCCCGAAATCACCAGATCCGGCGGCGCTTCTTTCAGCACGCCCCACAGGCCAAAATCCAGCGCATCGGCAGGAGTTCCAGGGAAGCAGTAGCGTTTGTCAGCGGCTTTTTTGACATCAAAAACTTTACCCGTCTTAAAAGTAATTGCCGACCCGATACCGCTCTGATTCGTTGCCGGCGCCACCATCCAGACGTCATACCCTTTGGCCGCCAGTTTTTCCTGCAGCGAAGTGGTTCCCACAGACTGGCAGCCATCATCGTTAACCAGCAGTATTTTCAGCGGTTTTTCAGCAGCCTGTACGCCAGCGGCAGATAACGCCAGAATGGCGGCAGTCAGGATTTTCGTTCTCATCATCACTCCTTGTTGGGTAGCAGAGGTATTTCTTAGGCGCAAAAAAAAACCTAAGACTCCTGCCGCACGCCAAATTGGCGGACAGGGGTCTTAGGTTTTGCCTGTGGTCAGTAACAATCCCAGAGTGCTGCGAAAATAACGCCAGAGCGTAAAAGAGTCCAGCCCGGACATCATTATTCTGTGACGGAGATCAATCCTCTAAAATTATTTAAGCCGAAAACTGCCAATTAATCTGAAAATTAAACTTAAGATACAACTCAATCAACAAAATTACCTCCATGAAGACGATCACATTTATTGACATTCATAATAAATAGAGGATGTCTTTTCTCATAATTAGTGCTAACGTCGCCCTTGTTGGATTGTTACTGTTTAGAACAGGCGAAACCTACGTTATAGACGTTCGAGCGAACATAATCTTATTTATGCTTCGCGTCGAATATCTGACGTAGGTTTTTTTTTGCTTATAAAAAGACCATTCAGGTGGAGCGTTATATGAAGAAGTGGCTAATAGCATTAATGATGGCGGCAGGTGCGGCAACCTGCTCTGCGGCGGAAGTTAAAAACGATGACGGCGTGAATATCTATTTCGCCCGCCATGGCAAAACGCTGCTGAATACGTTTGACCGCGTGCAGGGTTGGGCGGACTCACCGCTTACCGAAGACGGCATTCGCGTCGCTCGTTATCTCGGCGAGGGGCTTAAAGGTATTCCGTTTGATAGCTTCTATTCCAGCGATGCCGGACGTCAGCGTGAAACCATGCAGGTGATCCTTAAGCAAGCCGGAGTAAGTGATTACAAACTTACTGAGCTCAGCGGCCTGCGGGAAGCCTTCTTCGGCGGTTTCGAAGGTGGCTATAACAAAGATATGGCCGACGCCGGCGCCAGACAGCTGGGGCTTAAAGACGGCGCTGCGCTGTTCAGCCAAATGAAAGCGGGCACCCTGGCCGTCGATACCAACCAGAACGCGCTGGCAGCGGCCGACCCAAAGGGTATGGCGGAAAACTATCAGCAGGTAAAAACCCGTACCCAGGCAGCCCTGCACACTATCGTTGAAAACGCGCAGGCCCGGGGCGATAAAAACGTGCTGGCAATTTCATCCGGTACCGCCATGCAGATTATGATTTCCGATTTAACCGACGATAACGCGAAAAACAAGCCGCTTGCCAATGCCGCGGTGGTTAAAATTGTTTATAAAGACGGCAAATATACCGTTCCAGAAATTGGCACCATGAAATATGTCGAAGCCGGAAAACAGGCTCTCGATAAAAAATAATACCCACGCTTAATTATTTATTACGGCAGACTTCAGGCGAAAACACCTCGCCTGGATCGCTGCGTCCCTACTCTGGGGTTTATTATGAAAATCAATACTACAACAGTCGCCATTATGCTGCTGGCTATTCCCGCCAGCGCCTGGTCAGCTTCGACCACTAACAGCCTGAAGGAGCACGATTATATCGATACCGTGCTCGACGATCCGTTATTCAGCCAGTCCCATATGAATTTATCGTTTAAAAACTACTGGAAATATCTTAAGGAAGAAGAGACCGAGCCAAAGAAAGTCCATAATGCCTGGGGTCAGGGCGTCGCCGTCGATTATCAGTCCGGCTATTTTGCCGATATTATTGGCTTTGATGCCACTTACTACGGAGCGGTAAAGCTCGGCGCCAGCAATTACTTTAACTCCCGCGGCGTGCTGTATAACAACGGCAGCGGGAATAAAAAGAGCAACGCTGAAGGCTTTTCCAAATTTGGTCAACGCAACGTCAAGCTACAGTATCGCCTGGCGGACACTCATCTGAACGCCCGCTGGGGCTGGCAGACGATGAAAAACTTTGGCGTCATCTCCAACTCCACCCGCCTCTCTCCGACCACCTACCAGGGCTGGACCGGCGCGGTGAACTACGGCCCCTTCACGCTGCGCGGTGCGTACATCGAAAGCGCGATGGATCGTAACTCGCCGGATAAGAAACGCTTCCAGACCAACAGCGGACAGTACATTAACCATATCGCCAGCGGCGATATTCTGTGGCAAAGCGAGCACCTGAACATGCAGTACGGCTATGGTGAAAGCGATAACTATCTGCGCCGCCATATTCTGTTTACCAATATTAAGCCGATAAAAGCGCTGAACATCGGTACTCAGGTCTACGCCACTCACGCGCTGGACGAGTATAAAGCGATGCCAGCGAATAAGCGTGACTTTGACGACGACGCCTGGCACATCGCCATGGATGTGAAGTGGCAGGCGGACAACTGGAGCACCAAGTGGGGTCTGGGCTATACCGATGCAAACAAGGCCAATGAAGTGGGCTTCTACCCGCGCCATATGAGTAAAAACTCGCGCGGGACCTTTATCTCAATGGCCTATGCCGGCAACGACTATATGCGCGACGGTGAGCTGGTTCTCTCTAATATGTCGGACTATAACCTGATGCCGGAGCTGGCGATCGGTCTCGCCGGCAACATCGCCCAGTTTAACTACCGCGGCAACCACGTCCGTACCGGGGAAATTAACGCCTTCAGCCGCTGGGTGCCGACGCACCCAAGACTGAAAAATCTCACCGTCTGGGCGATGTTCGGGCCGGGCTGGTCCTATAAGATGAATGGCAAAACGCCGGTGCTTACCGACGGCCATTACAGCCGGGCCAACTCGCTCTCTTCGGAAGTGATTATCGAATATAAATTTAATCTGTTCTGATACGCCCGCCCCGCCGGTCATGGCGGGGCAACCCTCCCCGGCTACTTCTTCACCTCATTAAGCTCATCGTTATAGCTTTCCCGCGTCACGCAGACGCACAGGATGGTAATCAGCGCCATGCAGGCGAGAAACAGCGAGATGGGCCACGATGCGCCGCCGGACCACACCAGCAGCAAGGTACCGATCATCGGCGTTAGGCCGCCGACGATGTTCGCCAGCTGAAAGCCGAGCGAGACGCCGGTATAGCGCACGCTGGTGTCAAAAAGCTCCGAAAAGAAGGCCGGCTGAACGCTGAACATCATGCCCAGCCCCACGGAATAGCAGAAGGTGGTGGCGAACATAAACATCTTCACCGAGCCGGAATCGATCATCCAGAATAGCGGGAAAGCAAAGATCAGCGTGATGGCGGCGCCGGCCAGATAGACCGGTCGGCGGCCAATTTTATCGGAAAGCCAGCCGAAGAACGGAAAGGTAAAAATGCCGACAAAGCTGGCCAGCAGCAGCCCGTTCAGCGCCGTTTCGCGAGTGAAGTTGAGTTCCCTTGTCACATAGGACATAAAGAACGCCACCGTCAGCCAGCCCAGAACAATCTCCCCCATGCGCATGCCCATCGCCAGGAACACCGCTTTACGGTGATGCTTGAGTACGGTGAGAATGGGAAACTTCTGCTCCGCCGCTTTCGGCGCGTTCTGCTGCTGTTTCTGATTCTCCTGGAACACCGGCGTCTCTTCGATCCTTGAGCGGATAAACATCCCGACAAACAGCAGCGCGATGCTTAACAGGAAAGGCACGCGCCAGCCCCAGGACATCAGGTCATCCTCCGGCAGCATCACCACCAGCGCAAAAACGCCGGTGGCGATAAACAGGCCAAGCACGTTGCCCAACTGAACAAAAGTGCCGAAAAAGCCCCGGCGATGGCGCGGCGCATACTCGGTGATCAGCGTCGTCGCCCCACCCCATTCGCCGCCGATGGCAAAGCCCTGGCAGAGGCGCAAAAAGATAAGTATCAGCGGCGCGGCGTTGCCTATGGTGTCGTAGCTGGGGATTAAGCCTATGAAAAAAGTCGAAATACCCATAATCATCAGCGACAGAACCAGCGATTTTTTGCGGCCGATCTTATCGCCATAGTGGCCAAATACGATGGCCCCGATGGGCCGGCTGACGAAGGTAATCGACAGCGTCAGGAAGGACACCAGCAGCGCCATCAGCGGCGAGAGGTTAGGAAAAAACAGCGACGGAAACACCAGCGCGGCGGCGGTGCCGTAGATAAAAAAGTCATAGAACTCAATCGTTGTGCCGGAAAGACCGGAGCCCAGCACGGTGAGCAGCTTTCTTCTTTCATGCGTTTGTTGCGATGTTTGTTCATTTTTTGCAGGGGTCATGGCGGGCGAGGTAAGCATAGTCATCATTAAATCCTCTGTCCTGAATCATTATTGTTAAGTCGGGCAGCGCCTGGCTAACCGCGGTGGCGAGGGAAAATCGCCCGCAAGCTAACTCGAATTAGCTAATTATAACAAGATACGGAGATTCACAACGTAAATGCTAAAAGAGTGTGACCAGGATCGGTTAAATTTTAACACTCGCGCCAGCGCCGCGAGACAAATCGCTTACGGCATAACGTAAATAATTTATTAAATTCAACTAATTATATATTTAACGCTGATTTACCGTCCCCGCTGCGCTTCCCGTCCGCTTTTCTGCCCGCCTTTATGCCGCCTCAGCAAGCGTTCCCTGTCACCTCGACCCACCGTTTAAAATAAACAGTTAAATATTAATAAGTTAATAATTGCACATTGATAGCCATCACAAATCCCCGGTAAAGAGTTTGTTCCTGTCTTTTTTTATCCTAATTTGCTAATTCGAGTTAGCCAAAGAAATTAGCCAGCAACAGAACGATTGATGCCGCGCTTACCCCGGCGCAGCACGCTCAACGATAACTAAGCGACCTATCCCCTACAGGAGAAATTCACATGCTGAATTTAACGTTACCCGCGGAAGCCGGGCTTATTACCCCGCAGCCAGGCGAAGTGTTGATGGTGACCAATGCGGATCTCCGCGAACCGGCTAACGTCACCTGCTGGCCCACGCAGAAGCTGTTTGAAGAGCGTCTGGAAACGGCGCTGGAAACATTAGGCTATCGCCTGCGCCGCGCCCATCCGGTCAACGAGCAGCGCGGTCACGGGTTTATCAGCAGCCAGAAAGAGGGTAGCGAGCTGTTCGCCGGGATCGATCCGGATGCGCCGGTTATTGTCCTGCTTACCGCCTGGCAATACTCCCATCACCTTGCTCCTTCGCTGGTACATCATCGCGGCCCTATTTTGCTGCTCGCCAATTTTGACGGTACCTGGCCGGGCCTCGTCGGCATGCTCTGTATGGCAGGCTGCCTCACCAGCCTGGAGCGCAACTACTCGCGGCTGTGGTCGGAAACCTTCGCCGACGAGGCGTTTATTCGCGGCTTAGACACCTGGCTGCGCGACGGCCATCTCAGCCATAAGCTCGGCTATCTGCATCCTGTCGCGCCCAGCGCGCCGCTGCTGGCCAGCAAAGCCGGGCAGATTGGCGTGAAGGTTGGGCAGTCGATCCTCAAACACAAGGCCATTGTCGGGCTGTTCGATACCTTCTGTATGGGGATGATCAACGGCGTGTTCCCGCAAAAAGCGATGATCGACGTAGGGATGCCGGTGGAGTCGCTGTCGCAATCGGCGCTGCTGGTTGAAATGAGCAAGGTGCCGACCGCCCTGCGCGAAGCCTGTCTCGACTGGTATGAGACCCGCGGTATGCGCTTCCGGTTCGGCGCCGACGGGGCGAAGGATCTGACCCGGGAGCAGGTGCTGGAACAGTGCGCGATGATGATCGCCATGGCGCGCTTCGTGAAGCGCTTCGGCCTGACGGCGGTGGGCGTGCAGTATCAGCAGGGGCTCAAAGACAGCTGCGCCGCCTCGGATTTTGCCGAAGGCGCCATCGGTAACGCGGAACGTTTCCCGATCCCGGATGAAAATGGCGAGATCGTCTGTCCGGACGCGCCGATCCCCTGCATCAACGAGGTGGATATGGGCAGCGCCATCCCGCAGGTGATGCTGGCAAAGCTGCTCGGCGCGCTGGGCATGGCGAGCGAAACCACCCTTCACGATATCCGCTGGGGTAGCGAATACAACGGCACGTTCTACTGGGATCTGGAGATCTCCGGCGCGGTGCCGTTCGCCCATCTGAAAGGCGGGATCGCCGGGGCCACCGGCTATCGCCAGCCGGCGATGTTCTTCCCCTATGGCGGCTCGACCATCGCCGGTCAAGGCAAAGCCGGACGCTTTATCTGGGCGCGAGCGCATTACGAAGGCACCCAGGTGATCCTGCATATCGGCACCGGCACCGCCGTCGAACTGCCGCAAGACGAATTCGAACGCCGCCGCCGGGCGACCAACTACGAGTGGCCATTACTCAACGCCGTTCTCGACGGGGTTTCGCGCGACGATTTAATGGCGGGCCACCAGAGCAACCATCTCAGTCTGGCTTACGTAGAAGAGGAGGTGTTATCCGAAGTGCTGAACGCCTTTATTGCCCAGGCGCTGACGCAAAATATGAAAGTCTTTATCGCAGGCGATGCGCATTTATTAATGAAATAACAACTGATTCGCTTATGTAATTTTTACGTTGTTAGCGATCCTGGCAAACATCCGCTTCATTCGTCTCTTTATCGCCCATAAAGAGCGGATCAACGCGCATCTGTCCGGGCGGGCTCTCCGCCTGCCCGGATAAGAGAGGATTATATGTATCAGCAGCAACATATTGAATTTATTATCCAGAAGGCAAAGAAACGGCTCGATCTGCAGGAGGCCCCTGGCTGCACCAAAGCGGGATGGCTAATGATCACCGCATTATTAATTGAGTCATGGGATATTTATTCCATGGCGTTTATTTTATTCGCCCTGAAAGATATTTATGAGCCCAGCAGCTGGCTGCTTGGTTTTACCGCCGCCGGCACCCAACTTGGCGCGGTGGTCGGCGCGCTGCTCGGCGGCTGGCTGACCGATAAGCTCGGACGGCGTAAAATTTTCCTCTGGTCGATGATCCTGTTCGCGATCTTCGCCGTTCTTCAGGGCCTGGCGCCCAATATGTACTGGCTGGCGATTATTCGCTGCCTCGCCGGGATCCCGGTGGGCGCAGACGTGGCTAACGGCTTTACCTACATCATGGAGGTGATGCCGAAGGGCAAGCGCGAAGTGATGGCTAACCGCTGGCAGTTTATGTTCGCGCTGGGGATTATCGCCGCCATTCTGCTGGTCACCACGCTGGTGGCGCTTGATGTTCACCCGGATATGATCTGGCGCATCGTGCTGGCGGTCCCGGCGATCCCGGCCTGCCTGCTGCTGTTTATGCGTCGGGAGCTGCCGGAGACGCCAGCGTGGTTCGTCGAACGCGGCCGCTTTATCGAAGCGAAAAAAGCCTCCCGTGAATATTACGGCGAACAGGATGGCCGTCTGCTGGACGACATTCTGCCCAATGAAAACGTCACTATCGCCGACCCGACGCTCAAAGAGACGCTGCACGATCTGTTCCGTCGTCCGTTTACCCGCCGCACCACCCTGTTCGGCTGGTTCTCCTGCGCCGTGCAGTCGTTTGAAAACTACGCCTTCTCCTTCTTCCTGCCGCTGATCCTCGTCACCATCGGGATTTCCGGGCAGATCCAGAATAACCTCGCCCTGCTGGCGGTGAACTGTATCGCCGCGCTCTCGGCATTTGTCGGCCCGCTGCTGTTGCCGAAGCTCGGGCATAAAGGACTGAGCAAATACGGCTTCCTGCTGGTCACCATCGGTATTTCGATATCGGCGTGGGGCGTCTACAGCAGCAGCTTCGCATTTATCATCTTCGGCGCGGCGCTAATGCTGTGGGGCCACTACTGGGATTCCGAAAGCGGCATGACGGTGATCTCGCTGGTGGCAAAACCGCGCTATCGCGGGGTGGCCTCCGGCATCGGCTACACCATCGTCAAGGTCACCGCCTTCGTTACCACCCTGGTCTTCCCGGCCCTGTTTGAAGCGGTCGGCGTACCGGTCGCCTCGATGATTATCGCTATCGCGCCGTTCTGCGCCTTCCTCGCCTCCATCTTCCTGCTGCCGGAAGTCTTCGGCCATGCGGTGGGCGACGAAAACGATCGAGAACATGACGCCAGCCCGGCAATCGCCCTGGAGGGGCATGAATCCCCGGCCTCCAAACATTAACCGCCCGGGCCGCAGGGGCGGCCCCCGCTGAACCCATAAAGGAAGGAATCAGATGAACAGCACAAAAATGCCCGTGATTGAAAATATCGAACTGATGACCGCCCGCGTTCCGCTGCCGGAAGGCCCGTGGGGGGATCAGATTCACCACGTCACCGATATCGAAGTGGCGATTGTTGACGTCTACGGTTCTAACGGCCACGTCGGCACCGGCTTTAGCCACACTTCCGGCTGGTGCGGGAAAACCATCTCCGCGCTGATTGCCGAGATTATCCCGGACGTTATTGGCCAGCCGCTCTCCCCGCGCGGCCTGTGGCATCGCTCGTATAAACACGTACACGACGTCGGCGGCGCGGGCGTCACCACCCATGCCCTGGCGGCGCTGGATATTGCCTACTGGGATCTGTTAGGTAAAACCCTCAATGCGCCGATTATCGACATTCTTGGCCGCGTACGCGATCGCGTTCCGCTGTACGGCAGCGGCATCAACCTGCATCTGTCCATTGAGGAAGTGATTGACCAGGTCAAACGCTGGAAAAGCACCGGCTACCTGGCGGCGAAAGTGAAAGTGGGCAAACCGACGCTGGAGGAGGACGTGGAGCGGCTGCGTAAGATTCAGGAAGCAGTGCCGGGCTTCCCGCTGGCGGTGGACGCCAACCAGGGCTGGAGCTTCCCGCAGGCGCTGCGCGCGTTCAAGCTGTTCGAGCCACTCAATCTGCTGTGGATTGAGGAGCCGCTGCCCTCCGACGATATCGCCGGCCACCTGCGGCTGCGCGAACGCAGCGCCACGCCTATCGCGCTGGGAGAAAACGTCTATAACTTAAACCAGTTTACGCAGTACATCGAGAGCGGCAGCGCGGA
Source organism: Klebsiella sp. ME-303 (assembly GCF_007910085.1). Lineage (NCBI taxonomy): Bacteria > Pseudomonadati > Pseudomonadota > Gammaproteobacteria > Enterobacterales > Enterobacteriaceae > Klebsiella > Klebsiella sp. ME-303. The sequence goes on along the minus strand of NZ_VOJB01000042.1, from coordinate 8,312 downwards.
TTACATCCAGGCGGATCTCGGCCGCGTCGGCGGGATCACCGGCTATCTGGATATCGCCGCCATCGCCCGCGCGCACAACCTGCCAATGACGCCGCATTTTGTCATGGAGCTCAGCGCCAGCCTGCTGGCAACGGTGCCGAATATCTCATACGCCGAGATGACCGACGGCGGGCGCTGGAAAGATCTGCGCATCATCGCCGAAGCGGGCGAAGAGGTGGACGGCTACTACGTGCCGAGCGAAAGGCCGGGCCACGGCATTATTCTCGATCGTGATTACCTCGCAACCCACAAAATCTAACCACGCAGTGAGGGGAAAGGACAATGGAAGACACGTTATTCTCGGTTAAAGACAAGGTCATCATCGTGACCGGCGGCCTGGGACAGCTGGGGGCGCAGTACGTGAAGACGTTACACGACCGCGGCGCGAAGGTGGCGGCGCTGGCCACCCGCGTCGATGCCGCGCGCGTCGACCGCGTGCTGGGGGCGATTAAGGACTCCGACCGCCTGCTGTGCGCGGAAGTGAATATTACCGATAAAGACAGCATTAACCGGGTGCTGGATAGCATTGAAGCGAAGTGGGGCGTCCCGGATGGCCTGGTCAACAACGCGGGCGTCGACACCCAGCCCAGCGCGCCGCCGGAAGTCTCCGGCCCGTTTGAAGAGTTTCCGGAAGAGGTGTTCCGCGAGGTGGTGGAAGTGAACCTGGTCGGCACCTTCCTGATGACCCAGCAGGTCGGCAAGCGCATGAAACAGGCCGGCAAAGGCGGCTCGATCATCAACGTCGGTTCGATCTACGGCGTGGTCTCCCCTGTGCAGGATATCTATAGCTACAAAAAAGAGGACACCGGCATTCCGTTCGTCAAACCGGTGGCCTATTCGGCGGCAAAGTCCGGGCTGTATAACTTTACCCGCTACTGCGCCACCTACTGGGGGCGCGACGGCATTCGCGTCAATACTCTGACCCTCTCCGGCGTCGAGCGCAGCGATCAGGACCCGCGCTTCCAGAAAAACTACACCAGCCGTATCCCCATCGGACGGATGGCGAAAGCCCACGAGTACAACGGCGCGGTGGTGTTTTTGCTCTCCGACGCCTCGGTCTATATGACCGGTTCCAACGTGGTGGTGGATGGAGGCTGGACCGCATGGTAAGCGATAAATGGCAGGTTTTTCGCGGCATTATCTCCGCCGTGGTGACGCCGATGCACGCCGATGAGTCGGTGAACTACGCGGCGCTGGACGCGATCGCCCGGGCCCAGCTGGCGCGCGGGGTTGAGGGCTTTTACTGCTGCGGCTCCTCCGGGGAGGGGCCGTTGCTGCGTTTCGATGAGCGCCGGCAGATGCTGGCAACGTTGGTGCAGTCGGCGGGCGGTCGCGTGCCGGTGATCGCCCACGTGGGGACGCCGCGCACCCGGGATGCCGTCGAGCTGGCGAAGCACGCCGAGCAGGACGGCGCCAGCGCGGTGTCGCTGGTGCCGCCCTACTACTACAAATATAGCCGCGAGGAGATTATCGCCTACTACCGTCGAGTGCTGGACGCCATTTCGATTCCGGTGATTTTGTATAACATTCCGCAGTTTACCGGCGTCGAGCTGGACGCCCAGAGCGCCGACGCGCTGCTCGGCGATGAGCAGGTTCTGGGGGTGAAGCATACTTCGCATAACCTCTATTCGCTGGAACGGATGATCGCCCGCTACCCGGAGAAAGTCTTTTTTAACGGTTTCGATGAGATCTTCCTTTCCAGCCTCGCGGCGGGCGCGACGGCCACGGTTGGCACCACGGTTAACCTACAGCCGGAGCTGTTTCTCGCCCTGCGCAGCGCTTTTCAACAGGGCGACATCGCCCGGGCGCAGCGCCTGCAGCAGCAGATCAACGAGGTGGTGGAGCAGCTGGTCGCGCGCGGCGTGTTCCAGTCGGCGAAGTATCTTGCCGCGAAAGAGACCGTCGATACCGGCCCCACCCGCGAGCCGTTTGTAGCGCTGACGGCGGCGCAGAAAGGCGAGCTGGATGACCTCTATCTGCACTTTAGGGGGTATATCGCCGATGCCGGACAATGACGCGCTCTGTCCCCAGATCCGTCTGAACGATAGCGTCGTGTGCCAGCAGGTCGCGCGGTTTTTACAGGAGACGGAAAGCGATGCGCGAACCCGGGGGCTGGCGGTGGCGGTTGTCGGGCCGGAGGGCGAGCTCATCGCCTTTGGCGCGCACGTTCGCTGCCCACCGCTACCGCGCCAGCTGGCGCAGCGCAAGGCCTGGAGCGCCCTGCGCTTTCGCCGTCCGACGGCAACGCTGGCGCAAGAGGTCAGCGCCGGCGCCCTGCAGCTGGCGGTATTTAACGACCCGCAGCTGCTGGCGATGCCGGGTGGCGAGCCGGTGATCGTCGACGGGCTGGCCATTGGCGGCGTCGGGATCAGCGGCCTGCCGCCGGAGCTGGACGCCGGGCTGGCGGCGCGGTTTGTTCAGCGATTGACTTGATGAGGGATCGTTAAGGGTTCCCGGATTGCGGCGCCCGCGCCTTATCCGGGCTACCAGCGCGCGCAGGATGCGGTATCTGTAGCCCCGGCCAGCATAGCGCAGCCGGGGATTGACGTGTTCACACAAGCCGTGTCATTTACTGGCTCCGCTGCTTCTCCACCGACAGCGGGCGGTGAATCAGGGTCATCGGCACGGTGATCTTCACATCGGCATTTTCCCCCTGCAGCTTCTGCTGCATCAGATGAAACGCGTGCTGCGCCCAGGCGTCCTCATCCTGGCGCATCGACCACACCGCGTTCGGCAGAAATCCCAGCATCTGATGTTCATCGAAGGTGCCGATGGGAATATCCGACGGAATAAAGCCGTAGGTTTCCCGCAGCGCGCTCAGCGTCCCTTCCAGAATGGGCAGGGAGGAGGCGATAAACGCCTTCGGCGGCTCGCGGTGCTGACGGAGAAAATCGAGCATCAGCTGTTTGCCCTCTTCCTGACGGTTATGGCTGGCGGACAATATCCACTCCTTGCCGGCGGGCAGCTCGCTCAGGTAGCCCTGCAGACGACGCTGGATCGACGGCTGCTGGGTATCCCCGGCGATAAAAAAAATCGGCGAGACGTCCACCGCCTGGGTCATCGCCTGCACCAGCTTTTTGCTGCCGTTGTAGTTATCGCTCACCACCAGCGACACGTCGCTCTCGCCAAAATCGCGGTCGAGCAGCACCAGCGGCCGCTTGCGCGCTACCTTCTGGTGATGCAGCTGCGTTTCCCGGGTAGAGGGCACCACGAAGAGCCCGTCAACGTTGCGCGCCAGCAGTCCTTCAACCAGACTGTTTTCATGCTCGCTGTCGCTGTAGGTGCAGGCAATCATTAGCTGATACCCCGCCTGACGGCAGCAGGCTTCGAGCTTTTCCGCCAGGGTGGAGAAAAACAGGTTGGATAAACGCGGGATCACCAGCCCTAAGGTCTCGGTTTTATTGAGCTTCAGGCTGCGGGCGATATGGTTAACGACCAGCCCGTTCTCGGCGATGTAATCATTAATACGCTGCTGCGTTTTGGCGCTGATGCGATACTGCTCAGCTTTGCCACCCAGCACCAGGCGCACGGTGGTAATCGAGATTCCCAGCGCCCTGGCGACTTGCTCAACGGTTTTGGCCATAAACTCATTTTCCATAACGAACAGAACGGCTTAATCATAAACTAATTCGAGTTAGCAATACATTAGCCGCGCTGTTATTTTGAACAAGGCGTCAGTTTTCTGACGCCGCTGGCGCTGTCGATGGCGATCCCGCTACGCGGACGATCGTTAAGATCCTTCCCTGTCCTCTCTGTCGGCGTGTGTGCCGGGAGAGAGTCTGGTCGCGTGATTTCACTTTGCCGGTTTAACCTCGGTCACCCAGGTGGGGAGATCCCATGTCCCGCCGAGGCGAAGATAGCGGCACATTCCCGTGGTCGCTTCACGGCTTTTGCGGAACGTTGTGCCATCCCAGAGCCAGCTCGCCGTCCCCCAGCAATCGCCGAGCCCTCGCCCTTTCTGGCTCATAAAAATCTCGCCGTCGCCATACTCAGAACCGGAAACCGTAATAAGCGTTGGATTACCCTCAAGTTTGCTATCCACAACCCAATAGCCGTATCCCTCGTTATAGGCCGCCCGCCAGCACAAGGCAGAAATCAGGGAATGCGCGTTATCCAGCGGAGTCAGGCTGATGGTTTCAGCCTCCTCCCCCTCCTCAGGCTGGAGGCGATCGCACCAATCATCGTTATTTAGCGTGGCCAGAAGCTTCGGCTTGAGCACCGCCAGCTCAGGCGCGGTTAACGCTCTCTCCTGCGCCTTCTCAGGCATGACCCGGTGAATGACCGGGGCAGGAATCGCCGCCCGGACGCTATTTTCCGGCCTGTCGCCTTTTTTGGTCAACGCGCCCGGCGTGCCGATTCGCCCCTGAACATCGTCCATTTTCAGCAGTACCGCGTAAGCGCCTTCGCCGGAAATCACAAACGGCGCCTCCCCGCCTGTAAATTCGACCTTCCCGCTGCCTTTGATGGCGTTAACGATCGCCCGGGCCTGTTTCTCCGACAGCGGCCAGCTCTCTTTTGCTGGCTTCACATCGCCTGCCGGCTGGCCATTGATCCACAGCGTCAGTTTGCCCGGCAGAACGTCGCTGTCGGTCACCTCCGCCAGCATCAGCTCTCCCGAGACGGCGGTGCCCGCTCCGGCCTGGCGGGTCAGCAGCACCGAACCTCCGCTTCCTTCTTCAGCGCTGTATCCCGCCGCCCGGCAGGTCAGCGTGTTATCGCATACCACTTCCCAGTCTTTGTGGCTGAATGAAACGCCTGTTTTCGCCAGCGCGGGGAGGCTAAGTACGGCCAGTGCCAGCACGCCTCTCCAGAGTTCCTTTTTCATACCTTCTCTCCTTAATCGGTCATCCGCGTAGTCTGAATAATCCTCCGCTCAGAGAGAAGCGTTTTCCCCTGCCGCGACATTTTTCAGACAACGCCATGGATGCCGCACCGCTTTACGCTTCGTCGAGCATATTCCCACCCGTTCAGCCCGGCTGAAAATAGCGGGCTTGAGAGTCTGGTCACCTCATTCAACATCATTTCTGGGTTCACAAAATAACATCCGCCGTGATGTTAAATCATCTTGTGATATTCCGCGCAGCTGCGACCGGCTAACTCTTTTTACGCTCTCACTTCATCTTTGCGATTCATAGCTGAATTCCGCTCTGGCTATTCAGGGGGTTCTTTTATGCATCGATTCATCTTTTCTTTGACGTCATCAATAATATGAAGCTATCCCGAGTATTCAGCGTTCTGCCGTCGCTATTTTTTACCGCCGCGTGCGCTGCCGCATCATCCGGCGTGGATCATTGTGAAGTGGGCTGCCCGACCGGCGGAAGCGCGCAGACGCTGGTTCGCGAAGCCTATACGCTCAATAACAACAGCCAGCGCAAATTCGCTAATTGGGTGGCGTATAAAATCACCAAAGCCAGCCTGGCCAGCGGGCGTTCGCGCAGCTGGAAGCGCGATCCGGATTTACCCGCTGCGGATACCCTTGCCCCCGCGGCATATAAAGGGGCCAGCGCAGCATTGGCGGTCGATCGCGGGCATCAGGCGCCGCTCGCCGGGCTCGGCGCCAGCGCAGACTGGCAGGCGTTAAACTATCTTTCCAATATCACCCCGCAGGCCTCCGACCTGAATCAGGGGGCGTGGGCGCGGCTGGAGGATAAGGAGCGCGCCCTCGCCGAGCGCCGCGACGTGGCGGCGGTGTGGTCCGTTACCGGGCCGCTGTTCGAACGGCATATCGCTACCCTGCCCGCCGCGCCCGAGGTGGAGCTTCCCAGCGGCTACTGGAAGATTATTTTTATCGGCTCCAGTCCGGATAAAGGCGAATACGCGGCGTTTTTGCTGGATCAAGCGACGCCCAAAAGCGCCAGTTTTTGTGATTATCAAGTGACGGTGGAGGAGATTGAGCGGCGGACTCATCCGACGCTCTCGTTCTGGTCCGCCCTGCCGGCAGGTATCGCCCGCCGCCTGAAGTCCCGGAAGGGTACGCTGGCTAAAGAGATGGGGTGCCCGTAATTGGGCATGGGCATCCTGTTGCGCGCATTATCTCGCTTTTGTTTTTTGAATCTGCTTTGCGGTTATTTCAGCAATATCAGGAAAGGCATTTTCCACAGGCGCTAATTAATAGCGTCACGTATTCTGTTAATTCTTAATTTATGGTTAAAGACGTTTATTATGTCCGATTAAAGTCTGGACTTTATTTTTATTACTGGTTAGGTTTACAGGTGTTATTTAGCGCGGTGCGAATGTGTTAGCGCACACCCGCACCGCTGATCACAATTACTATTTCACGAGAATAGCAACCATGACTAGTGCTGATTGTATTGTAGATTCGTTTGATCCAGAAGTGTCGCCGAAAAATAAGCGTCAGTTGACGGTGAGTTATGTGAGACGTTTGCCAGATCGTCGTCTTGTTCCGGCGTTGATCATGAAGGGCGAGTGGCTGGCGGCGGCAGGGTTTTCGACCGGCACCCGGGTGGAGGTGCGGGTAATGGAGGGCTGTATCGTTCTGACGGCGGTTGAGCCGGAACCGGAGCTGGAAGCCGCGATGCGCAGGGTGGAGAAGCTGTCGGCCAGGAAGCAGAAGCAGGTCAGAGAGTTTATCGGAGTGATTGGGGGACGGGGTTGAGGGGTCAGGATTGCGGTGACAAACAGGATTTTAATGTCATGCTCTATATCGCCACTCCGGACCTGTACTCATCCATCAAATCCGTACAACGCTCCTTTTAGATAACGGATAACTACCTGTTAATACGACTGAATGAGGAAACCATCATGGAGACTTACCGATTACATCGCGGCAGGCTTATCGACCATATCCAGCTTGTGGTAAATGATTTCGAGGCCAGCAAAGCGTTTTATACAGCCGTGCTGGCGGTCCTTGAGATCCCTGTCGTGAATACCTACGACGATTATTTTTGGGCTGATGAGCTTGTTGTTTCATCGATTAATAGCCCCGGTTCCGCAGGTAAGCCAACAGGACGGCATCACCTGGCTTTCCAGGCCAGGGATCGTGAGACGGTGGATGCTTTTTACCAGGCGGCGCTGGCACACGGCGGCAGTGATAACGGCGCACCCGGTGAGCGAACTTATCACCCGGGGTACTACGCGGCCTTTGTACTCGATCCCGATGGTAACAACATCGAAGCGGTTTACCACGGTGAGGGGGAACGCAGTGCGGCATCGGTGGAAATTGGCTTCAGTCTTTAAGTATAACGGCCTCCGGGCAGGGGCCGTATTGGGCGGTTGGCATTAAGTCAGACCAGGAGCCAGCCCAGGAATTAGCCATATCGAAGCCCTCATAATAATGAGGGCTACATAAAATAAAGTCGGTGCTGTAAATTCATTGCGTATTCATTTTATAAAGGAATAACGATGGGAGCCATTAACGAGATAGATATTGCAAAGCTGGTTTTGCTACCCGCGCTTTTATATGTGGCTAAAAAGATCATCGACTGGGCGGGAAAAGTGATGTCCAGCCCGCCAGCAAAGCGAAAAATTCGCTTTGAAAAGGTACCTATTGAAACCAAAATAGAGGTGCTGAATAAAATCGCTGAGATAGCGAACGCTGACATACCCGACACCAAACTCTCGAGGACGCATCAGACGGTACAAATGAAATTTTTGTATGAGCAGATCGGGATTACTCTTCCTGTCTGGCACGCCCATCAGCTGATCGCTTTTATCGCTGATAAAAATATCGGCTCATATGATGTACGATTAATGAGTTTCCTTAAAAACCCATCCTTATATCGTTGTGATGAAAATCATTTTTCTGTAGATGCTAAAAAAATTAAAAATTTTCACATCGTTAGCGGAGGTTTCTGGCTAATTTCAATTGTCATTTTTGCCTGCGCCTGGTGGACAACAATACAATCGTTACTGGCCAGCGGGGGCGTAAATTCAGCTATCGCATTTTCACTGTTTTACTTTATTTCCGCTATTGTGGTCACTGGCTTTATCTTAAGCCAGGTTGGAGAAACCTGGCAAAGCGCCAGATTCGCCAGGCTGTTTGAAAGGTGGTGTGAGGAGGAAGCGCGGGTGGAAAGTGGGGAGCGTGCTGTGCTAGCCATGTCGGAGCCAGAAGAACAGACGCCTCAACAGGAGGTTTTCAAATGATGAAATGCAGATACAAAAAAGTATTTTAGTGGACTGATTGGGGAATTTTGTGCGAAGGCCGGACTCGCACATAGGACTCAACCTCATGATTTAAAATAGTTAATAAAAAACATTTTCATTTTATACCAACACAGATACCAACACGAAAATTCATTGTTCTTAGGTAT
>NZ_VOJB01000041.1:0-17281 GCF_007910085.1 Klebsiella sp. ME-303 | reverse complement strand
TGACGCTGCGTGAGGGACGCGGCGATATCATTTTCAGGCCGGGGACGCGCTCGTCTGGCAATTATTGTCGCTCTTTTATAAGCCTGGCTGTCAGAAGTGATATTTTTAACGTCCCAGCAAACTATGACTCCCACCAGATCGGAATTTTTAAATTCGGCGACGGAAATAAAGCACCTTAGAACAATAGCGCATTAAGTTATGAATAATATGTGCAACGCGCCGTAATTTAAGCGAAACCGGTTAGGTATCAGCAAATAACATTCGGGCATGAGTTAAACCAAAAAATAATAATGCACTGATAACAAACTCCGTTATCGTGTTCGCGTAATACGTTGTTTTTCAGAAATGACTTTCTCATCAGGGTAAAAATATGCCAACAAAAATTCATAAATTGCTGTTGTCGCTGGCGATCGCCGCCGCGCCTTTTTTCAGCCATGCCGAAGAGTCCACCTGGGATCATATTAAGCAATCGGGCGAACTGCGCGTCGGCGTCGCGCAGGGGGAACCGTGGTATTTCAAAGATCCAGCCACCGGTCAGTGGAACGGCATTGGCTATAACGTGGGTAAAGTACTGGCAAAAGATTTAGGCGTAAAACTGGTGCCGGTGGAGACCACCTGGGGAAATGCGGTCGCCGCGCTGCAGGCCGGCCAGATTGATACCATGCTGGTGCTGGACCCCACCGATGAACGCCGCAAAGCCGCCGACTTTTCCGACCAGCCCTTCCTCTGGTATGCGCAGGGGGTCCTGATCCGCGACGGCGTGAAGGCCGAGAGCTGGGAAGATCTCAATCGCCCGGATATTAAGATTGGCGTCACGCTCGGCAGCAGCCCGGACCTGATACTGACCAAAAAATTACCCAAAGTGCAGCTGGTGCGCTTTACCAATATGGATGAAGGCGTCGCAGCCTTCTACGCCGGACGCGTCGACGCCCTCTCGTACGTTCACCCGGCGCTGGCTCTGCAGCAGGCAAAAGTGCACAAAGGCAACCTGATTCTGCCAAAACCGATTATTGCCATCAGCACCGGCGGCGCGCTGCGCAAAGAGAGCGATCCCCGCTTCCGCAACTTTCTGAATGAAGAGTTTGCCAAAATTTACCAGTCGGGACAGAGCAAACAGTTTTATGAAGACGCCCTTAAGCTACGCGGTGTGGATATCAGCAAAGTGCCCTCGGTGATTAAAGAAGAGTGGAAATAAGCGACTACTCTCCTGGCGCGGACAGAAGCGGCGAGATTGCCGCGCCAATGTCCGCGCAGCGTTCCATATCCAGCAGAGCGTCAATCAGCCGCGCTGCCCGCGGCGCGCTGAGGCGTGATGATAGGTTGGCCACGCATTTATCCACGATCCGCTGTTCCGGCAGCGGATTTTCTGCACACCCCGGCGGGAAGTCGATACGCTCTCCGGCGATCGTCCTTCCCTTTACCACAATGTCCACGCGCGCGGCGGGACGGCGATGCTGCAGCATCAGCTGTTCAAAGGTCTCATCGGCGATGATTTCAACCCGGTCAGCGAAGGCAAGGAGTGGCGCCGCGCCGCGCGTCCGATCGCTGCTCCACTGGTGACGCGCGATTTTAAACGCCAGGCAGGCTATCGCCAGCGGCAGACTGAACTGCGCATCGGTATTGCTGACGGGACGCGCGTCGGCGAAAAAACGGGCCAGGGTAAAACTACCGTAAACGCGAATCCGCTCAATCGACTCTGGCGACGGAATACGGTCCAGCAGACGCTCAAACGACGCCAGCGCGGTATGCATCCAGCGGCATACCGGATAGTCTTTGAAACTGGCGTGCCTGAGCTGCCAGTGCGTCGCCAGATGCTCCGTCAGCCGTTCTGGCTGAAAACGGTCGGAGCCTGACATCCGCCAGAACCCCTGTTCACCATCGAGTATCTCGCGCGGCCCCACTATCCCCGCGAGGTGTAGCTCCACCGCGCGTACGCCGGCCTCTGCCGCCGGCGCGTTGTAATCCTTAAACGAAACCAGTGGACGCGCCTGCCAGTTGTATTTATGCAACGTGGGCAAAGGGGTTAACGAGGCGGCCAGTCCCAGGCTATTTTCCAGCCCCGCGGCATCGCAGCCGCGCAGTAAACCATACGCCACCGCCGCCCCCAGCGATTCGTGCTGGCACACGCCGTACACTTGTTGAAACCGTTCAGGACTCGGCTGCTGAGAGATAATCACGCGGCTATTGATTTCCCAGGCCGCCACCAGAGAGGTCAGCAACGCCCCGCCGCTGACCAGCCCGCCCTGGCCCACCGCAGCCAGCGCCCCGGCCACCAGCGTGGCGCCGGGATGCCCCATCCCCCGCCCGGCGACTTCAAAACCATCGTCATAATCCAGCGCGTTTATCGCAGCGGCGTTGAGGAACGCGGCGCCGCTGGCGGAGAGCGGAGTTCCACCGTCGAGCACCGCGCTTCTGCCGGTCGCGTACTGGCTACGAATAACCCGCGTGCTTTTCCGCAGCACGCTGTCTTCGCAGCCGGCAACGCCGCAGCCCAGGCTATCGATAAAATGCAGAGCGATCCTGGCTTTCACCGACGCCGGTATCGCAGCCGGGGTGAGTTCGCCGGCAAAACGCGCCAGCGTAGCGGTTAAGGAATCAGAGTCTGGCATTGCTTTCTCGCGTAAATATTTATAACCAAAAGAGATAATAGCAATGGTTTTTATTATTTAATTATCACATTTCGCTACTGCTAAGATGATGTCGTTCTAAAACCATCACCATCGTTTTGCGTTTTTCAGGGGTTCCAGAACTATGTCGTATCAATGGGATTTTGCCGCCATCTGGCCATATCGCATGCTGTTGCTGGAGGGGCTGTGGGGTACCATTCAGATCGGCGTCACCAGTATTTTATTCGGCATGCTGGCCGGCATTGCGCTGGCGTTGATGAAGGCCTCGCCGCTAATGCTCTTCCGTCTTCCGGCGCTGATACTGATCGGCTTTTATCGTAATACTCCCGCTATCGTCCACTTCTTCTGGATCTACTACGCTCTGCCAGTCGTCAGCCCGCTGACGCTCTCGCCGTTTGCTGCCGCGGTACTGGCGCTCTCCTCCCAGTCGGCCGCGTTTTATGCCGAAGTTTACCGCGGCGGCATCCAGTCGATCGGCGACGGACAATGGGAAGGCGCGAAGGCGTTGGGCATGTCGCGCGCCACCGCGCTCCGCCGGGTCATTTTCCCTCAGGCGCTGCGCAGAATGATTCCTCCTTTCCTTGAGCGTTCTTTCGAACTGCTCAAATCCACCGCCCTTGCTTCGTCTCTGGCGTACAGCGAGCTGCTGTATCAGGCGATGCAAATCAACAGTCAGACTTACCGGCCCCTGGAAGTGTATTCGCTTATTGCGGTGATGTACTTCACTCTGCTGCTGATTATCAGCCAGGGCAGCCAGCTGCTTGAACGACGCCTTGCCGTCTCCGACTCACGTTAACGAGAGAACAACCATGCATTATCAGTGGGACTTTTCCCTTGTCTGGCAAAACTTGCCGGTACTGTTGAAGGGACTGGGCGTTACGCTGGAGCTATGGCTGCTGGCGGGAATTGTCGGCACGCTGATCGGGCTTGCCGTTGGCGTCGTCCGTGCCCGCGGGCCGCGCTATTTTTATCCCCTTACCAGCGCCTTTGTCGAGGTGTTCCGCAATACGCCGGTGCTTATCCAGCTCATCTGGTTCTACTATGCCTTTCCGGTGCTGGTGGGCATTCAGTTTTCCACTTTTGGCGCCGCCGCGCTGGCGTTAACCCTGTACACCGCCGCCTACAGCACCGAGATTTTTCGCGCCGGGCTACAGTCCATCGAACGCGGGCAGTGGGAAGGGGCAAAAGCCTTAGGCATGCCGCCGGGCGTGATGCTGCGGCGTATTATCCTGCCGCAGGTATTTCGCCGTATGTTGCCAGCCCTGACAAACCGCATGATTGAACTGGCGAAGGTGACCTCCCTGGCCTCGATTCTCACGGTTAACGAACTGATGTATCAGGGCAGGCTGCTAAGCAGTACCTGGTATCGTCCGGTGGAGATTTTCACCGTCGTCGCCCTGCTCTATTTTGTGCTGATCTGGCCCGGAAGTTACCTGGCGGCACGTCTGGAGCGCCGCTACCGTCCACATCCTTAATATGATGAGAAAGGCCATGTCAGAGAAAAAAGTCGTCATGCGGATACGCGCCCTGCACAAACGCTTTGGTGCGCAAAGCGTGTTACAGGGCATCGATTTAGATATCTATGCCGGTGAGAAAATCGCCATCATTGGCGGCAGCGGCTCGGGTAAGAGCACCCTGCTGCGCTGTCTGAACTTTATGGAAATACCCAGCGCTGGCACCGTAGAACTGGACGGCGTTACCCTCGGTAAAATCGACAGCCGCGGTCAGCGGCGCTATAGCGAAAAACAGCTGAGCGATGTTCGCCAGCGCGTGGGGATGGTGTTTCAGCAATTTAATCTCTTCCCGCATCTCACGGTGCTGCAAAATGTCAGCGAAGCCCTGATATCGGTGAAAAAGATGCGTCGCGAAGAGGCGATGCGCATTGCCCACGCGCAGTTGGAAAAAGTGGGGCTCGGCCATAAGCACCAGGCCTGGCCCGGCAGCCTGTCCGGCGGTCAACAGCAGCGCGTCGCTATTGCTCGCGCCCTGGCAATGGCGCCAGAGATAATATTGTTCGATGAGCCCACCTCGTCCCTCGACCCTGAACTCGTGGGGGAAGTGCTGCATACCATCCGTGAACTGGCAGATGAGGGGCGGACGCTGCTGCTGGTCACTCATGAGCTGGGCTTTGCCTGGCATTTCGCCGATCGGGTGATTTTTATCGAAAACGGCGTGATTCATGAAATGGGCACCCCGGAAGAGGTGCTGCGCCATCCGCGCCAACCGCGCACCCAGGCCTTCCTTTCCCGTTTCGCTGAACGGGCATTTTAACCGCAAGGAAACATGATGAGTTTAGCTCTCTCCGCTCAAAGCAGTCAGGCGTACCTGCAGGATACGCGCAACGACAATGTGCAGGTGTACGTCAACGGCGAATTCGTTCACCGCGATCGCGCCACGGTTTCCGTTTTCGATTCCGGCTACGTCTGCGGCGACGGGGTCTGGGAGGGGCTGCGGCTGGTGAACGGCAAGCTGATCGCCCTTCAGGCGCATCTCGATCGCCTGTTTGCCGGGGCGGCCGCTATCCAGCTCAATATCGGCCATAGTCGTGAGGAGCTAACCGATATTATGTACAGCACGCTGAAGATCAACGGTATGACGGACGGCGCCCATCTGCGGCTCATGATCACCCGCGGCAAAAAGCGCACGCCAAATCAGGACCCGCGCTTTATCCTCGGCGGCGCCACTATCGTCTGCGTGGCGGAATATAAGGTTGTGGATGAACAGGCCAAACGGCGCGGCCTTGCCCTGCTCACCTCGACCTATCGTACCAGCGCGCCGGATGTTTTCGATTTGCGTCTTAATTCCCACAGCCGCCTGAATTTGATCCAGGCGCTATTGCAGGCGCTGGACGCCGGCGCAGATGAAGCGCTGATGCTGGACCCTCATGGGTTTGTCGCCAGCTGCAATTCCACCAACTTTTTTATCGTACGCCAGGGCGAGCTGTGGACCTCAAACGGCCTGTACTGCTTTAACGGTATTACCCGCCACACGATCTTGTCACTGGCGCGCCAGCAGGGCCTCGGCGTGCAGGAAAGATCCTTTACCCTTGCCGAAGCCTTCACTGCGGACGAAGCTTTTGTCACCGGAACGCTGGCAGGTATTACCCCGGTAAACAGGCTCGACGGCAGGCGCTTCGACCTCAACGAAAATCCGGTGACCCGACGTATCAGCGGCTGGTATCAGGACTATTTACAGCAGGCGGAGTCGCCGCCCGCCGACCATCGCCGGACGAAAAAAAACCCGCAGAGATAGCGCGGGTTGATTCAAATGCAAATCCATTGACTGCAAATAACATCACAATAACCAGGCGTTATTTTATGATGTGCATCACAAAAACATCACCCCCTGTTCGGGGGGGATGCTGACTTCTCCCGGGCCTCTCTTTATCCTCCCCGCGCGCAGCGTGGAGGGCTAAGGGCATAACGTGGCGGCCCAGCGCAGCCCTGATTCGCGCAGCGCAAAGATCGCCTGAGGGATTTTTGCTTTTTTTGCAGCCGGATGTAAGAATCGACAACAATTTTTATGGGTCAACGCGTTCACTGATGCCGCTCACCGCAGGGGCTGGGATATCGGCCATCGGGATGACATTGCGCATACGTCGTTGCAGCGTGCCGCCCGCCATATCAAATGAATGACTGCTCGCTACCAGAAACCCTCTGTATTACTTCATTCCACGGGAAACAGTATGAAGCCAAAACAAGCGGAAATTATCCGCCAGTCAATGTCTCTGTTTAACAAAGAGGGGTATCAGTCGCCGAGTATTGACCGGATATCGGAGAATGCGGGCATCTCCAAAATGACCTTCTACCGCTACTATGCGGATAAAGAGGCGCTCATTCTTGATATTTTACAGCAGAAAGAGAGTGAGTTTATGCAGGCGCTGCAGGAGATTACCGCCGATAAACCTTCAGGCCGCGAGAAGCTGTTTGCCGTCTTCGAATATTACAATAACTGGTTCACCTGTGAGGATTTCCACGGCTGCATGTTCACCCGCGCCCTGTTTGAATATGGAACCTCGTCTTCCGCTATCCGGGCGACATGCTCACGGTTTAAATCGCGCCTCTACCAGTTTTTCCGCGACATTCTTACCCTGCTGTTAAAACCGGAACCTGCGGAACGGGTGGCGATGATGATGCTCATGCTGATTGACGGCGCCATTGCCGCTCAGCAGGCGGAGTCCTCGGAATGCCGGGAGATCCCTCCCGGAATAACGGCCTGGAGCGCGGCAAAAGCGCTTATTTATTCAGAGGGCGGCACCCTCTGACTCGCGTTCAACAACGGTACGTAACGCCTCCAGCAGACAATCGTAGTAATCGCAGCAGGTCTGAAGACGCAGCGCTGCGCCAACGTAGACCTCCTCCAGCGCAGCCGGGTTTTTATTGCCGATCGGAACGATAACGTTATTCAGCCACCCATCGGCGTGACCGATATCAACCTCGATATGTTCCGCGTAATAATGCACGTCGCGATCCGTAAGGCCAATGCGACGGCACCCGGTCACGAGCTTCTGGTACTGCGGCGGGTCCAGCAGTTCCGTCATCGCCATCACGCCGAGCGATTTGTAGTAATGCTGACGGTTAACGCCGCCCAGCATGAACGCGTTATACCCGGCGAGCCCCTGCCAGTCATACAGATGGGCGAAATGGTTTTCAGGCAGCGCAATATCTCTGCGCTTCAGCAAATCCTTATACAGATTAACGTGCGTAAACTCCTGGCTGCCCTGGCCTATTTCATCCCAAAGGTTCTGGGCAATCTCTGCACGCGTTTCTGGCAGAGAGCCGACCAGCCCCATCGCGACCAGATCGAAAAACAGCAGATTGAGCGCGCTATCGCTTTTGAAGAAATAGTCTATTTGCGTAGCAGAGGCGGAAGAGGAGAGAAAATCAAAGAGGGGATGGTGCGAAGCCGGATGTTTCTGACATAAATGACGGAGTTCCTCAACGATATTCCCGGCGTCAAGCGCGGGTATCGGGAAACTGAAACGTTTTTTTTCCACCCGGAGCCATTCTGATTCGATGTAGCTTCTGATCCCGCAGAGTAATGGATGAAACTGGTTTTTTGCCGCCGCCGATAGCGGCTCCGCCAGCCACGCCTGGTAGAGTTTAAACAGCGCGCTGTGGGCACGTTTTTTCGCTTGCGGATCGTTGGCGGTAAAAGCCTTAGTACAGGTATTTTCGGTCAGGTACCAGGCTCTGTCCGCCAGTAGCGGATTGGCCGTCAGTTTCAGTGAAAGCGCGTTGCTGTGAAGAAGCTGGTCAATCATGTCATCCAGAGAGAGCCTGGCCATTGCGGAATGTTGTTCGTTCCCGGTGAAACCATTTTCTGTCTTACGCATTGATTTATCCCTGTTTAATGCATGGTATATATACGTTATCGTACAGACAAATATGCTGCAATCAGATTTTTTGCACACAGGTAACTAATTTTTAAACATATGATTTAAAATAAAAAAATAATAAAACCGCCCAATAACCATAAAATTTAATTGATATATTAAAAAAAATAAAGTTACCATTTAGTACAGTTCGAAGCGATGCAAGGAATGAGCATGCCTTACCTGTTACTCACGCTGGCGGCCCTGTTTTGGGGAGGGAATTATGTCGTAGGGCATATTCTCGTTCAGGGCGCGGATCCGATTCTCATGACCGAAGCGAGATGGGCGTTGACCGCACTACTGCTGGTATTGCTGTATCAGCGGCAAATCCGCGACAGTCGGCCGTTGTTCCGCCAGAATGGCGCAACGCTGCTGGTTCTAACGCTGTGTGGACAGGTGAGCTTTCCCTTAACCCTCTATATTGGTCTGCAGTCGACGTCTGCGCTGAACGCAGCGATTTACATGTCTGCGACCCCCTGTATGGTGCTGATGATTAATCGCCTGATTTTCCATGACCGGGTATCGGCGCGGAACTGGTGGGGCGTGATCTTTAGTACCGCAGGGGTGCTGCTGCTCCTGCTGCATGGCAACCTGAGCAACGCAGAGGGGCTAAAAGGGTTTAGCCAGGGCGATCTGTGGGCAATGGGCTCGGCGCTAAGCTGGGCAGTATACTGCTCGCTGTTGCGTAACAAAGATCGTCGTATCCCCGCCAATGCTTTCGTCGCCGTCAGTTCGCTTCTTGGCGCCCTTATTCTGCTTCCGGTGGTGATTTTCTGGCTGTGGCTGCACCCCGCCACCTCATTCGCCGCCTACCACGATATCGCTTTCCTTACTGGACTGGCGTATCTGGTGATTTTCCCCTCGTGGCTGGCCTACCTGTTCTGGAATAAAGGCATCGCGGCTATTGGCGCGACTCGCGGTGAGATTTATACCCATATTATTCCACTTTCCGGCGGCATATTAAGCATTGTGTTTTTACATACCCAGCCGCATCTCTATCATTTACTGAGCTCGCTATTAATTTTGACCGGAATCGCGATTTGCTCATTCGCTAAAAAAGCAGCGGCGTATTCATAAATAATAATCTAACGTTTTAACCCATATTCACCGAAGAGTTTAATATGCTCAGGATATACTTATACCTTATTCTCGCCGCATCGGTTTCCGCGCTGGCGACAGATATGATCGTGCCCGCGCTGCCCCTATTACAAAAAGCGTTTACTACCGATTATTCGGCTATTCAGTTAACCATTAGTGGTTTTCTGGTGATATACGCGGCGAGCCAGTTATTATCAGGATTTCTTGGCGAAAAGCTGGGTAAATTACGCGTACTGACGGCCAGCTTTTTGCTTTTCCTCGCGGGCAGCCTCCTCTGTTTTATGTCCGATAGTTTAATGATGCTGTTGGCCGGCAGGGCATTACAGGCCCTTGGCGCCGGCGCCGGGCCGGTCCTGTCTAAAGCTATCGCTAAAGAGACGTTCTCCCCGCTAACGCTCAAGCGCGCGCTTTCCGATATTTCTTCCGCCAGCGCGGTGGTTCCTCTTATTGCGCCGCTGGCCGGCGCCGCGCTCCTCGGCTATCTGAGCTGGAATTCGATATTCCTGGTCATGGCCCTGTTTAGCGTCGTCACCCTTGTGCTCTCTCCGCGTCGCCTTGAGCAGCATGATGCGGCCGCGGCGCCCTCCTCTTCCGGGTTTATCACCCCGGCATTTATTCAGGGAACGCTGCTGGTTTCGCTGATTCTGAGTTCGCTGTTTTGCTATATCTCGCTGTCGCCGGCCATTTTTATGCAGCAGCTGGGGCTAAGCACCATGCACTACTCGCTGCTCTTTTCTGCTTCCGTATTATTTTTTATTATTGGCAATCAGATCGCCAAATTCGAGCGAATAATTAACCCGTGGATTTTATTTCTCCTGAATGCGCTGGCGGTTACCCCATTTATTATCGGCAGCCACTCACTACTATTATGTATCACCGGCTCGATGATTTTTAACCTCACCCTTGGCGCCTATTACCCGAGCGCGAATTTTATCGCGCTGCAAATCAAAGGCAGCAAAACAGGTATTGCGGCGTCCGTCACCGGATTTATTCAAACGGTGAGCGCCGGCGCCATCAGCTATTTCGCCGTAAAACTAACGGATACCGGTATGGGGTTTGACAGAACCCTCGGTGCCAGCACGTTAACGCTGGCAATTCTGTCTCTTCTGGTAGTCACGACAATGAAGGTAACGCAATGGAAAACTGGCAAAAAAGGAAAATAGACAGGTCGCTAAAATATCAGACCCGGGTATTCTCTGAACATATTAATGAACTGGTCGCGGTAAAAAGGGACGGCAAGGTCATTACCCTCGACGATGGTAGAAAAATGGTGGAATTTGTCTCATGCTCTTATCTTGGGCTAGAGACTCACCCGGCGCTGAAAAAAGCGGTTGTCGACGCCATTGAGCGTTTTGGCGTGCAGGTTTCTGTCGCCAGAACGCGGGTAAAAGTCGATCTGTTCCCGCAGCTGGAAGCACGACTGAACGACATCATGCATGGGGCTCATACTCTGACGTTTAACGCCGTGACCCCTTGCCATATCGCAGTGCTGCCGCTGCTGGCATCCGGGACGCTGCCGCATTTTACGTTCAGCAAAAAACCCTATTTTATTATGGAGAAGACCGCGCACGCGACGTTGCAGATCAACCGCGGGCTTTTACAGCAGTTTGGGGAAGTCGTCAGAATTGATTTTCAGGATAAGGCGCGGATTGAAGAGGCTTTTCGCTATGCGGCCAGCCAGGGATTAACGCCGATCTCGGTATCAGACAGCGTAGGCTCAATGGGCGGCGTCGCCCCCGTCGCGCATATTGTCCGCCTGGCGCATCAGTATGACGGCTACGCGTATATAGACGATGCGCACGGCACCTCTATCTACGGAGAGTACGGTTCCGGATACGTTATGTCATGCCTCGGCCATCGGCTTGACGAACGTATTATTATCGCCGGCTCGCTATCTAAAGCCTTTGGCTCACACGGCGGATTTATCGCCTGTCGCGACGCTGAGACCATCAAATTTATTAAGACCTACGGCACAACCTACGCCTTTGGTGGGCCGCCTTCATTGCCTGGAATTGCCGCCTGCGTAGCCGCCGCCGATCTCCACCTGGACGGCACCGTCGCTGCCCGCCAGGAGAAGCTTCAGAACGTCATTCGCTATTTTGACGAAGTTTTCGGCAAGATCGACATCGTTAACCGGGGTACGACGATGCCGATTCGGGGGATCCTGATTGGTAACGAAGATCTCGCCATCACGATGTGCAAAAAACTGCACGATCGCGGCTTCGCGACGACCGTGGCGATGTATCCAACCGTTGAAGAAGGGCACGCCATTCTGCGCTGCGCATTGTCGGCGCTCCACGAGAGCGGGCAAATCGACGACTTCCATAAAAACTTCAGAGAATCATTGGCTGAAGCCACGAAATAAATAGCTGCTGCCGGCCTGCTTCGGCAGGCCGCCTACGGATGCTGGACTCTTTTGGATGTATTGCCGTTTTAGCCTCACTGATGTTAGCCTCAATCGGTTTGAGTGATTATCTCGAGGATATGCTGAACAAAATTAACCGCCGGGGCTCACGCCCGCTGGCCATATTTTTGACCTATTTTCCTGCCGCGCTAGCCTCTATTTTTGCCCCGCAAGGATTTTTGTCTGCCCTGGCCTTTGCCGGCATCTCGCTGGTGCTGTGGAGTATATTATTGCCGCCTTATTTACTTATTAAGGCCAGGCGTTCCGCACTGCCGGCGGTGTATTTTTTCCCAGCCAGTAACTTCATCCTGAAAATGATTATTGCCGTTGGAGCCATACTCTGGCTACTGATGATTTACGCTTTTCTTTAATAAAAAAGAACCGGGATAACCCGAATATTCAAAAACTCCCGGTTTTCCCAATCTGACAGCCGAACAATACACCATGGGGCCCAATATTCATCGCTATATTCAGGCGTGATGAAAAGCGCCGCGGACTGCGGCGCTTTTCTCTGCTTTCGGACGGTCACGCCAGGCGTTCGTTGAGCAGGCAGACGAGCGCCTTAATGTTGTTCAGCATGGCGCCGGGCTTCAGGACGGATCCTGAACCAGATCGCATACATGGCGGGCAAGAACACCAGCGTCATGACGGTTCCCCCCAACGTCCCGCCAATCAGGGTATAGGCGAGCGTCCCCCAGAACACCGAATGGGTCAGAGGAATGAACGCCAGAACGGCGGCCATGGCCGTCAGTAAGACGGGCCTGGCTCTCTGCACCGTCGCTTCGATGACCGAATGGTACGGATCGAGACCTTCTTTCTCATTATGGTGAATCTGCCCGATAAGAATCAGCGTATTACGCATCAGAATGCCCGAAAGCGCGATCAGCCCGACGAGGGCGTTGATACCAAATGGCTGATTGAAAAGCAGCAGCGCGGGAACCACGCCGACAAGCCCGAGCGGAGCGGTTAGAAATACCATAACCATGGCCGACATTGAGCGCACCTGCACAATGATGATCAGCAGCGTCAGGGCGATCATGATGGGGAACAGCGGCGCCATCGCCCGGGTGGCTTTAGCCGATTCCTCAATTGAACCCGCCATTTCGATGCGGTACCCCGGCGGAAGCGAGTCCACAATCGGCTGCAGCTGTTTCATGATGGAGGCGGAAACGTCCGGCGGCTGAAGATTATCGGCAATATCCCCCCGCACGGTAATCGTGGGCGTTCTGTCGCGGCGACGCAGTAAAGGATCTTCCATTCTGACCTCCACCTTCCCGATTTGCGCGAGCGGGATGCGCTGGCCCGCATTGCCGACCAGGCTAAACCCTTCAATTTTGGCCGGATCCAGACGTATATCCCCCGCGGCGCGCCCCGTCACCTGCACCGAGCGAATATCTTCCCGCACGGCGGTGATGGGAATGCCCGATAGCAGGAACTGGAGCTGCTGAGCAACGGCATTGGACGTTAAGCCGGTTGCCTGTAGACGGTCCTGATCGAGGGTGAAATGCAGTGTCGGCACGCGCGATCCCCAGTCGGTGTTGACGGTCCTCATCATCGGGCTTGCCTGCAGCACGCCCTTAACCCGGTCCGCGATGTCGCGCAGTGTATCGGTATCCGGCCCCATCACTCGCCAGGCGACCGGGAAAGGGGAATACGGGCCAAACACCAGCTGCGTCACGCGAACGCGTGCTTCAGGCGCCAGTCCGCTGGCTACGGCTTGCCGCAGCCGCAATTTGAGCGCATCGCGTGATGCCTGGCTGTCCGTCAATATCACTATTTTGGCAAACGACGGGTCGGGAAGTTCGGGGGCCATCGCCAGGTAAAAACGCGGTGAACCCTGGCCAATGTAGGCGGTAACTATCCTGGCTTCCGGCTGTTTTTCCAACCAGTCCTCTATTTTGACCGTTGCCGCGCTGGTCTGCTCAATCGAGGTGCCATAGGGCATCTGCACTTCAACGAGCACTTCCGGGCGGTCAGAGGTGGGGAAAAACTGTTTTTTTACCAGCCCCATCCCCATGACCGCCAGCGCGAAAAGCGCGATGACGGAACCGGCCACGAGCCATTTCCTGGCGATAACGCGGGTCAGCAGGCGGCGAAAGCGGTTATAGCGCGGCGTGTCATAGATGGCGGTATGCCCCCCTTCTACCTTTGCGATATCCGGCAGCATTTTCACCCCCAGATAAGGGGTGAAAACAACGGCGACCAGCCATGAGGCAATCAGGGCGAGGCCAACAATCCAGAACATATTGCTGGTGTATTCCCCGGCGGTGGACTGGGCGAAACCATTCGGCATAAAGCCGATAGCCGTGACCAGGGTACCGGCCAGCATGGGCGCGGCGGTATGGCTCCAGGCGTAGGCGGAAGCTTTGATTCTGTCGTAGCCCTCCTCCATTTTCACCACCATCATTTCGATGGCGATTATCGCGTCGTCAACCAGTAAGCCCAGCGCAAGAATCAGGGAGCCCAGCGTCACGCGGTCAAAGTTGATACCGGCGGCCTCCATCACCACAAAAACAACCGCCAGCGTCAGGGGAACCGCCGCCGCGACCACGACCCCCACGCGCCACCCCATGCTGACAAAACAGACCACCATCACCACGAGCAGGGCGACGAAGAATTTGATCATAAACTCATCGACTGCGGCGCTGATATTCACGGACTGATCGGTGACTTTCGTCAGGGTCATCCCCAGCGGCATACTGGCATTGATTTTTGCCGTTTCGGCATCCAGCGCTTTACCCAACGCCAGCCCATTCCAGCCTTCACGCATCACGATCCCCAGCAGCAGCGCCGGTTCATGTTGATTACGAATCTGCAAAGTGGGCGGATCTTCATAACCGCGTTCTACCGTTGCCACGTCGGACAGCTTGAGCGTTTTACCCTGAGCAATAAATGGCGTATCGCGGATCTTCTGCAATTCATCGAAAGCGCCATCGAGGCGGATAAAGATCTGCGCGCCGCGCGTTTCAATTGAACCTGCCGCGGTTAATGCGTTCTGGTTATTCAGCGCATTGAAAATATCCTGCGGCGAGAGCCCCATGGTAGCCAGACGCTCATGGGAGAAAGAGATATAAATCCGTTCGGCCTGTTCGCCGATAATATTGACTTTCTTGACCCCCGGGACGTGCAGGAGCTGCTGGCGTAACGTTTCGGCATCGCGGACCAGCAGGCGCTGCGGTTCTCCTTTCGCTTTCAGCGCAAACAGGGCGAAAGTGACGTCGGCAAATTCATCATTTATCATCGGCCCCGTCACGCCGGCGGGGAGGTTTCTGCTTTCATCGCCAAGCTTCTTCCGCGCCTGGTAGAACTCTTCCTGCACCTGTGATGGCGGCGTATTGTCCTGGAGTGAGAGCGTGATAAAGGCCATGCCGGGCCGGGTATAGGTTTCCGTGCGGTCATACCATTTGAGCTCCTGCAGGCGTTTTTCCAGCGGCTCAGCCACCTGATCCTGCATCTCCTGCGCGGTCGCGCCGGGCCAGACGGTGATAACCGTCATTTGCTTAACCGTAAAGGGGGGATCCTCCGCTCGCCCGAGGCCAAAAAAGGCGTAAATACCGGCGATAGTCACCAGAATAATTAAAAACAGCGTGACCGAGCGCTCGCGCACCGCAAGCGCTGACAGGTTAAAGCGGCCCTGGCTCATGGTTTATCCCCCGTCCGGGCCGTATCCGGTTGCCCGGCCAGGCGGACAGCCTCGCCCTCGTGCAGAAGATGCGCCCCTAGCGCAACGATCTCCTCACCGGGCTTCACCTCGCCCGTTACCTGCGCCGCCTCCTCGCCCACGCTCAGCACCTTGACGGGCTGCCATGCGACCCTGGCTGGCTGCGCGGAGATCCGCCAGACGCCCGGTCCCTTGCCCGCATCATAAAGCGCGGCCAGCGGTACCTGCATGACCTGGCTTTCCCCACTCTGTTTTTTGATGTGCAGCGTTACGGTCGCCCCCAGCGGCGCGTTGGCTAACGGGCCTTCCAGCACGTACCGCGCCTCAAAGGTACGGGTGGTGGCATCGGCGGCATCGGAAAGCAGGCGCAGTTTTGCGGCGACGGGCTGCGTTTCGTCGCCATAGCGCGTCGCCAGCGCTTCGCTGCCGATGGCAGGGCGCAGCGTCTCCGGCAGCTGTACCAGCGCCTCACGCTGCCCCGCTCTGGCCAGCCGGATCACCGCCTGCCCGGCACTGACAACCTGACCGGGTTCGGCAAGCGTCTCCATCACCACGCCGTCAGAGTCCGCCAGCAGCACGGCATAGCCCGTGGCATTTTGCGCCACGTTTGCCTGCGCTTGGGCTGCGCTGAGATCCGCTTTCGCGGAATCTGCCGCCGCTTTGATCTGGTCATACTCCGAGGCGGAGACTGCGCCAGCGCCAACGAGGCCACGGTAGCGCGCCTCATCGCTGATGGCTTTTCGCGCCCGCGCCCTGGCGGCGTCAACGGCCTGTTGCTGAGCCACGGCCTGCAGCTTCAGGTCGGCGGGATCCAGCCGCATCAGCGGCTGACCGCGCTTAACGGTCTGGCCAGTATCAACAAAGCGTTCAAGGATCTTACCCTGCACTCTAAAACCAAGATCGCTTTGCGTTCTTGCCACCACCACGCCGGTATAGGCGCGAGAGGTATCGTGCGCGAGTTCTACGGATGCGGATCTGACGAGCGGCGGCTGGGTGCGCGGATCGTCACTCGAGGCGTTATCACCGCAGGCCACGAGGGCCAACGGCAGAAGACAAGCGGCAAAGCGGGCTGAATGAAGCCTGAGCATGGGAAACCCTTAATCAAATAACAGGATGGTTTCCGCATTCTCAGACTAGTGACCAATAAAGTCAATGGTCACAAATCAGGGGGCCAGGCTTCTTAAAATCAGCGACGAGAGAAGAACCGCCGCCGTTGGGGCCGTTTCGAGATTAAACTGCAGTTGAACAGGATTGATGAAGGGGCACATCACCATGTATATCGCATAAGTGGTTTCATCAAGGGGGGTTTTCCTTTCGAACTCCCCGGCCTGCCTGCCTTCAACAAGAATGCTCTCAATCAGCTTTAACAGCCGTTCCGCATACCTTTCTGTTGAAGGCCACTTCTCCCGCGAGGCGACGGCGGCAATATCGTAGAGTTTACGATCGTGAAAAAAGAGTTCGCTCCCCGCTTCAGTCAGCGCCCGGAAGAGACGGCGTAATTTTTCGCTGGCTGACGGCGCGTCAGCCACCGCTGAGAGTACTGCGGCCATGATCATTTCCAGGCGGTTAGCGCAGATCACTTCGCCGATAGCCTGTTTGGATTCAAAAAACTTATAGATATAAGATTTTGAAAAACCGATAGATTTAGCCAGCTCCGCCACGGTGGTTTTTTCATAGCCGTAATGCCCGAAATGCTCAAAGGCAGCGTCGACGATTTGCTCCCGGACGCTGTGATCGAGCGGGCCGCGTGATGATGGAACGTTCATATTCTTAGTCATTTTTTCAGCTTAGCGTGATGCGCCTTGATTGACAACAAGTGACCATTTTAGAATTAAGTCACGATTTCGACTTGTTTCAGGATCGCGCAATATCATCCTCACAGGTGACGGCACCTGCCCGAAGCGTCCGCGTCAGGCGACATACGCTGTTGGGCCAGATTCGGATGCTCCCCGAGCAAAATTGTATCAGACAAAATCCTTTGCCAACAAAAGCATCGGCTCACCTATGACAGCTTATCTCAATGATGGAAGTGAACGCTACGGCGTGACGCCCGCTTTTCTCAGCGGGCTAAGGCCGTCCTCAGGGCGCTCCCGATGGAGAGTAAGGACGACGGATTT
>NZ_VOJB01000040.1:0-15446 GCF_007910085.1 Klebsiella sp. ME-303 | reverse complement strand
TGCTTACGGTCTTTAACGCCGGAGCAGTCAAGCGCACCACGAACGGTGTGGTAACGAACACCCGGAAGGTCTTTAACACGACCGCCACGGATCAGGATCACGGAGTGCTCCTGCAGGTTGTGACCTTCACCACCGATGTAGGAGGTGACTTCGAAACCGTTAGTCAGACGCACACGGCAAACTTTACGCAGTGCGGAGTTCGGTTTCTTAGGAGTGGTGGTATATACACGAGTACATACGCCACGTTTCTGCGGGCAGGCTTCCAGCGCCGGCACGTTGCTCTTTGCAACTTTGCGCGCGCGTGGTTTGCGTACCAGCTGGTTAATTGTTGCCATTAAATAGCTCCTGGTTTTAGCTTTTGCTTCGTAAACACGTAATAAATCGCCTCATATAATATGAGGACGCAGAATTTTAGGGCGGTGCCGAAAAGGTGTCAAGAAATATACAACGATCCCGCCATTACCAGGACAACTGACCTGCATGTTTGACTGAAAGTCTGACGAAATCAGTATAGCTAACCCTGACGACACTGTCCGCAATTTGACCAGCCAGCCCGCGGGCTTCGATATCTTCTTGCAGAGCGTAGAGGGATATGGGGGCAGATTGCAGGATTTCAAGGAAACGGCCTTCCGCGAGAGCGGCGATAACGCCGTCCGACAGCAGCAGAAGATCGTCGCCCTCTTTTAGCAAACGGAGCATAGCCGCCATATCGGCGTGCCAGGGAGATGTGCTTAGCGTGTGGAGCATTCGAGCCTCAGAACCGCAGTATCACGTTAAAATCGTCAAGCCGGGCGCGCAAAGCCTCTGGCTCCAGCCATTCGCCATCAACAACCCACGGCGTGGCAGAATTCAGACCGCGCTCCCGTGCTGAAGCAGCGCAAATCCAGCACTGTTCGATATCGTATAGCGATAAGAGCTTAAAGGTGGAGATATAGTCGCGCGCCAGCACCGCTGCGGGGCGCTGCCCGGGAAGAAGCTGAAAGACGCCATCGCCCACGAAGAAAACGCCGATCTCTTCCGTCAGCGCGGAGGTTGCCAGCAGGGCGTCCAGCCCTTCCCTGCCCGACGCTGAACCATGAGGCGCAGACGAAAAAACAAAGGCTACGCGCTTCATCAGAACTGCACCATGCGATCGCAGGTTAACGCGGCTTCCGCCAGCGCGCCCAATCCGCTCAAGGTAAAGCCCGGCTGCAAATTATACCCAGGCAAATTCAGCTGCCGGGCTTCCTGTTCATCAGTGATTCCACGGCGTAACGCTGCGGCTACACAGATATGCAAGGAAACGGCGTGTTCGTCATGCAGCGTCTGCCAGGCCCGAACCAGATCAAATTCGTCGCTGGCGGGCGCCGTGAGCTGATTCGCGTTATAGACGCCTTCACGATAGAAAAAGACGCTGAGCAACTCGTGGCCTTCCTGCAAAACGGCGCGGGCAAACTGTAGTGCGCTGCTGGCCTGCTGGGTACCATAAGCGGGCCCTGTTACCGTAATGGCAAAGCGCATTACTTATCCAGCCCCTGGAAATCTCCACTTTTGAACTGACGAATGTAGAGATATACCGTGTGCTTAGAGATATTCAGCCGATCGGCCACCTGATTGATGGCATCTTTGATATCAAAGATCCCCTTCTCATAGAGGTTCAGGACGATCTGCCGATTTTTAGCGTTGTTAGAAACGTTACGGTCAGCGTTCACCTCTTCAATCGTGAACTCAAGCGTCTGGGCCACCAGATCGTCAACCGATGAAGCAAAGTTGACCTGGGAATTCACCTCCGTCGTTTCCGGCGGAATAAAGGTGCTCATGATTTGTGAGAAAGGGACATCAAGGTTCATGTTGATGCACAGCAGGCCAATGACCCGATGGTCACGGTTGCGGATAGCGATAGTGACCGATTTCATCAGCACACCGCTTTTGGCGCGAGTAAAATAGCATTTGGAAACGCTGCTATCGGCTCCAGTCATATCGTGCAGCATGCGCAGCGCAAGGTCGGTAATTGGCGAGCCAATTTGACGGCCGGTGTGTTCACCGTTGGCGATACGAATAGCGGAACATTTTAAGTCCTGCAATGAGTGCAATACGATTTCACAGTGGGAACCGATGAGCATCGCTAACCCGTCCACTACCGCTTCATAGGATTTAAGGATATCGAAGTCGGTCTGGTCAAAAGGACGTTGATCCAGCAAATCAAGCTCACTGGTCTCGTTGGTTAAAAGCGACCTGGACATGAAAAAAAGCACTCCTTTTCAGGAGCCTGTCGTTATCGTCAGGGCAGGCTCATCATCATTATTAATCTATCTAAAGTAATACAGCGCCTGAGGTTCTTTCCAGTTTTAATTATATCTGCCCGCAATAAAAAAACCGCCGCCCCTGGAGGCGGCGGCTCAAAACCGATTACTTCTTAGCGTCAGCGGCTGGCGCTTCAGCAGCGGCTTCAGGCTTGGCGTCCGCTTTCGGCGCCGGTTTAATATCCAGCAGCTCTACATCAAATACCAGAGTAGAGTTTGCCGGGATACCCGGTACGCCAGTTTTGCCGTAAGCCAGATCCGGTGGAATGACCAGCTGGATTTTACCGCCTTTCTTGATGTTCTTCAGGCCTTCGGTCCAGCCCGGGATCACGCCGTCCAGGCGGAAGGAAAGCGGCTCGCCGCGGGTATAAGAGTTATCAAACTCTTTACCGTCGATCAGCGTACCTTTGTAGTTGACGACAACGGTATCGCTGTCTTTCGGCGTTTCGCCGGTACCCGCTTTCTCGACTTTGTAGAGCAGGCCAGATTTAGACGTTTTTACGCCTTTCTCTTTGGCAAAGGCGTCACGGTAAGCTTTGCCTTTTGCTTCATTCTCAGAGGCGTCTTTTTCCATTTTCTGCTGAGCAGCAGTTTTTACACGTGTTTCAAACGTCTGCAGAGTCTGTTCGATCTCCTGATCGGACAGTTTGCTCTTATCAGCAAAAGCGTCCTGAACGCCGGCGATCAGCTGATCTTTATCTAATTTGATGCCCAGCTTTTCTTGTTCTTTCAGGGAGTTTTCCATGTAACGTCCCAGCGATGCACCCAGCGCATAAGCAGATTTCTGATCGTCATTTTTAAATGCCGATTTGCTGTCCGTTGCGGGTGCCGCTTTCGCTGTAGTCTCAGCAGCGAAGCTCAGCGGTGCATTCAGGGCGATGGCCATAGTGGTCGCCAGCAGCGTTACTTTAAACAGTGATTTCATCCATTTCTCCAGGGCCGGGGCATCTCACCCCAGGGTTATCGTAAAAAACAAAAAACGTACTATAGAACGTTGCAGAACAAATCAACATACAGACGTACCTGAATATCGCCTCATTTAGGACTATTTTTGTATAAATTAGTTTCCTGTCAGACGTAACGATGCTGCGCGGATGCTGAAACTTCAGTAGAATCCGCCCGCAGGATAAGACAGAAGAGGTTACTCATGCACAATAGCACTTTAGAGACTCGCCTTGCGGAGCTGGAGAGCAGACTGGCGTTTCAGGAAATCACTATTGAAGACCTCAACAAGACCGTCACCGCCCACGAGATAGAAATGGCGAGGATGCGCGAACATATGCGCCTGATGGTCGAAAAACTGAAAGCCACTCAGCCTTCGCATATGGCTTCACAGGCGGAAGAAACGCCCCCGCCGCACTATTAAGACGTAAAAAAAGCGGGTTTCCCCGCTTTTTTCTATTCCGCGACGCGAGCGCAGCGGAATTAGTGGCAGCCGCAGCCGCCGTTGCCGCCGCAGCCGCCTTTGCCATGTTCGTGGTCATGGTCATGGCCGTGGCCACCGCAGCAACCATCATGATCGTGGTCGTGGCCATGATCGTGCCCGTGAGCACCGTGTACATGACCATGCTCCAGCTCTTCCGCCGTTGCTTCGCGAATCGCGACAACTTCAACGTTGAACTTCAGATTCTGACCAGCCAGCATGTGGTTACCGTCAACAACAACGTGTTCGTCACCCACTTCGGTGATTTCTACCGGTACCGGACCCTGATCGGTTTCCGCCAGGAAGCGCATGCCAACCTGCAGTTCATCAACGCCCATAAATACGTCTTTAGGAACGCGCTGAACCAGGTTTTCGTCGTACTGACCGTATGCATCGTTAGCGCCGACTTCGACGTCAAATTTGTCGCCAACGTCGTGGCCGTCCAGCGCGTTTTCCAGGCCGGAAATCAGGGAACCGTGACCATGCAGGTAGTCAAGCGGCGCGCTTACCGGAGACTCATCAACCAACACACCGTCTTCTGTACGTACCTGATAGGCCAGGCTGACCACCAGGTCTTTTGCTACTTTCATGATATCTCCTGAGCATGGGAAGAATAGTGGCGCAGATTGTAGCGGAATTCTGCACCCGTGTACCCTCTAGCTTAAAAAAAGCCGATAGATAACGCTAGTCCGGATGAAAAATGCCTATCACTTGCTCTTCTTTGCGAACATGCTCACGGACCTCTTTATCCGCCTCACGCATCTGATGACCGCACTTAACGCACTCAACAATATCGACATTATTCTCACGCCACATCGCCAGCGAATCCTGGGCCTGGCACGCCGGGCATTTCGCACCGGCGATAAAACGTTTACGCACAGCCATATCATTTACCTTTATTCAAATTCATCCCAGCCGTCTAACTGCCTGCTCTCTTTTTGCATCTCGCGCTGAAAAATCTCCTCCAGCTCGCGTCTGGCTTCCCGCACGCGGGATATCTGCAGGGTATCACTATGCACCGGCATTAACTCACGCAGCATCCGCATATCGAGGCGCCGAAAATGCAGCTGGGCGCGCTGCGCCTGATGGGGATGCATGCCGAGCGAGATAAGCGCTTTTCGTCCTAGCTCCAGCGCGCTGGAGAAGGTTTCGCGGGAAAACTGCGCCACTCCCGCCTGCAGCAGCTCATGGGCCTCAACGCGTCCCCGCGCTCGCGCCAGAATATGGAGATGTGGAAAGTGTTGTTGACACATCTCCACCAGCTTCATGGTATCTTCCGGCTCGTTGCAGGTGATAACGATCGACTGCGCGTCTTCGGCTCCCGCCGAGCGCAGGAGCTCCAGCTGCGTCGCATCGCCAAAATAAACTTTATAGCCATATTTACGCATCAGATTGACCGCGCTGATATCGCGCTCCAGTACCGTAATACGCATTTTGTTCGCCATCAGCAGACGGCCAATCACCTGGCCGAAACGCCCAAAACCAACGATGATCACCTGCGGTTTGTCATCTTCAACCCACGGAGCCTCGCCCTCCTCTTCAGGTTGGTTCAATCGCCGCGAAAGGACTTTATCGATGAGCTTCATCAGCAGCGGCGTGGTCATCATCGATAATGTCACCGTCACCAGCAGCAGGGCCATCTGATCGTTTTGAAACAGGCGAAGCGAAGCGGGGAGTGAGAACAGCACAAAGGCAAACTCTCCCCCCTGGCTCAGCACGCCGGCAAACTGCACCCGTTCAGAGCTGCGCAGGCCATAAACCCGTGCCAGAAGATACAGGACGAGACCTTTTACCGTCACCAGTATCGCGACGCTGGCCACAACCCACAGTAAATGGGTATAGAGCACCCCAAGGTTCAGCGCCATGCCAACGGAAATAAAGAACAGCCCGAGGAGAAGCCCTTTAAACGGCTCAATGGCGATTTCCAGCTCGTGGCGATACTCGCTCTCTGCCAGCAGGACGCCGGCGATAAAGGTCCCCAGCGCCATCGACAAACCGAGCGCATCCATAAACAACGCCGATCCGAGAACCAGCAGTAGCGTCGCCGCGGTGAAGACCTCCCGCACGCCGGATCCGGCGATAAACCGAAATACCGGCCTCAGCAGATAACGACCGCCAACCAGCATTCCGCCGAAGGCCAGCACCTTCATCCCGATGGTGAGCCAGTTAAAATGGTCGTCACCTGACCCTGCGAGCAGGGGAACTAGCGCCAGGGCCGGGATCACGGCCAGATCCTGAAACAGCAGTACGGAGAAGCCCAGCTGCCCGGACTCGCTGCGGCTCATGCCTTTCTCCCGCATCAGCTGCAGCGCCATCGCGGTGGAAGACATCGCCAGCCCAATCCCGCCAACCACCGCAGCGCGCCATGAGAAGTCGCTAAGCATGAGCAAACCGCCAAGTATCAGCGCGCTGAAGGCGACCTGAGCGGCCCCGACGCCGAAAATGGAGCTTCTCAGCCGCCACAGCTTGGACGGATTCAACTCCAGTCCGATGATAAACATCAGAAAGACGACGCCTAATTCTGAGAAGTGAAGAATTTCATCCACATCGCTGATGAAGCCTAATCCCCAGGGGCCGATGGCGATACCGGCCAGCAGATACCCGAGCACGGCACCAATACCCAGCCTCGCCGCCAGCGGCACCGCCACTACGGCGGCAAACAGAAATAACACCCCGGCCAGCAGTAAATCAGCTCCCGCCATTTGGACCTCCCGCCGTTACAGGGTTAGCCAGCCAATCGCGGTAGGCGCGAGCGCGGCTTTTCAGATCGTCGGGTGATTGCCGACGCGCCCAGTAGACGATAATCGGGCTCATCCAGTGCATGCGGCACATACCGGCGGTCAGTTCGAAAGGGCGGAGAATATCATTCATCGGATAACGATGGGCATCGCGCCGGTAGGCGCTCTCCGGCTCGCCGGTAGTAATGACGCTACGCCAGTACTTTCCCGCCAGCTGATTCCCTCCCGCCCCGCTGGCAAAGCCGCGGCTGAGCACCCTGTCCAGCCACTCTTTCATCAGCGCCGGGCAGCTCCAGGTATAGAGCGGATGCTGGAAAACTATCACCTCATGCTGGCGCAGGAGATCCTGCTCGCAGGCGATATCGATAAAAAAATCCGGATAGTGCGCGTAGAGATCGTGCACGGTAACATTCGACAACTGTAAGGCCGGTTCAAGCAAAACCCGGTTGGCCACGGAATCCTGAGATTCTGGGTGGGCATACAGCAGCAAAACTTTCGCTGTCTGAGACATCTTTCCCCTCCCGAACGTCTTCTGGCGGCCTGTGCAGCGGCTGCGTCCCGACGCAACCAGAATGACTTTGTGTATCATCTTCATTTTGGGCTACCATTGCGGCCCGGTTGAGCGATTCGCTCGACACTACATTATCATAATGACAAATTAACATAGTCAGAACATACGGCGCCTTATGATTGTTTTCTCCTCCTTACAAATTCGTCGCGGCGTACGCGTCCTGCTGGACAACGCTACCGCCACCATCAACCCAGGGCAAAAAGTCGGCCTGGTGGGTAAAAACGGCTGCGGTAAATCCACGCTGCTTTCGCTTTTGAAAAACGAGATTAGCGCCGACGGCGGCTCAATGACCTTCCCCGGCAGCTGGCAGCTGGCCTGGGTTAATCAGGAAACACCTGCGCTTGCGCAGCCGGCTATTGACTATGTTATTGATGGCGATCGCGAATTCCGCAAGCTGGAGGCGGACCTGCACGAAGCCAACGAACGTAATGACGGCCATGCCATCGCGACGGTCCACGGTAAGCTGGACGCCATCGACGCCTGGACCATCCGCTCGCGTGCGGCCAGCCTGCTCCACGGGCTCGGTTTCAGCAACGAACAGCTTGAAAGACCGGTGAGCGACTTTTCCGGCGGCTGGCGTATGCGTCTCAACCTCGCGCAGGCGCTGATTTGCCGTTCCGATCTGCTGCTGCTTGATGAACCGACGAACCACCTCGATCTCGACGCGGTCATCTGGCTGGAGAAGTGGCTCAAAGGCTACCCGGGGACCCTGATACTGATCTCCCACGATCGCGATTTTCTCGATCCGATCGTCGACAAAATTATCCATATCGAACAGCAAACGATGTTCGAGTACACCGGCAACTACAGCTCATTTGAAGTGCAGCGCGCGACCCGTCTTGCGCAGCAACAGTCGATGTATGAGAGCCAGCAGCTGCGCGTCGCGCATTTGCAGAGCTACATCGACCGTTTTCGCGCTAAAGCCACCAAAGCTAAACAGGCGCAAAGCCGTATCAAAATGCTCGAGCGTATGGAGCTCATCGCCCCTGCCCACGTTGATAACCCGTTTCACTTTAGCTTCCGCGCGCCGGAAAGCCTGCCCAATCCCCTATTGAAAATGGAAAAGGTCAGCGCCGGTTATGGCGAGCGCGTGATCCTCGACTCAATCAAGCTGAATCTGGTTCCCGGTTCGCGCATCGGTCTGCTGGGGCGTAACGGGGCCGGTAAATCGACGCTGATAAAACTGCTGGCCGGCGAGCTACAGCCGCTGCAGGGTGAAATTGGTCTGGCGAAAGGCATCAAGCTTGGCTACTTTGCCCAGCATCAGCTGGAGTTCCTGCGCGCCGACGAATCCCCGCTGCAGCATCTTGCCCGTATTGCGCCGCAGGAGCTGGAGCAGAAGCTGCGCGACTATCTGGGCGGTTTCGGCTTCCAGAGCGATAAAGTCAACGAAGAGACAAAGCGTTTCTCCGGCGGCGAGAAAGCGCGCCTGGTGCTGGCGTTAATCGTCTGGCAGCGGCCTAACCTGCTGCTGCTTGATGAACCCACCAACCACCTCGATCTCGATATGCGCCAGGCGCTAACCGAAGCGCTCATTGATTTTGAGGGCGCGCTGGTGGTGGTTTCGCACGACCGTCATCTGATTCGCTCCACCACCGATGACCTTTATCTGGTGCACGACAGCAAAGTCGAACCTTTCGATGGCGATCTTGAAGACTATCAGCAGTGGCTGAGCGACTCGCAAAAGCAGGAAAGCCAGACATCGGAAGAGCCAAAGGAAAACGGCAACAGCGCCCAGGCGCGTAAAGATCAGAAACGCCGGGAAGCCGAACTGCGTACGCTGACCCAGCCGCTGCGCAAAGAGATCGCCCGACTGGAAAAAGAGATGGAGAAGTTCAACGCGCAGCTGGCGCAGGCGGAAGAGAAGCTGGGCGACAGCGAATTGTACGATCAAAGCCGCAAAGCCGAGCTCACTGCGTGTCTACAGCAGCAGGCCAGCGCGAAGTCCGGGCTGGAAGAGTGTGAAATGGCCTGGCTGGATGCCCAGGAGCAGCTGGAGCAGATGCTACAGGAAGGCTAGCGGCAATATGCCATACGTGAAGGCGGGCTAACCCGCCTTTTTTCATCCTCCGCACCCTGGCTTAGCGCTGCGCCGCCAGTCGGGCGCGGATCTGCGACAGCGAGGCATAGCCGTACAGCTTGCCATCCAGAAAGCGCGTTTTTAACTCGCCCTGCTGCTCCTGTTCCAGCGTTTGCCCATCGTACAGCTGCAGTTCCCCCAAGGCGTCGCGTTCCACGCGCAGCAGACCACGCGCCGAACGTTTAAGACCATTATCGGTTTTCGGCTCCTTAAAGAGGGCTCTTCCCTCGCCGTTCACCTCCCCCCAGGTTGCCTTCATCGCGAAGCCGAAGGTATCGCGGGTGTTGTACTGGTAGGTAAATGAACCCACGCCGAACACCACGTTAGCGCTGGCAAAACCTTTCGCTTCCAGGCGACGCAGGATCTCATCCGCTCTGGCGAGAGTAATGGAATCGCCGTAAATCAGGCCGACATGCGGATCCAGCACCTTGTATCCTTTTTCGTTGATAGTGCCGCCAAAAATTTCCCACAGAATCTCCACGGAGCCTTTCTCCTCGGCGCTGCGCTCGCTGCGGGTGTCGTCGTCAGCTGCGGTTCCGCACAGAATCGCCACCGGATCGCCGCTGTCCGGACGGAATACCACGCGCCCCTGACGCTGCATAATTATTGCCTGCAGCTCGCGGGTGTATTCGGTCAGCACCTGCCAGTAGTCCCAGGTATCCGAGACGATAGAGACGAAACCCTGCGGGTGGACTTCGGTAATCAGCCGGCGAAAGGTTTCAATTTCCCGCTCGCGCTCGCCCATACACATCACGCTGTGTTCCGTAGCCGGAATGCTGGCGCCGATGAGCTCATCTTCACCGCGAGTGTAATAATCACGGGCATACAGCAGCGAAGGCAGGCTATCGGTCCCTTTGAAGCTGGCCAGATGTCCGCAGCCCGACTGCGCAGTGTCGTGCAGTCCGGACATCCCCCGAAACGAAAAGTCGTGACATTGGAAATCAAGGTGCGTCAGATCGCTACAGGTTTTCTCCGCCCAGCGTTCGCAAATCAGGCGATAGTGGTGGGCGATGGTCGCGTTGGTTGACACTTTCCACAGCTCCGCCGAAAGCACCGTCTCCAGATAGTTCACCAGCCAGAAGAACTCAGGTTGCGTATTGGTGATGGTCAGCACCGGTACTTTCATCGGCACCTTGGTGCCTTCATCCAGCGCTTTGATATGCAGCGGTAAATAGCCAAGCCGATGCAGAGCGCGAATAGGCTCCACCCCAACCGTATCGCGCCCCAGATAGCCGTCCATCACCTGCTTATACTCGTTCACGACCTCCTCTTCCGGGCGGGCGAAAAACGCGTCGTTAAACAGATCGACCAGGAACCACTGCAGAAAGCCCTGCAGGCCGAAAAATACCAGCTTGCCATCGGCCTGCGGCGACTGGAAAAAACGATCGCTGCGCGGGGTAAAGTTAGAGTAGACCTTCGTTGTCCCCTGTGGATACTGCACGCGATGGGAAACTTTATAACCATCGATGGCCAGAATCGGATTTATTTTCATCATGTTATCCCCTATGTGCGCGGTAGATGGCGTCAATATCGATAAGCTCCAGCTGCGGATGAGCCAGGGCAGGAGAAGTCAAAGATGTGGTGGCGTAAACGGCATCGATGCCGTTATTCAACAGATGCTCTACGCCTTTGGAAAAAATACCGTGGGTGACGTACAGACTCACGCTGCGGGCGCCCGCCTCGCGCAGCACCTGCGCCGAGCCGATAAAGGTGCCGCCTGCGTCGCAGAGGTCGTCAACAATAAGCACCGCTTTACCCGCGACATCACCGGCCAGCAGGGAAAAACCGGTTAACGCGCCGCTGGCAAGGTCACGCTCTTTACCGAGGATCGCGAACTCTCCGGCACCGCAGGCTTTAGCCACAGGATGAATCTTCTTTAGCGCGCCGGCATCCGGCGCCACCAGCATCAGCTCCCCGGCAGCAATAGCCTGACGCAGACCGGCGCTCTGCAGAAGACAGTGCTGTTGAGCCACCGCGACCATATTATTGACTGCCGCCGCTGCGGCATCGCTGTGCGGGTCAAGCACCACGACTTTGTCAAAGCCAAGAGTATTAAGCTGCCGGGCAAAGACCTTCAGCGCAAAGCTGTCTCCCGGCACCATATGACGATCCTGACGCGCCCACGGCAGCCACGGCAGTTCCAGATGGCTAAACGTCACGTCGGTAACATGACGCACGGCCTCCACCAGCTGCGCCAGTAGCATAAAATCGTTCATGTCGCGCAGAGCAACCGCCCGGATGCGCATCAGACGGGCGGAAGGCGGTAGTGGATCGGTCACCTTCAGCCACACAGCGCCATCGGGAAAGACGCCGCTGGCAAGCGTAAACGCTTCATCATCCAGTTCCAGGGTAAATTTTTCGCTCATGATGACCTCCGCTCATTACATTGTGTCCCTAAGACACAATTAATAATGTCCCTAAGACACATATTGTGCAAGCGTTAAATGTCATTTAAGCGGAGATTTTGACTAATCAATTGAAAAACAATAATAAAAATGGAGGCTTGCTGCACAGGAAGGGGCTGGTACACTTGTCAGCGTTCTTTTCCGCTGCGAGCGCTCTATGACCAACGATGCCGAATACCTCAGCCAATACGATGCCAGCCGCTTTCCCTCGCCGCTGGTGACCGTCGACAGCGTCCTGTTTACCCTGCATGAAGGGGCGCTGTGCGTTCTGCTGGTTGAGCGCGCTAATCCACCGCAGCAGGGGGCGTGGGGGCTACCCGGCGGCTTTATCGATCTGGCGCACGATGATTCAACCCGCGCCACGGCGCTACGTAAGCTCACGGAAAAAACCGGGATTTCACCGTCATGGCTGGAGCAGCTC
Organism: Klebsiella sp. ME-303; assembly: GCF_007910085.1. Lineage (NCBI taxonomy): Bacteria > Pseudomonadati > Pseudomonadota > Gammaproteobacteria > Enterobacterales > Enterobacteriaceae > Klebsiella > Klebsiella sp. ME-303. The sequence goes on along the minus strand of NZ_VOJB01000040.1, from coordinate 3,526 downwards.
GACACCTTCTCCGGGCCGGATCGCGATCCGCGCGGCTGGAGCCTGACTATCGCCTGGTTTGCGTTAATCTCGTGGGTAGAGTGTCAGCCGCATATCGCCAGCGTCAGCGATGCCCGCTGGGTGCCGGTGGCGCAGCTGGATAGCTATTCGCTGGCTTTCGATCATCAAAAGATTATTGACGCCGGTCTGCATCGCTTACGCCAAAAAACGATGTACTCTTTACTGCCGGTTTACTGTCTGCCGGAGACCTTTACCCATGGTCAGCTGCTGGAAGCCACGGAAATCATCCTTGGTCAGCCGATTCAACGCAAAAGCCTGATTCGCCGCTTCGAAGCCTCCGGAATGTTTGAAGAGACCGGTGAAACAGCGGCAACCGGCGCGCGGAAAGCGCGGCTATGGCGGCGTAAACCCGGCGTCGATTTTCATCTCTTTTCACGTAACCTGCTGACCGATTAGCCGCAAGGCCACATATGGGCTAACCTGCGCACTTCATGCGCGGTATAGTATGTTATAAAGATTATTTATTGCTCTGGTGCTATGGTTGATATCACTCCTACAGAAATGACGCCCCCTGAAGACGACTCGCAGCAGTTTCATCCGATGCGCGGCGTAGGCAATCGTCATTTGCAAACCATGTTGCCGCGGCTAATCCGTCGCAAACTCCGCTTTACTCCCCACTGGCAGCGTCTGGAATTGCCGGACGGCGATTTTGTCGATCTGGCATGGAGTGAAGACCCTTCTCAGGCGCGCCATAAACCTCGTCTGGTGGTATTTCATGGCCTGGAGGGGAGCCTACACAGCCCTTACGCACACGGACTTATCCATGCGGCAATGCAGCGCGGCTGGCTGGGCGTGGTAATGCACTTTCGCGGCTGTAGCGGCGAACCCAACCGGAATAACCGCATCTACCACTCGGGCGAAACGGAAGACGGCTCCTGGTTTCTGCGCTGGCTCCAGCGCGAGTACGGCACGGTCCCCACCGCCGCGGTGGGATATTCGCTCGGGGGCAATATGCTGGGCTGCCTGCTGGCAAAAGAAGGCGACGCTATTCCCGTTGATGCCGCGGTTATCGTATCGGCGCCGTTTATGCTGGAAGCCTGTAGCTATCATATGGACAAAGGTTTCTCCCGCGTTTATCAGCGCTACCTGCTCAACCTGCTGAAAGCCAACGCCGCGCGTAAGCTAAAAGCCTATCCCGGCTCTCTGCCCGTCGATTTACGCCAGCTAAAAAGCATGCGCCGTATCCGCGAGTTTGACGATTGCATTACGGCCAGGATCCACGGTTTTGCCGATGCGCTGGACTACTATCGCCAGTGTAGCGCCATGCCGCGCCTGAGCGATATCACTAAGCCCACGCTGATTATTCACGCGAAGGACGATCCCTTTATGGATCACCACTCGATTCCCCCGCAGGAGCAGCTGCCGGCGAATGTCGAATATCAGCTCACGGAGCACGGCGGGCACGTTGGCTTCGTCGGCGGCACGCTGCGTAAGCCTGAAATGTGGCTTGAAAAACGCATCCCGGATTGGCTAACCCGTTGGCTAGGAGCGCAAATATGATCATTCCCTGGCAAGATCTCGATCCCGAAACGCTGGATAACCTGATCGAAAGTTTTGTATTACGTGAAGGCACCGATTATGGTGAACATGAACGTTCGCTGACGGATAAAGTCGCGGATGTTAAACAGCAGTTGAAAAGCGGAGAAGCCGTGCTGGTGTGGTCAGAACTGCACGAAACGGTGAACATCATGCCCCGCAAGCAGTTTCACGGCTAAGGCGGCACACACTATCGTTTACTCTGGGAGTTGTTATGTCTGCCAAACATCCGGTGATTGCCGTCACGGGCTCCAGCGGCGCGGGAACCACGACCACCAGCCTCGCCTTTCGCAAAATTTTCGCCCAGCTTAATCTGCACGCCGCCGAAGTTGAAGGCGATAGCTTTCACCGCTATACCCGTCCGGAAATGGACATGGCGATCCGTAAAGCGCGCGATCAGGGCAAACATATCAGCTACTTTGGCCCCGAGGCTAACGACTTCGGCCTGCTGGAACACACGTTCGCCGAATATGGGCAAAGCGGCAAAGGCCAGTCGCGCAAATATTTACATACCTATGACGAGGCCGTGCCGTGGAATCAGGTTCCGGGGACCTTCACGCCCTGGCAGCCGCTGCCGGAACCGACTGACGTCCTGTTTTATGAAGGCCTGCACGGCGGCGTCGTGACGCCGCAGCATAACGTAGCAAACCATGTCGACCTGCTGGTCGGCGTGGTGCCCATCGTCAATCTTGAGTGGATCCAGAAGCTTATCCGCGACACCAGCGAGCGCGGACACTCTCGTGAGGCGGTCATGGATTCCGTGGTCCGCTCGATGGAAGATTACATCAACTTTATCACCCCGCAGTTTTCACGCACCCACCTCAACTTTCAGCGCGTACCGACGGTGGATACGTCCAACCCGTTTGCGGCCAAAGCCATCCCTTCACTGGATGAAAGCTTTGTCGTTATCCATTTCCGTAATCTAAAAAATATCGATTTCCCCTGGCTCCTGGCGATGCTGCAGGGCTCGTTTATTTCGCATATGAATACCCTGGTGGTACCGGGCGGGAAAATGGGGCTGGCGATGGAACTGATTATGGCGCCGCTGGTTGAACGGCTGATGGAAGGCCGGAAAATCAGCGAGTAGCCAGAACCCCGGTGGCGCGATTGCCGGCCGGGGCGCGTTCGGCTTACCCTTCGATCACTTCATAAGAGTGGGTAATGTTTACCGCTTTCTCAAGCATCAGCGCGACGGAACAATACTTTTCCGCCGACAGGTCGACCGCGCGAGACACGGCAGCGTCCTTCAGTTCTTTACCGGTCACGATAAAATGCAGATTGATATGGGTAAACAGACGCGGCGCCTCTTCGCGGCGCTCCGAGGTCAGCTTAACTTCGCAGTTGGTGACGTTCTGGCGGCCCTTCTGCAATATGGAAACCACATCAATCGCGCTGCATCCGCCTGCCGCCATCAGTACCATTTCCATTGGGCTGGGCGCTTTATCCCCGGAATTGCCGTCCATCAGAATCTGGTGGCCAGAAGCCGACTCACCGATGAAGGTTAACCCTTCAACCCACTTCACTCGCGCTTGCATAAATTTAACTCCAGGGCTGTAATTTTCCTGACAGATTACGCGTACATAACAATTCTCGCAACGGAAGGCGACCTGGGTCATGCTGAAGCGAGACACCAGGAGACATGCGGCGAAAGCTATGCTAAAACAATCTGGATGCTACAGTAATACATTGATGTACTGCATGTATGCAGAGGAGTTCACATTACAGGCTGCAGAAAACTTTCAGCCGGATTCCCAGGTATAGGGATTCAATACGATTGCATGCCCGGATGCCGTGTAGTGTCGGCACCCGGAGATAGCTTATAACAGAGGATAACCGCGCATGGTGCTTGGCAAACCGCAAACAGACCCTACCCTTGAATGGTTCTTGTCTCATTGCCACATTCATAAGTACCCATCAAAGAGCACGCTGA
>NZ_VOJB01000004.1:0-611 GCF_007910085.1 Klebsiella sp. ME-303 | reverse complement strand
TGCTTCATGCTTACAGATCGTTAATATTGCATCTGACGTTATTGCCTGACCTCGATCCGCAATACCACCAACATGCCGTTTAGCGTTTTTTGCGCTTCATGCAAAGTCGACGCGAATATAGGCTGTCGCCGAAAAGGTTCCCTCTGCCGGGGCGTTTCCGGTGGTGCTAATCGGCGCGGCGTGAAAGGTCACCGTCGCCTGCATATTGTCATCCAGTTGGAAAGGAATCAGGCCGCTGTTCGGCTCAATCACCTTGCCGCTGTCATCGGTGATCTGCACGCCGACATCGTCGTTGCTGGTCTTAATCGCCGCCGGTTCATCCGTCGAGGCTTCCGCCTGGAAGCGCAGGGTTAAGCTGGCGTTAGCATCCATCCCGTTACATTTAATCGGCACGGTGATGGTTTTCGGCGTATAGCCGGTGGGCATCTGGCCCTTGTTTTTAAACTCACCCGACATAAAGGAGCCAAAATCAACGGTCACAATTTGCCCGGCGTTAACGGAGCAGGTTTGGGGGACGATAACGTTACCCGATAAATAAACCGAGGTTATAGGGGTGTCACCATAAGCGCCAGTTGCAGAGCGCCCCACATAAATATCTGCGACTTTTAGAT
>NZ_VOJB01000039.1:0-14663 GCF_007910085.1 Klebsiella sp. ME-303 | reverse complement strand
CCATGTCGGTTTGTCTCCTTTTACTTGTGGTGAGTAAGCAGAGATATTCCGACATGGGCATTCTTCAGGCTATAGCCTTACAGGAGCAATCACCACCTCCCTAGGAGGTGGTTTAGGGATGACAACCAAAAGGAAGCCGCGGCTTCCTTTTTTATCGCATTAAAACGGCCTCAGGCCGCCGCCCGATGGCATCGCGCTACTCCACATCACGATGGCCGCCGCCAGTAAAATCACGCCGCCGGCCAGCGCCAGCGTTGCCCAACCGATCTGCTTCCACAGCGCCGGCGCCCGATTCGCGCTCAGCCTGACCGCCAGCTGGCGGAAACCATGAACCAGCAGCGCCAGCGCGCTAATCGTCAGCGAGGTTCCCGCCGCCATCGCCATCGCGGCCGCCATGCCCCAGCCAAATACGCCGATAACCTTGCTGAACAACAGCACCATAATGGCTCCCGAGCAGGGCCGCATCCCCATTGACAGCACGATAGCCAGCCGCGCCCGCCAGTCATCGCCGCTTTGCAGCTGTTCCGGCGCCGGCAGATGCTGGTGCCCGCAGCCGCAGCTGGCGTGATGAACGTGATGCGCGGTGAAGGCGATGAATGTCGGTCGGCGCAGCAGCATCCGCAGCTTTTTCAGCGCCCGCCAACACAGCAAAAGGCCCAGCGCGCCGACCAGCAGATAGCTTCCCTTTTCCAGCCAGAAGCTGCTCAGATGCAGCTGTCTTGCCGGCAGCCGCAGCAGCGTCAGCACCACCACCACTAAGGCGATGGCCACCAGCCCCTGCAGCAGCGAAGCGGCCAGCGTCAGGCCGATGCTCGATTTCAGCTTCGACGGATGGGTTGCCAGCCAGGTGGTTATGACCACCTTGCCGTGCCCCGGCCCCAGCGCATGCAGAACGCCGTAGACGAAGCTAAACCCCAGCAGCGACAGCCCGGCGGAGGCAGGATTCTCCGCAACCGCCTGCAGAAGCCGACTCAGTTCGACATTCAGCGCGCGCTGCCAGACCGCGCTTTGCAGCAGCACCTGCGGCCAGGCCCGCCATAGCCAGAAGCCAGCTCCGGCTGCCAGCAGCAGAAACAGCGCCAGCGGCCACAGCTGACGCCAGCGCGGCGAACGGCCGGTTTGAGCAAAAATCACTGACATTGCAGCGTCACCTTTTGCGCGAAGTAATTCCCCAGTTCCATATCCTCCGGCGGCGCATCCGCTTTATCCAGCGACTGCGCGTAGGACAACATTTTTTCGTTAGGCTTCGGCGTCATCACTTTTGCCGAGCAGCTTGTCTTCATCGCCGTCGGTAGAGTGAAGTCTGCGTCTTTGTCGTAATACATATCAACATAATAGGTCGGGTCGTAGGTGGAAAAGGTGAAGGTTTGCCCGGCCAGAGGCTGCGGCTTCGCCAGCGGCAGGGTAAAGGTGAGCACCGCCTGATGACCGCTGCGTTCAAGGCCATAACCAGCGGGCCGATTATCAAACTTCACCCGCTGGCCGTTGTGCCATAGCTCGCTGAAATAGTGCTGGCCCAGCACGTTCGCCATCACTTCCGCCGCCAGCTTTTTCCAGATTTCGCTACCGGGTTTAGCGTTGCCCGCATCATAGAGCAGATCGGCGGAGGTGATTTCATCCATCGTCCAGCGCATTTTAAAGCCGGTGAGCAGCCCATTTTCCGCCACGGCCTCCGTTTGCAAACTGATGAAACTGTGCGGATGCGCCGCCGCAGATAGCGATAAAAACATGAAAAACGCTACGCTGACGCATTGTTTCACTCTCTTCATCTGTTCCTCGCGTGAAAAATTCTGTGAACCCCGCCAGCAATCCTGATGTAAAGACCCGGAAATGCCCTGTTCACCCTCAATACATTAACTACTCTTAACGAAAACCCTAACTGGAACTAACCGGATGATGACAGTGATTGAACCACCATCTGTGCTTTCCAGTCCACAGCGCCGTAGCCAGGTGCTCCTGATGTTTTATCTGCCCGGGCAGTCCGTGACGCCCGAATGGCTGGGTAACCTCACCCAGGTTGATGAGGATACCGCCCGGCAGGACATTGCGGAGACGGGACGCGAGATTCAGCGTTATCACCGCTTGACCCTTGCTTCACAAGCGGACGGCAGCTATCGGATGGAAGGCGCCGCGCTCGATCAACGTTTATGCCTGCTGCACGGCCTGCGCCGCGGGCTGCGCCTGTGCCCGCATTTTGTCAGCCACCATTTTACCCCGGCATTGAAAACGCAGCTTAAACAGCAGGGTATCGCACGCACGCTGTATGACGACACCAATCTTCAGGCATTGGTCAACCGCTGCTCGCGCGCCCTGAACCGGCAGTTTGACTGCCGCGACGTGCATTTTCTGCGTCTTTATTTACAGTATTGTTTGCTGCAGCACCACCTTGGACAGAGCCCCACTTTCACCCACGAGCAGCAGCGCTGGGCGCAAGCCGCCGCCGAGTTTTCCCTCGCCGAGGAGATTGTCCGCCACTGGCAGCGGCGGGTTGCGGCAACGCCCCATGCCGGAGAACAGCTGTTTCTGGCCCTGCTGTTTATGCTGTTGAAAACCCCCGATCCTATCCGCGATGGTCATCAGCACGATCGCCGTCTGCATCTGGCCATTTCCGGGCTGATTCACCGCTTTCAGAACCTGGCGGGCCGTCCGTTTAGCGATGAACAGGGGCTGAGCGATCAGCTCTATATTCACCTTTCGCAGGCGCTACACCGCAGCGTTTTCGCTATCGGTATCGATAACGCGCTGCCGGAGGAGATTGGCCGTCTTTATCCCCGTTTGATGCGCACAACGCAGGCTGCGCTGGCGGAGTTTGAAGCCAGCTGGCAGGTACGCTTTAGCCAGGAGGAAGTCAGTTTAATCGCGGTGATCTTCGGCGCCTGGCTGATGCAAAAAAGCGATCTGCAGGAGAAACAGGTGGTTCTGCTGACCGATGATAACCCGGACCTTGAGCAGTCGCTGGAGCAGCAGCTGCGCGAGTTAACCCTGCTGCCGCTCAATATAAAGTATTTGAGCGTGAGCACCTTTCAGAAAGAGGGCGCGCCGAAGGAAGTGACGCTGATCGTCACTCCCTATGCCACGGCGCTGCCGCTGTTTTCGCCGCCGCTGTTTCACGCCGAAGAGACGTTCAGCGATCATCAGCAGCAGCAGATTTGCAAAATGCTGGAGGCCTAAGCCACCGCTTTTGGCCGCACCACCAGCGCCGGTAAGGCCACCAGCGCCATCACCCAGAAAACGCCCTGGTGCAGATGCTGGTAGAGGAAACCGGCAAAGACCGTCATCACCGCAATGCTGCCGCCCATCGCGACGGCGGAGTAGACCGCCTGCAGGCGGATCACTTCGCTGCCCTGACGCGCCGCAATGTAGCGCATCGCCGCCAGATGGCACACCGTGAAAGTGCCGCAGTGGAGGATCTGCGCGACGATAAGCCAGGGTAGCGCCGTCGTCCAGCCCATCAACGACCAGCGAATCAGCCCGCACACCGCGGACAGCAGCAGCAGGTCGCGGGCGCTAAAGCGACGGAAAACTTTTTTGCTCAGCGCGAAAATCACCACTTCCGCCACGACGCCAAGCGACCACAGGTAGCCCACCGCGGAGGCGGAATACCCCGCTTCCTGCCAGTAGATAGCGCTAAATCCGTAGTAGGCGGCGTGCGCGCCCTGCAGCAAACAGACGCAGGCGAGGAAGCGCCAGCTTTGCCGCACCAGCGTAAGCCAGGCCGCCAGGCCGGCCGCTTCCTGCTGGCGGGATTCGCCCTGCGGCTGCACCGACGGCTTCAGCAGCATGCCGAGTAGCATGGAGGCAATACCGACGCTGAGCATCACCAGTATCATCCGGTAGTCATACAGGCTGACCAGCTTCCCGGTCAGCGCCGAGCCAATGACGAAAGCTATCGACCCCCACAGGCGCACGCGCCCGTAGTCCATGGTGATCTGCTTTTGCCAGGTATTCGCCAGCGCGTCGGTCAGCGGCACCAGCGGCGAGAAAAAGAGGTTAAAGCCGACGATAATCACCATCAGCCAGGCAACCTGGTGGCCGATCCAAAATGCGAGCGCAAAGAGCAGCGTCAGCAGCGCCAGAATGCGCAGAGAAGAGATAAGACGGGACGGGTCGCTGACCCGCGGCGCAATCAGCAGGCTGCCAAGAAAGCGCGACACCAGCCCGGCGCCGAGCAGCATGCCGATGGTTTCCGGCGTCAGGCCAAGTCCGGAAAGCCAGACGCTCCAGAAAGGCAGGAAGATGCCATAGCTAAAAAAATAGGTGAAGTAACTTAGCGCCAGCCAGCGCGTGGAGTGTAAGACCATGATTCCCTCCCGAATGGAGGCGACAGTCTGGCGATAAAGCGGGGCGGGCGCAAGATACCCTCGCCCCAGATATGGCGCTATTCGCGCCCCTGTACGTCTATTTTCAGCGAAAAACTCAGCGTATCTCCGGCGCCTAAAACCCGCAGCCCCGGCTGTCCGTCCATGTTATGGGCGTTTACCGGATGACTTTGCGGCTCGAGGCAAAGGAACGGCTCGCCCTGCATTCTGAAAAGCATCAACCACGGAGTTTGCGAAAGAATTGTGATATCCATCACATCACTACTCACCCTCGCCCGCCCGCTCCAGCCGGAATAGCCCACGTTCAGCCAGCGATCCTCACCGTACTGCGCGTGGCTGAAATCGGCGTAGCCGGGCAACTGGCCTTGCCAGCCGAGAGGAAGATGCTGCTCCCCTTCCGGCCAGTAGCCGGCGGCTGCAAACTGCACCGTACCGCGCTTATCAAAAGGAAAAAACGGATGAAAACCGCAGCCATAGGGGATGGGCGTGCTACCGCAGTGGGTAAGCGTCAGCGCAGCCACCAGCTGGTTACGCAGCAGCTGGTAGCGGATCTGCGCCAGGTAATCGAAACCGCAGGCATGCTGCCGACGCAGCTGTAACACGCAATAGTCGCCGCCGCGCGCAATCATATCCCAGCGCTGCAGCCAACCGTCGCCGTGGAGAAAAAAATGCGCGTCGGCGTGGTGGCGAGGCAGAACTATCTCACGTCCCTGAAAAATAAAGCGGTTCCCGGCGACGCGATTGGCCAGCGGCAGCATCGGAAACATGCCGCCGGCGGGGTTTTCATACAGCACCGGCGCCTGATAATGCCGCGAGTATAAACTTTGCACTTTGCCGCCCAGAGAAGCGACGCGCATCCGCAGATGCGCGTTTTCCAGAATCCACTCTTCCGCCATTAGCGCGTCTGCTCCTGCTTCATCGCCTGAGCGCCCGCATGACGTTGCGCCAGCTGCTCTTCCAGGGCTTCGAGAGTGACCCCCTTCGTTTCCGGCACGTTGCGCAGAATATAGAGGTAGCCGGCAGCGCAAATGACGCCATACAGCAGGAAACTGCCCGCCGCGCCCAGTCCGGCATTAAGCAGCGGGAAAGTGTAGGTTAACAAGAAACAGGCAATCCACAGCGCCAGGGTGCCTAAGGACATCGCGAGTCCGCGAACGCGGTTGGGGAAGATTTCCGCCAGCAGTACCCAGGTAACCGGCGCCAGGGTCAAGGCGTAAATAGCAATCGCCGCCAGCACCAGCAGCAGAACGGGCCAGCCCATGATGCCCATGCCATAGGCGGCGGCAATCAGAACATAGATCAGCGTCAACCCTGAGGCACCGAGCAGCATTAATTTACGGCGGCCGATTTTATCCACCAGCGGCAGCGCGGCGAGGGTAAACACCAGGTTGACGATCCCCGTTGCGACGATCGATTTCAGCGTGCTGTTAATATCGAATCCCGCCGAGGCAAAAATCTCCTGCGCGTAGTTAAAGATGACGTTAATTCCGCACCACTGCTGGAAGACGGCGAGGACCATACCAATGATAACGATCGGTTTAACCTGCGGAGCCAGCAGCGCGCCGTAGGATATTTTATGGTTATCTTTTTCCAGCGTGTGCGCGATGTCGCGTAATATCCTGTCGGCATAGTCGGCGGAGCCAATGCGCTCCAGCGCGGCCCGGGCGCGATCCGGCTTACCGGCCTTCATGAGCCAGCGCGGCGACTCAGGAACAAAAAACATCAGCACCAGAAACGCCAGCGCCGGCACCAGTTCCGCGCCGAACATCCAGCGCCAGCCCATCTGCCCGTTCCAGGTCTCCACAATCATCTGCTGCGTCGCTCCCGTCGCCACGGGTTCCGCAATCATCAGGTTGATAAGCTGAGCGGCCAGCACGCCAACCACGATAGTGAGCTGGTTTATCGCAACAAAGCGCCCTCTTTTTTCTGCCGGGCTGACTTCCGCGATGTAAAGCGGGCTGAGCGCGGATGCCAGACCAATCCCCACCCCGCCCACAATGCGGTAAACCACAAACATGTCGAAACTGCTGGCGACCGCCGTCCCCCACGCCGAAGCGCTGAACAGCACGGCGGACAGTATTAAGGGCAGCTTGCGCCCCAGTTTATCGGCGCACCATCCCGAGATTAATGCGCCGAAAACGCAGCCCACCAGCGCCGAGCTCATTGCCCAGCCGGACTGCGCCGGGTCGGTAATGGAAAACCAGGCTTCATAAAACGGCTTTGCGCCGCCAATCACCACCCAGTCATAGCCAAAGAGTAAACCACCGCAGGCGGCGACCAGACAGATAGTCCAGACGTAGCCCATTTTCAGATGTGTCTGCGCGTTATTCATAATGATTCCTCTATAAGGGAAACGCAGGGAACAGTAGGGTTCAGGCGGGCCAGGCCCGCCCGTTTCAGGTTCAGGAAAACATGCCGCTTTGCAGGGCATGACGAATCAGATGCGCCTTATCATGAGCCGGGTTCAGCTGCAGCAGCCGCTGCATCGCCTGCTGGCTGGCGGATACGTTGCCCAGCCCCAGATGGCCCAGCGCTTCAATAAACAAACAGTGCTGCTGATGCTGCTGCTGCGCAGAAACATCGAGCACCACCAGATCCGGGAGAGAGACGGCAAAAAAGTCGGCTTGCGGAACGTCATCCCGATGCTGCCTGGCCCAGGCGATAAAATTCTGGAAGTGCTGCTCGGCCTGCGCCGGATTACCGCTCTTACGCAGCGCGATGCCCTGCCAGAAAAGGTAATCGGCGGGCTGATCGTTGTAGTAACGCCCGGCGTCCAGCGTTGAGCCCCCTTGCAGGGCAAGCTGGTAATATTCCGCTGCCCGGTGCGCATCCCCAGTCTGTTCCGCGCAATAGCCCAGCAAATACCAGATATCGTTGTCCGTCTGCCCGGGCAGCCGCCCCTCTCCCAGATTATCGGGATAGCGTAACGCTTCATTCAGGCAGCGAGCGGCCTGCGTGAACGCCTTACGTTCGATCAACTGTAAAGCGCGATGGAGCTGATTGAGCAAATACTGGCCGGTAACTTTCCCCTCCCCGCCTTCCCAGGGATGAAATACGCGCGTACCGAGAATAGCGGCGGCATCGGCGTAATGGCCGGCCGCGTTCCACAGGCTTAACAGCTCAGCGGTCAGGTCATCCCGCTTCAGCACCACCGCTTTGCGCGCCGCCAGCGTTTCCAGTCGTTCGTTTACCGGCGTACCCAGTGATTTTTTCAGGAAATCAAGCTCAAAGAGGAAGCGCGCGTTTTCGGGCTCAAGCTCTACGGCCCGCTGCAGATAAGCCAGCGCCTGCGCGGCATCCTGTTGTTTGTTCCAGGCGTAGACCCCCAGCAGACGATGAGCGGGCGCATAGTCGGGAGATTTTTCCAGCGTCTCGCGCCAGCAGCTTACCGCCTCTTCATAGCGACGTTTGCTGTACCAGAAGCAACCGAGCAGATAGCGGGCAAAAGCGCTATCGCTCAGGGTTTGCAGCATCTGGACTTCATCGAGCGTGTTGGGGAAACGCACTTTTCGCACATGGCAGCGCTCGGCTTCGGCAATTAACCGTTGCCGTTTATTCGCATCATCGCTTAACGAGGCGCGCCACAGCATCGGCAGCGCTTCCTGGCAATCCAGAACCTCAAGCACCTCCTTCGCCGCCTGCTTCTGACCGATGGAGAGCAGCCAGCCCGCCAGCAGGCTGCCGTTGATCCCTCTGCGCCCCGTTACGCGCAGCAGGCTCGCGCGCGCCTCATCGCCCGGCGCAATCATCCAGCGCGCGCAGTGCAGCGGATAGCTCAACGGGTATTGTTCGAGGCAGAGGACAATATACGCCTGCGCTTCCTTCGCCCGCCCGCTGTCCGCTAACGCCAGCGCTTTCAGCCCCATAGCCAGATGGTTGCTGGCGTTAAACTGCAGGCTGGTGTTGACCTTTTCCAGCGCGTCGGCGGTATCGCCACGCTTCATCGCCAGCCTTGCCAGCGCCCACCAGGCGGCATCGCGGCAGTTACCGCTCCAGGATGCTTTGTAATAGCAATCCCATGCTCCAGCTTCATCGCCCTGCCTTTCCAGCGCGCTGCCAAGCAGCATACTGGCTTCGCCATCGCGCGGATTTTTATTCAGACGATGGGCGCGAAGTAGCGCGGCCCGGGCACATTGCTCCGCCAGCCCCCAGTCGGCGCAATTAAACGCCAGCGTCCCGAGGGCAACATTATTGCGGTAATCCTGCGGATCGAGGGCTATCGCCCGGCGATAGTAATCCGCGGCATAGCGGCTTGCATGATTGTATTGTTCAAGATGCTGGCCGATAAAATAGAGCTCATCGCCGTTGTGAATCTCTTCCGGCATCGCCGGCGCGCAGGCAGGTTCGGGCAGGGGCGTCTGCGGAGTAATATGTTCCTGATAATCCAGCAGCGGCTGGTTGTCTGCGGTTTTCACCTTAATGGTTAAGCGCCGGGCGTCATTTTCCGGCAGCGTATGCTGCCAGCTCTCGCCGGGCTTCAGCGTAAGCTGAGTTTCATACAGCGGCTGCTTTTCCGCGCTGAGTTCAACAACAATATTTTCCAGCGGCGCAATGGCGTGAACGCCGAGCTGCAGCTGCTCCGTCTCACGAACCAGCTTCAGCGCCAGCTGCGTATTGGCATTTTGCACCATTCCCAGCTCGCTGTAGGGAAGGAAGTTTTGCACAAACACCTTCTCTTCATAAGGCGCAAGCCAGGTAAAGTCAGGCTGGTTATCGGTGTAGACGCCGGTCATCAGCTCGATATAGGGGCCATTTTCGTCGGTCAGATTGCGGTCCCACGCCTGGCCAAAGTCGCCATAGCCCCAGCTCCACTGTTTTTTGCCCGGCGAGACGTGATGGTCGGCAACATGCAGCAGTCCACCGCGCTCGTCGTGGTGATAAGCGCCGACAAAGTCGTAGTCCGATTTCTCCGCCATATACGAGGTGGGTACCGGAACATTTTTATACCGGGAGATATCGACACCCGCAGAATAGTCCACTTTGTAGTAGGTGCCGGTGGCGATGGGAAAAGCGGAAACATCGCGCTTGCCGTGATCGAATACGGCGGTGACGTCGGGTGGAAACACGCTCTGGTGAGCATCGCCGCCTTTGACCGCCGGGTTGGCCCACCACAGGAAATGACGCGGCGTTGCGTTACCATTAAAAACCTTACCGGTAATTTCAATCAGCGCGCGGTCAGGATAGAGAGTAAACCCGGTCATGACCTGTAAACCGCGCATGGGCTCCGCTTCCCCCATCCATACGGTCTGCACGCCGTTTTCCCCGCGCTGGATCGAAAAATCGACCGGCATAAAGGTTGTCGGGCGGTGATGCTGCGGCCAGTTGAACTCGATACCGCCGGAGATCCAGGGCCCCAGTAGCCCTACCAGAGCGGGCTTAACGACTTCATTGTAATAGACGAAATCGCGCTGTTTGACTTTGTCATACGCCCGGTGAATACGTCCGCCGAGCTCCGGCAGCAGCATGATACGAATGAAATCATTCTCCATCCATACTGCCTGATAATCGCGCATTTCACGCTCGCCGGTCAGGGTATCTATCACGCCGTAGGGATAGACGTTGCCGGAGGAACCCTGATAAACGCGCTTTTCCAGAAACATGGGGTTCGGATCCTCCGCCCCCGTCGTCCACGTAGGTAATGTAATTGTTTCCTGCCAGACCTTAACCGAACCGTACATGACGCCTCCACTAAACGAAATAAAGTAAAACATGCAATGAGAGGAGTTTATATCGCCATTTAGCTGCTAAAATGCGCAACGCTCACGCAATATAGTTAAGGGAGTTAAGTGTATGCAGCGCACCGGTTTGAATAACGCCCGGGTCAGGCAGGCCAACAAATCAATTTTTCTCTCCCACCTCTGGCGGGAGAAACAGCTCAGTAAATCCCAGCTTTCCCAGCTCACCGGGCTCTCTATTCCGGCGGTGAGCAACATTCTTGCCGAACTGCTTAGCGAGGGATTGATCGGCCATTCCACGGAAAAAATGAGCAAGCGCGGCGTGAACAGCGGAAGCTACCAGATCCCCGAACACGGTGCCTGGACGCTATGCATGAATATCACGCCGACCAGCATTGAGTATCAGCTTGCCGATGCCCGACTGCTGGCGGTTGACGGTCACCAGCATTTGCCCATCGATGCCCCCACGCCGCAGGCCCTTCTGGAGGCCATCGTGGAATGCTGGCGACGTATACACCGCCGCTACCCGCAGCACAGCATCAATCTCGCGCTTGGCGTTCATGGGCAGGTTGATCCGGTAACCGGGGTGTCACAAACCATGCCCCAGGCGCGCTGGAAAACGCCGATTGAAATAAAGTATCTGCTGGAGGAACAGCTCGGCGTGCAGGTGCGGGTGGATAATGACTGCGTGATGCTGGCGCTGGCGGAGAAGTGGCAGCATCAGGGTATACAGCCGGATTTTTGCGTGATTAACGTCGATTACGGTATCGGCTCGTCATTTGTGATTAACGATCAGATTTATCGAGGAAGCCTCTACGGCAGCGGGCAGATAGGACACACGATTGTGAATCCTGACGGCAGGGCCTGCGACTGCGGGAGATACGGTTGCCTCGAAACCGTAGCGTCCCTCAGCGCGTTGAAAAAGCAGGCGCGGATGTGGCTTAAAACGCAGCCGGAAGCGCAGCGCTCTCCCGAGCAATTAACCACGGCATCGCTCATTGAAGCCTGGGAACAGGGAGACGTGCATATTCGCGCATGGGTTGATAGCGCGGCCAACGCCATTGGCTTAAGCCTTTATAATTTCTTAAATATTTTGAATATTAATCAGATCTGGCTATACGGACGCAGCTGCGCCTTTGGCGAACAATGGCTGGAAAGTATCGTTAAACAAACCGGCTTTAATCCCTTTGACCACGGCGATACGCCGCGAGCGCACGCCACTCAAATCGGCTTTGGCAAACTGACCCGCGCCCAGCAGCTGATGGGGATCGGTTATCTGTACGTGGAGGAACAGCTGCAAACGCTGCGTTAATCGTCAGCGGACGTGGCGGAGCGCAAATTTGTGTATTACGTTTAAATCACACGTCTCTCATAACGAGCTGATTATGAACACTCTACGCTACTTTGACTTTGGCTCCTCCCGCTCTCTGCTGCTGCTGATTGCGCGTATCGCGGTGGTGGTGCTGTTTATTCTTTTCGGCTATCCCAAGCTGCTCGGCTTTAGCGGCACGGTGCAGTACATGGCCTCCTCCGGCGCGCCGATGCCAACGCTTGCGGCCATCATTGCCATTATTATGGAAGTGCCGGCGGCCATTTTAATTGTGCTGGGCTTTTTCACCCGCCCGCTGGCGGTGATCTTTATTTTTTATACCCTCGGTACCGCGGTGATTGGCCATCACTACTGGAATATGACCGGCGATGCGGTTCTGCCGAACATGATTAACTTCTGGAAAAACATCAGTATTGCCGGCGCCTTCCTGCTGCTGGCGATAACCGGTCCCGGGGCGATTTCGCTCGACCGCCGCTAATCAACAAACGCAAAAAAGGCCGCATCAGCGGCCTTTTTTATGTCAACGCTAACGCTTACGCATAAACCGGGAAGCGTGCGCAGATATCCAGCACTTTACCCTTCACGCGCTCAATAACCGCTTCGTCATTGATGTTGTCCAGCACGTCGCACATCCAGCCGGCCAGCTCTTTCACTTCCGCTTCTTTAAAGCCGCGACGGGTGACCGCCGGAGAACCGATACGGATGCCGGAGGTCACAAACGGGCTCTTCGGATCGTTCGGCACGCTGTTTTTGTTGACGGTGATATTAGCACGGCCCAGCGCAGCGTCAGCTTCTTTACCGGTCAGGTTTTTATCGACCAGATCCAGCAGAAACAGGTGGTTTTCAGTGCCGCCGGAAACCACTTTGTAGCCGCGGTTCAGGAACACTTCTACCATTGCCTTCGCGTTTTTCGCTACCTGCTGCTGGTAAACTTTGAACTCCGGCTCCATCGCTTCTTTCAGCGCAACGGCTTTCGCCGCGATAACGTGCATCAGCGGGCCGCCCTGGGCGCTCGGGAATACGGCAGAGTTCAGTTTTTTGTACAGCTCTTCGCTGCCGCCTTTCGCCAGGATCAGGCCGCCGCGCGGACCGGCCAGGGTCTTGTGAGTAGTGGTGGTCACGACGTGAGCATGCGGAACCGGGTTCGGGTAAACGCCAGCGGCGATCAGACCGGCAACGTGGGCCATGTCGACGAACAGGTATGCGCCGATGCTGTCAGCGATTTCGCGCATTTTTGCCCAGTCAACTACGCCGGAATAAGCGGAGAAACCACCGATAATCATCTTCGGTTTATGTTCCTGAGCCTGCTTAGCCATGTCTTCATAGTCAATTTTACCGGACTCATCGATGCCGTAAGGAATGATGTTGTACAGTTTGCCGGAGAAGTTGACCGGGGAGCCGTGAGTCAGGTGACCACCCTGCGCCAGGTTCATACCCAGAACGGTATCGCCCGGCTGCAGCAGTGCAGTATAGACCGCGAAGTTAGCCTGGGAGCCGGAGTGCGGCTGCACGTTAGCGTAGTCAGCGCCGAACAGCTCTTTGGCGCGATCGATAGCCAGCTGCTCTACGATATCGACGTATTCACAGCCGCCGTAGTAGCGCTTGCCCGGATATCCTTCAGCGTATTTGTTGGTCAGCTGAGAGCCCTGCGCCTGCATAACGCGCGGGCTGGTGTAGTTTTCGGAGGCGATCAGTTCGATGTGCTCTTCCTGACGTACTTTTTCTTGCTCCATAGCCTGCCACAGTTCGGCATCATAATCGGCAATGTTCATTTCACGCTTTAACATCCGCATCTCCTGACTCAGCTAACAATAAAATTTCGGCCTAAAAAGGCGGTCCACCTGGACAACGGCCCACAGTATAACTGAATCATTCTGCGATAACAGGTCTTGACAAAGGATTTTACGCAAACGATTGGCTCCGCGTTACACAAGGCTTTGAGCAATAAAGCACCTTCGATTATCAACGGATTTCTTTTCAGGTTTGTGATGCAAATAATTCATGTTGTAACTGCCTTATGGGAAAGTGTTAAAGAACCATTTACAAAGCAGGGTTATTTTTATAAGATGCATTTTAAATGCATCATTAAGATAACCTATAAAGGAAGCTGCTATGCTCGACGCACAAACCATCGCTACGGTGAAAGCCACCATCCCTCTGCTGGTTGAAACCGGTCCGAAACTGACCGCTCATTTTTACGACCGCATGTTTGCTCATAATCCCGAACTCAAAGAAATCTTTAATATGAGTAATCAGCGCAACGGCGACCAGCGCGAGGCGCTGTTCAACGCCATTGCCGCCTATGCCAGCAATCTTGAGAACCTGCCCGCCCTGCTGCCGGCGGTGGAAAAAATCGCCCAGAAGCACACCAGCTTCCAGATCCAGCCCGAGCAGTACAATATTGTCGGCACCCACCTGCTGGCCACCCTTGACGAGATGTTCAGCCCGGGTCAGGAAGTGCTGGATGCCTGGGGCAAGGCCTACGGCGTGCTGGCCAACGTCTTTATTAATCGTGAAGCGCAAATCTACAGCGAAAGCGCCAGCAAAACCGGCGGCTGGGAAGGCACCCGCGCGTTCCGCATCGTCAAAAAAACGCCGCGCAGCGCGCTAATTACCAGCTTTGAATTTGAGCCGGTCGACGGCGGCGCGGTAGCGGAATATCATCCAGGCCAGTATCTGGCGGTCTGGCTGAAGCCGGAAGGCTTTCCGCATCAGGAAATTCGTCAGTACTCTTTGACCCGCAAACCCGACGGCAAAGGCTATCGCATTGCGGTTAAGCGTGAAAACGGCGGCCAGGTTTCAAACTGGCTGCATGATTCTGCGAAAGAAGGCGACGTGATTTATCTGGCCGCGCCGGCCGGTGATTTCTTCCTCAACGTGGCGCCGGAAACCCCGGTCACGCTGCTCTCCGGCGGCGTCGGTCAGACGCCGATGCTGGCGATGCTGGATGTGCTGGCAAAATCGCAGCATCCGGCGCAGGTGAACTGGTTCCATGCGGCAGAGAACGGCGACGTACACGCCTTCGCGGACGAAGTTAAAACGCTGGGTGAAACGCTGCCGAAGTTTACTTCTCACGTCTGGTACCGCAGCCCGAGCGAAGCGGACCGTCAATCCGGCGCGTTTGACAGCGAAGGTTTGATGGATTTATCGGCCCTGGCCGACAAGATCGGCGACCCGCAGATGCAGTTCTATCTGTGCGGCCCGGTGGCGTTTATGCAGTTTGCCGCGAAGCAGCTGGTAGATCTGGGCGTGAGCAGCGACAACATTCATTATGAGTGCTTCGGCCCGCATAAGGTGCTGTAAAACGTTATCGATGACAGGCCGGGATACCGGCCTGTG
>NZ_VOJB01000038.1:0-11055 GCF_007910085.1 Klebsiella sp. ME-303 | reverse complement strand
GGTTCGCTGGTTCGTCATGAAATCATCAAGACGACCCTGCCGAAAGCGAAAGAACTGCGTCGCGTAGTTGAGCCGCTGATTACTCTTGCCAAGACTGATAGCGTTGCTAATCGTCGTCTGGCATTCGCCCGTACTCGTGATAACGAGATCGTGGCAAAACTGTTTAACGAGCTGGGCCCGCGTTTCGCGAGCCGCGCCGGTGGTTACACTCGTATTCTGAAGTGTGGCTTCCGTGCAGGCGACAACGCGCCGATGGCATACATCGAGCTGGTTGATCGCTCTGAATCGAAAGCAGAAGCTGCTGCAGAGTAATCTGTAGTAACGTAAAAAAACCCGCTCCGGCGGGTTTTTTTATATCCACCCTATTCCTGCTTGTTTACAATATCTGCATTATTTTTGTTCATCCCCGGAGCCTTATGATGTGGTTACTGGATCAGTGGGCAGAACGCCATATTCTTGATGCACAGCACAAAGGTGAGTTTGATAACCTGCCGGGAAGTGGGGAGCCACTGACTCTGGACGATGACTCGCATGTGCCGCCTGAGCTACGCGCAGGCTATCGATTACTCAAGAATTCGGGTTGTTTACCTCCCGAACTTGAACATCGTAAAGAAGCCGTGATGCTCAATGACTTACTTAAAGGCGTTCAGGAGAGCGATCCCCGCTATGCTGAGCTGAGCCGTCGTCTGGCGCTGCTTGAGTTAAAGCTGCGGCAGGCGGGCTTGAACACTGACTTTCTGCGTGGGGATTACGCTGATAAGTTGCTGCAAAAGATTAATGAGGAGTAATTATGTACCGCATAGGTGAACTGGCTAAATTAGCTGACGTTACTCCCGATACCATCCGCTATTATGAAAAACAGCAGATGATGGATCATAACGTACGCACTGAAGGTGGCTTTCGTCTCTATTCGGATAACGATCTACAGAGGCTGCGTTTTATTCGCTATGCCAGGCAGCTTGGTTTTACGCTGGAATCGATCCGCGAACTTCTCTCGATCCGCATCGATCCGGAACATCATACCTGTCAGGAATCTAAAGGCATTGTGCAGGCTCGTTTAAGTGAAGTGGAATCCCGGATTAAAGAGTTACAAGCCATGCGTCGTTCTTTGCAGCGCCTCAATGATGCATGCTGCGGCACAGCGCACAGCAGCGTCTATTGCTCAATTCTTGAAGCACTGGAGCAGGGCGCCAGCAGTCATAATCCAGCACGTTGATTTTTTCATCAGACGCGTCTACACTCACGCCGATTTCTTTTACATATCTGGAGAGCTTATGAGCCGCTATCAGCATACTAAAGGGCAAATAAAAGATAACGCCCTTGAGGCACTACTTCATGACCCGTTATTCAGGCAGCGAGTTGAAAAGAACAAGAAAGGGAAAGGCAGCTATCAAAGAAAAGAAAAACATGCAGGACAGAATGGTCGGGAGGCCAGTGGCAAGAAAGTAAATGACTTTTTTACCACTGGCCTTCTGCTTTTAAGGCTTCTTAAGAACGATTGTTTTGTTCTTTAAGCAGGTCACGAATTTCGCTAAGCAGGACTTCTTCTTTGGTTGGCGCCGGTGGTGCTGCCGGGGCCTCTTCCTTTTTCCTGTTCAGTTTATTCATCAGTTTGATTGCCATAAAAATAGCAAACGCCACGATAATAAAATCGAACACGTTCTGAATGAATACGCCGTAATGCATGACGACCGCCGGGATGTCACCCTGGGCATCCCGTAGCGTCACGGCAAACTGTTTAAAGTCGATTCCGCCAATGAGTAAGCCTAGCGGCGGCATAATAATATCGGCAACTAACGACGATACGATTTTACCAAATGCTGCGCCAATGATGACACCGACTGCCAAATCAACCACATTCCCGCGCATCGCAAATTCGCGAAATTCTTTTAAAAAACTCATTTTATTCTCCTTGAGCCAGCTGACACTGATAAGTTTAACAAATGTATTACTATTTTCCATTACCACGAAATAATTGCAGAAAAATATTATCCTTTGATATACAAGGGATAAAAGAAAGGCGTCTTGTCGACGCCTGCGAACTACAAAAAGAAAGGACTTGGCTGGAATAGTCTTTCGACGTCTGAGATGAATTTTTTGTCAGTCAAGAACATAACGACATGATCCCCTTGCTCAATACGCAGATTGTTATTCGCTATCATGACATCATTACCGCGTACAACGGCGCCAATAATTGTTCCGGGGGGAAGCTTAATCTCATCGATAGCGCGTCCAACCACCCGTGAAGTACTTTCATCTCCGTGCGCGACAGCTTCAATAGCCTCTGCGACACCGCGGCGTAGGGAGGAAACGCCGACAATATCGGCTTTACGCACATGGCTGAGCAACGCAGAGATGGTTGCCTGCTGCGGTGATATTGCAATGTCGATCACGCTCCCCTGGACAAGATCGACGTAGGCACGGCGCTGGATCAGTACCATCACCTTTTTGGCCCCCATGCGCTTTGCCAGCATGGCTGACATAATATTGGCTTCGTCATCGTTGGTGACGGCAATGAAAAGATCGACTTGATCGATATGTTCCTCAGCCAGCAATTCTTGATCTGAAGCATCGCCGTAGAAGACGATCGTATTTTGCAGCTTTTCCGCAAGCTCTGCGGCACGCTGCTGATTACGTTCAATCAGTTTGACGCTGTAATCTTTCTCCAGCTTATGAGCGAGCCCGGCGCCAATGTTTCCGCCGCCAACCAGCATGATGCGCTTATACGGCTTTTCGAGGCGCTGAAGTTCGCTCATGACGGCGCGAATATGCTGCGAAGCGGCGATGAAAAACACTTCATCACCGGCTTCAACAATGGTTGAACCTTGTGGCCTGATGGGGCGATCGTGGCGGAAGATAGCGGCTACGCGTGTGTCAATATGCGGCATATGTTCGCGCATAGTTGAAAGTGCGTTTCCCACTAAAGGACCGCCATAATAGGCTTTAACGACTGCGAGGCTTACTTTTCCTTCGGCAAAATTGACAACCTGCAGCGCGCCTGGATACTCAATCAGGCGGTGAATGCTGTCAATGACCAGCTGCTCTGGCGCGATGAGGTGGTCAATAGGAACCGCTTCTGAGTGGAAAAGTTTATCGGCATCACGCACATAATCCGGGGAGCGGATGCGAGCAATACGGTTTGGCGTATTAAACAGCGAATAGGCGACCTGGCAGGCCACCATATTCGTTTCATCTGAGCTGGTCACTGCGACCAGCATATCGGCGTCATCCGCACCCGCCTCACGCAGCACGCGTGGATGCGAGCCGTGGCCCTGAACCACTCTGAGATCAAATTTGTCCTGAAGACTGCGAAGGCGGTCGCCATTCGTGTCTACCAGCGTAATATCGTTGTTCTCTCCGACAAGGTTTTCTGCCAGAGTTCCGCCGACCTGCCCTGCGCCCAATATGATAATTTTCATCAGTCGCGACTCGTTATCTCATTACTTTTTGATTAGCTTAGCGTAAAAGAAGCCGTCACCTTCTTCAGCACCTGGCAAATTTTGCTGGCCCGGCAAATCTGCGCTGCCGGTTTCGCTGAGAACCGCATCCGCAGTACGCTGCAGGAAGGCTTTAATTTGCTGGCTGTTCTCTTCCGGCAATACCGAACACGTTGCGTAAACCAGAGTCCCGCCGGTTTTCAAATGCGGCCATACGGCATCCAGAATTTCAGACTGCAGCTGGGCCAGTTCCGCGATATCACGATCCCGGCGCAGCCACTTGATATCCGGATGACGGCGAATGACGCCGGTGGCGGAACAGGGGGCGTCCAGCAGAATACGATCGAACTGCTGCTCTCCACACCATTGGGCTGGATAACGGCCATCACCTTGTTTAACGGTGGCCTTCATGCCCAGACGCTTCAGGTTGTCATAGACGCGGGAGAGTCGCTGCTCATCAACATCGACGGCCAGCACCTGTGCTTCGGGCGCCGCTTCGAGAATATGTGTGGTTTTACCCCCCGGTGCCGCGCACAGATCCAGAATTTGCTCGCCGTTTTTTGGATCAAGAAATGTGATGCAGCCCTGAGCGGAGGCATCCTGAACCGTAACCCAACCCTCTTCAAACCCCGGCAATGCGTGGACCGGCACCGGTGTTTCCATGCGCACAGCGTCAGGGTAAGCAGGATGAGTAAAACCTTTCATTCCCGCCTCTTCCAGCAGTGCCAGCCAGCTATCGCGCGGATGGTGGACACGGTTTACGCGCAACCACATTGGCGGGCGCTGGTTGTTCGCTTCCACGATCGCTTCCCACTGTGCTGGATAGGCTTTCTGCAGACGTTTCAACAACCAGGACGGATGTAAAAAGCGAATTTCGCTACGAGAAAATTCAGATAACAGTTCTTCCTGCTGGCGCTGAAACTGGCGCAATACGCCGTTAATCAACCCTTTGAGCTGCGGGCGCTTAATTGCTACTGCGCCTTCAACCGTTTCCGCCAATGCAGCATGAGGAGGAATCCGTGTGTACAGCAGTTGGTAAATGCCCACCATAATGAGGTAGTGCACAACACGCTGTTTACCCGTCATCGGCCGGGACATGAGCTTGCCGATCAGCCAATCTAACTGGGAAAGGGTACGTAGCACGCCAAAGCAGAGTTCCTGAAGCAGCGCTTTGTCTTTATCGGATACTTTTTGTTGCAGCGGGGGCAGAACGTTGCTCAGGGATTGCCCTTGTTCGAGAACCTGTTCAACGGCCTGCGCTGCCAGGCTGCGTAAATTGAGTTGTTTTTTCATAAGCACAAAATAAAAATGCCCGGCAACACCGGGCGTATTAAGAAGGGCGCGTCAGACCAGACGGTTGCCAGGAGCGAACCATTCCCGCCGCGAGTTTAATAGATCCTGAGCACTCATTGCTTTTTTCCCGGCAGGCTGTAGCGAGAGTAAATTCAGCACGCCGTCGCTGGTCGCCACCTGAATCCCCTGTTTTGTCGCTTCAATGATGGTCCCCGGTTCGGCTGTTGTGGCCACATCGATAACCGACGCCTGCCAGACTTTTACCGGCTGGCCATCAATTTCTATCCAGCTCATTGGCCACGGGTTAAAGGCGCGAATGCAGCGTTCTAACTGAGCGGCTGGAAGAGACCAGTCGATACGCGCTTCTTCTTTGCTGAGTTTTTGCGCATGGGTAACCAGCGCTTCATCCTGTACAACCGGTTTCGCGGTACCTGCAGCAAGCTGCTTAAGGGTGTCGATCAGCCCCTGCGGCCCCAGTTTAGCCAGCTTGTCGTACAGCGTTCCGCTGGTGTCTTCGGCCGTGATTGGGCACGCAAGTTTATACAGCATATCACCCGTATCGAGGCCGACATCCATCTGCATGATGGTGACACCGGTCTCGGTATCGCCAGCCCACAGCGAACGCTGAATGGGCGCCGCGCCGCGCCAGCGCGGAAGCAACGAACCGTGAACGTTAATGCAGCCCAGGCGCGGCATATCCAGCACGGCTTTTGGTAGAAGGAGCCCATAGGCTACGACGACCATGACGTCTGCACGCAGATCGGAGACGAGCTGCTGATTTTCCTGCGGACGTAGTGAAGCTGGCTGGAATACCGGTATGCCTTTTTCTTCAGCAAGAACTTTCACCGGGCTGGGCATGAGTTTTTTACCACGACCTGCCGGACGGTCCGGTTGGGTGAAGACGCCAACCACGTTGTGTCCAGAGGACAGCAGCGCGTCGAGATGACGTGCTGCAAAGTCAGGGGTGCCGGCAAAAATAATACGTAGTGAGTCTGACACGTTTATTCTCGTCCTTAAGCTCGAGCATTCAGACGATCAAGTTTCTCAACTTTTTGACGAATGCGTTGTTGCTTGAGCGGTGACAGGTAATCGATGAACAGCTTACCGACGAGGTGATCCATCTCGTGCTGAATGCAGATGGCCAGCAGACCGTCGGCTTCAAGCTCAAAAGGTTTGCCTTCGCGATCGAGCGCGCGGATTTTCACTTTTTCTGCACGCGGCACTAAAGCACGCTGTTCAGGAATAGAGAGGCAGCCCTCTTCAATGCCTGTTTCTCCGCTTTTTTCCAGCAGCTCAGGGTTAATTAATACCAGCTGCTCTTCACGATTTTCTGATACATCAATAACAATAATACGCTGGTGAATATCCACCTGCGTTGCGGCCAGACCGATACCTTCTTCAGCATACATCGTCTCGAACATATCATCGACGATACGCTGAATTTCTGCATTTACTTCTTCTACCGGCTTTGCGACTTTGCGAAGGCGCTCGTCCGGAATATGTAACACTTGCAAAACTGACATAGTTATCCAGAGTTGTGTTCAGGAGTTGGAAAGATTATTACCTCTATTCTAGACAAAACCCCCTGCAATTGACAGTCTCGCTGTCCAATCGCAAAGATTGTTAAAGTCGCTTGTGGCAGGGGGATAGGGATGACGCCCAGGGAAATTTGGTTACGTTTGATGAGGGTGAGCAGCCTGTATGGCGAGAGTGCTATCAGTGCCGCCCGTCAGCTATGTGCATCTGCGACGTTAGGTCGAGAAGATTTGCGAGCCTGTGGCTTGAGTCTGGCGCAATCGAAGCATTTCCTCAGCGTTAACCAATGCGAGATAGATGCCACGCTGCAATGGCTGGAGCGACCAAATTGCTATCTACTGACTGCCGAAGATCCGCTTTACCCACCCCAGCTGCGGGCGATTGTCGACTTTCCTTGCGCTCTTTTAGTATGTGGAGACCCTGCGCTACTGAGCAGCCGGCAGCTGTCCGTCATTGGGAGCCGGGCGCATTCATGGTATGGCGCTCGTTGGGGGAAACTCTTTAGCGAAGCTTTAGCACGTTATGGTATTACGATCACGAGCGGCCTGGCCCTTGGCATTGATGGAATTGCTCATCGTGGTGCGCTGGAAGGGAAAGGTAAAACGGTTGCTGTTTTAGGGAATGGCTTAAGAGAGATCTATCCTCGCCGTCATCAGGCGCTAGCGGAGCAGATTACAAACAGCTGCGGCGCCATCATTTCGGAGTTTCCGCTGTTTACCCCGCCCCTGCCGGGCAACTTTCCTCGCCGTAACCGGATTATCAGCGGGCTAAGTGCCGGCGTGTTGGTTATTGAGGCGGCCCTGAAAAGCGGCTCATTAGTGACGGTTCGTTATGCTCTGGAGCAGGGAAGGGATGTGTTTGCCCTGCCAGGGCCGATTGGCAGCCCGGGTTCAGAAGGTCCCCACTGGCTTATCAAGCAGGGCGCGATTCCCGTGACAGCCCCGGAAGACATCGTCGAATACTGGCGGGATGAGCTGCCATATGTTCTTCCTGAACCAGATGACGCAAATAATTGCGGTAATCGGCCTTCTGTAGCATTGCCATTTCCAGAGCTCCTGGCTAACGTAGGAGATGAGGTAACACCTGTTGACGTTGTCGCTGAACGTGCCGGCCAATCTGTGCCAGTAACCGTAGCCCAGCTACTAGAACTGGAGTTAGCAGGCTGGATCGCAGCTGTACCCGGCGGCTATGTCCGATTAAGGAGGGCAAGCCATGTTCGACGTACTGATGTATCTGTTTGAAACTTACATCCATAACGAAGCAGAAATGCGCGTGGATCAGGACAAGCTGACTCGGGATCTGACCGATGCCGGTTTTGAACGAGAAGATATCTATAACGCCCTGATGTGGCTGGAGAAACTGGCTGATTACCAGGAGGGGCTTGTTGCGCCAATGCAGCTTGCTTCTGACCCACTCTCGTTACGAGTCTACACCGACGACGAGTGCCAGCGTCTTGATGCAAGCTGCCGGGGATTCTTATTATTCCTTGAGCAAATTCAGGTGTTGAACCTCGAAACACGGGAAATGGTGATTGAGCGTGTACTGGCGCTGGATACGGCAGAGTTCGATCTGGAAGATCTCAAATGGGTGATCCTGATGGTGCTGTTCAATATTCCCGGTTGCGAAAATGCCTACCAGCAAATGGAAGAATTACTCTTTGAAGTAAATGAAGGTATGCTGCACTAACTTTTTTGCTGCGACATTAGAATTGTTATGACCAAAACAGCGCTGTTCTCGGTGCGTAAAAACGAACCCTGCCCGCAGTGTGGGGCTGAACTGGTAATACGCTCCGGGAAACACGGGCCTTTTCTCGGCTGCTCGCATTATCCTGACTGTGACTATGTCCGGCCCCTGAAAAATCAGGCGGACGGACATATTGTCAAAGTTCTGGAGGGGCAAACGTGCCCGTCTTGCGGCGCAGTGCTGGTACTACGCCAGGGGCGTTTTGGTATGTTTATCGGTTGTAGCAGCTATCCAGATTGCGAACATACTGAACTTATCGATAAGCCGGATGAAACCGCAATTGCCTGCCCACAGTGCGGGCAAGGGCATTTGGTTCAGCGCCGCTCACGTTTTGGAAAAAACTTCCATTCCTGCGATCGTTACCCCGATTGCCAGTTCGTCATAAACTTCAGGCCAGTGGCGGGCGAGTGTCCAGAGTGTCATTACCCGTTGCTAATCGAAAAGAAAACGGCGCAGGGCGTTAAACGCTTCTGTGCCAGCAAACAATGTGGAAAGCCGATACCGGCGGAATAAATCTGTGAATAATAACCTGCCCTCAGAAGCCATCGTACGTGCTGTGGCGCTTCTGAATAATGAACATGTCATCGCCTATCCAACAGAAGCCGTTTTTGGCGTCGGTTGCGATCCCGATAGCGAAAAGGCCGTCATGAGCCTGCTTGCACTTAAACAGCGTCCCGTTGAAAAGGGGCTGATCCTGATTGCGGCGAACTTCGAGCAACTCAAACCCTATATTGACGATACGCAACTTAGCGATGAGCAGCTGGAGACGATTTTTTCTTGCTGGCCAGGGCCTGTGACATTTGTCTTCCCCGCTTGCGCTTCAACGCCGCGTTGGTTGACGGGGCGCTTCAATTCACTGGCTGTGCGAGTCACGGATCATCCGCTGGTGGTCGAACTGTGTAATGCTTACGGAAAACCGCTGGTTTCAACCAGCGCAAATTTGTCTGGCCAGCCTCCTTGCCGCACGACGGCAGAAGTTTATGCGCAGTTTGGCGCTGATTTCCCGGTCGTTGACGGGGCTACGGGAGGGCGTCAAAACCCATCTGAAATACGTGATGCCTTGACGGGCGAACTCTTCCGCCAGGGGTAACTCATGGAAACTTATGCCGTCTTCGGACACCCTATTGCCCATAGCAAGTCGCCATCAATTCATCGGCTTTTTGCTCAGCAGTTGCAAATTACGCATCCCTATGGCCGTATCCTGGCTCCGCTCGATGATTTCGTTACGACGCTCGATACCTTCTTTAATGAAGGCGGTAAGGGAGCGAACGTCACCGTGCCTTTTAAAGAAGAGGCCTTCGCGCGAGCAGATGAGCTAACCGAACGCGCAGCGCTGGCCGGTGCGGTCAATACGCTTAAACGGTTGGAGGATGGCCGCCTGCTGGGGGACAATACCGATGGTATTGGACTACTGAGCGATCTGGAACGGCTGGGTTTTATTAAACCAGGATTCCGGGTATTGCTTATTGGCGCAGGTGGGGCTTCACGCGGCGTTTTGCTTCCTCTCCTGTCGCTGGATTGTGCCGTGACTATTGTTAATCGTACCTATTCTCGCGCCCATGAACTGGCTACGCTTTTTGCTCATACCGGCAGCGTCCGCGCTTTGGATATAGAAGCATTAGGCGGTCAGGAATTTGATCTCATTATTAATGCGACATCCAGCGGTATTGACGGCGGTGTTCCCGCGATCCCTGTTACCTTAATAAATCCCCATGTCTGTTGTTATGACATGTTTTACCAGAAAGGTAGTACGCCATTTTTATCCTTATGCCAGCAACACGGTGCGACAAAATGCGCTGATGGGTTGGGAATGCTGGTGGCGCAGGCTGCTCATGCGGTGCTGTTGTGGCACGGCGTTCTGCCAGAAATTACGCCAGTCATTGCGGCTTTGCAGAAGGAACTGAATGCATGAACCAGGCAATTCAGTTTCCAGACAGAGAGGTATGGGATGAAGCGCGTCAATGTATCGCTTTTCCTGCATTAGTTAACGGCATGCAGCTTACCTGCGCCTTAACGCTTACGGTGCTCAAGAAGCGTTTTGGCGGTGAAGAGCCGGCGCAATGGCTGGCCGCTTTTCGTGAACATCGCTGGGATCTGGAAGATGAAGCCCAGGATCTCATTCTCGACCAGCAAGAAGATGCTCAAGGTTGGATCTGGTTTTCCTGAGCCAGGTAATCACCTTTCCACTTTACATAGTTGTTCGCTGAATATTGTAGCCCGGCAATTTCCGCCTCTGTCAGGGGGCGTATCTGTTTTACCGGGTTACCAAAGTAAAGATAGCCACTCTTGAGACGTTTGTTCTGAGGCACCAGACTGCCAGCCCCAATCATTATATCGTCTTCAACAATCACGCCATCCAACAAAATCGAACCCATACCGACCAGGACCCGGTTACCAATAGTGCAGCCGTGTAGCATCACCTTATGGCCGACGGTAACATCCTCGCCAATGATAAGTGGATTGCCCTGTGGATTAGATGAAGACTTATGCGTGACATGTAAGACGCTACCGTCCTGAATGTTAGTGCGGGCGCCTATTTCCACATAGTTCACATCACCGCGAATGGCGACCAGAGGCCAGATACTGACATCGTCAGCTATTCTGACATCGCCGATCACCACGCTGCTGCTGTCGATCATCACGCGTAGGCCCGTTTTAGGGAATAAATCTTTATAACGACGCAAGCTGGTGGTCATGGTTACCTCAATAAAAGAAGGGAGTGCAGAGACTTTGGTTGCTTTTCTGGCCGTCTGCAACCCCTTATTGTGGTAAAAATTGAGCGGATTGAGCAAGAACGCCGCGAAGCGGCTGAAAAACCATCATTTGGAAAAAAAGATCGAAAAAAGGCTTGTGCAAAAAAATGGGATCCCTATAATGCGCTCCCACTGACACGGCAGATGTGAATCACTTCACAAACAACCCGGTCGGTTGAAGAGAAAAAATCCTGAAATAACGGGTTGACTCTGAAAGAGGAAAGCGTAATATACGCCACCTCGCAACGGTGAGCGAAAGCCGCGTTGCACTGCTCTTTAACAATTTATCAGAC
>NZ_VOJB01000037.1:0-10471 GCF_007910085.1 Klebsiella sp. ME-303 | reverse complement strand
TGTGTGTTGTCTGGCGGTAAGGAGCTGTACTATGTACGCCAAATCTTTCCTCGCTCTCGACGGGAATGGTCGTCTGACCGGTGCCCGTACTGCGCAGACCGCCCCTTACGATCGTTATACCTGCCACCTCTGCGGTAGCGTGCTGCAATACCATCCTGAATACATCAACGAACGCCCGTGGTTTGAACACCGGCCCGACGATCTAACGGAGAACGGGCGACAGCACTGCCCGTATGTAAATCCAGTGGAAAAGGAAGTAAGACGAATTCTTAAGTTGCGCCGTTACGTGGCGGATGCTCAACCCGTGATACTCAGGACTGACTGGCACTGTAGCGGCTGCGGCAACAATTACCACGGTGAACGTTATTGCGTGGCATGTGGTACTGGCGACTTAAGCCATATACTGGAAGAGGCCCCACGATGAGAATGCTGCTTATCGTTGACTTCACAAAACCTGCACTGATCTTTTCGATTAATGAATATCACTCATAGTCCCAATCCTCCTGCCTGTGATTATCAGCGAGCACAAACCCGTTAACATCCCCCTATCTCTTCATGCTCAACGGATTACCATGCTTAATCAACAGGCACGAACTCACTCAACTACAGTAAAAAAAACTGGTCTATCATTTTTGCTCATTCTGAGCGCCCTAATGGCTGTTACCTCTTTATCAACCGACATTTATCTTCCGGCTATGCCCGTCATGGCAAAGGATTTACAGGGTGAAGCAGAGCTGACAATCACAGGGTTCCTTATCGGTTTTTGCATTGCACAACTGATTTGGGGACCGATTAGCGATCGTTATGGTCGTCGACTGCCGCTGTTTATCGGTTTAGGTCTGTTCATCGTCGGCTCGGTGGGCTGCGCGTTATCAACGGATATCGTGCAAATAGTCTTCTGGCGTGTTTTTCAGGCGTTAGGTGCCTGTACCGGGCCGATGCTGGCTCGAGCAATGATCCGTGACCTGTTTAGCCGCACTCGTGCAGCACAAATGCTTTCGACTCTGATGATAATTATGGCCATCGCGCCGATTGCCGGGCCCCTGATCGGTGGGCAGATGATTAAAGTCACCTCGTGGCATGCCATTTTCTGGCTGCTGGCGATTATCGGAGCATTAATGCTGATGTCTTTATTCTGGCTACCGGAGACATTACCTGCTGAAAAACGCTCACAAGCCTCCGTAATCAAAGCTTTTCACAACTACTATGCCTTGCTCACCAACGCCAGATACATGCGGTTTACTTTGTGCCTGACGTTCTATTACGTCGCTGCCTATGCGTTTATCACGGGTTCCCCGTTTGTGTACATCACGTACTTCGGCGTTGACCCGCAGCATTACGGTTGGCTGTTTGCAGTAAACATTGTTGGACTGATGGCGGTGAGCATGGTCAACAGACGTCTGGTTCACCGCTATCCACTGGAAGCGTTGCTCAGGAATGCCGTATTCATCGCCGCTATTGCGGCAATAGTGCTGGCAGTCACCACCGGCCTGGGCGTAGGTGGAATTACCGTGATTGTCGGCGCTGTGTTCGTGTTCTTCTCTATGAATGGCATCATCGCGGCGACATCCACGGCTTGCGCTCTGGACGCAGTGCCTAATGTGGCTGGCTCCGCATCGGCGCTAATGGGCGCGTTACAATACGGCAGCGGCATCATCTCTTCACTTCTTCTTGCCCTGTTCAGTGATGGCACACCATGGACGTTGGGCTGGATAATTGCGTTGTTTACAGCAGCCAGCGCCCTGATGGCACTGACCGTTCAGATAAAGAAATAAAACGTCGTTATTGATGCCAGACGACACTTTCGTCCAGAGATACCCGCCCTTCCCTGTAACTCAGGGAGGGATGCGTTTTATCTGGGATCCCCAATGAAATACCGTAAAGCAGCCTGAAACCTTCAGGAACATTCAATAGCCTACGCACCGTTTGGGCAAAATAACTCAGCACTGCCTGTGGAACACCTGCGTAACCGCGAGCTGCCAGAGAAAGCAGGAATGTCTGCGCATACATACCGGCGTCTGAGGCTACGCGAACGTTGTCCCCTACAGCAGGAATGAATAGCAGGGCAACATGAGGCGCGCCGAAAAATCTCACATTACGCTCGACCACTTCTGAGCGACTTAAGTTATCCCCCCGCGCAACGCCCAGTGCCTGATAGTACGAGCGCCCCTGCTCCGAAGCCCGTTGCCTGAATGGCTAGGGATAAGCTTCTTTATCAAACGTAAAATCAAGGCTGTAGTTCCCAGCCCTCAGATCTTCCGTCAGTGCGTGGCTTAATTCACGAAGTTTATCTCCTGCAACAATATGCAGGGTCCAGGGTTGAGTATTGCAGTTGGATGGTGCGCATTGCGCTTCGAGCAAAATGTCTTTGAGGATATCGCTGGGGATGGGAGATGGAAGAAAGGCTCTAGCCGAGTATCTGTTTTTTACTACCTCACTAAATGTTGGCTCTTGCGTACTCATTTGCTTCTCCGCCTGAAAGTAATTTGAAGTGAATGATTCACTCTCTCCCGATCCATCCTGTCACATCAGGCCCATCGTTTTCATTCCCGGTTCCAGATTAGGTCTATGAATTCCATTCATAGCGTCTATTTAAGCAGCGTAATTATCTTTAACCCCAACTTCGTTAATCTGGGTCTATCGCGTGAACACGCAAGCGGAAAATGGCTACAGCTGATGGATATACCCCAGCCTGCGCGGCTGGGGCGTCATTGGAGGCTAACTAAATATTTTTATCGAAGAAGACGTCTAACTTTTGCATTGCCTTATCAACATATTTTGGCACCCAATACGTTTCGATATGGGTAGCGCCATCGATCAGGAAGAGTTCTTTGTCCTTCGTACCGGTGGCTTTTGCGAACGCATCTTCAGTCATATAGAGCGTATCCGCTTTTGTACCGGCAATCATCAGCAGCGGTTTATTGATGAGATTGATATGGTCCGTTACGTCAAAGCTCATCAAATCCAGCAGACTGCTGGTGGTGTATTTAAACGTGGAGTTCGGGTGGGCGTGGGTTTTCCAGTAGTACTCGTAGCCCTGACGATATAAGGCAAAAGGTAATTTAGCAATCTGTTCATCAGTCAGGTTGGCATCGCCGGAGTAAAGCACTTCTCCTCCTGCAGCTTCCTGAGCGCGTGCCTCAGAAGCCTGCTGAAGACGCTGCTGGATAGTATCGAGCTGTGAATCCTGCATACCGTTGCGGCGCACAAGGCCTGAATTAAACATGCTGATGGTTGCGATCGATTTGAATCGTTTATCAGTTTCGGCGGCAACAAGTGAATACCCGCCACCTCCGCAAATGCCAAGCAGACCGAGGCGGGAAGTATCAACGCCCGGATACTGGCTGATGTAATCAGCCATGCCATGAACATCCTCGATGCGGTTAGCGGGTTTATCCACGCTGCGAGGCATCCCACCGCTAGCGCCCTGATAAGCCGCATCGGCGGTAATCGTGATGTAGCCCTGTTCGGCGAGACGCTGGGCATACAACCCGGCGACCTGTTCTTTTACGCCGCCATTAGGATGTGCCACCACTACAGCAGGGTATTTTTTGGCGGGATCGTAGTTAGCAGGGGTATAGACATTCGCAGCAATCTGGATGCCATGCAGATCGTATTTCACGGGGTGAATGTTGACCTTGCCTTTGACGTTCTCAGTAATGGCACCGTCATAGGCCAGTGTGAATGGATTTTTTTTGTAATCAGCCGCATTGACTGAGGTCACTCCAGCCATTGCCGTGAGTAGCATTGCACTGATAAGCGTGAATTTCATGGTCTCTCCCGATGAGTGTCGGCCTGGTTATTCAGGCTCGCGGAATCAAATTTGCAGGCTCAGATTAGGCGGAGAGGGCTGTCAGCATCGTGACAGGGAAATAACATTTTTGTCAGGAAACAGACTGGAATGGGTAAGAGTTCCTGACAACGCTGTCAGGTAACCGTCAGCTTTATGTTGGCAATCAGGAGGCAGAATGGTCTCTCTTAAATGAGATTCATGTTCAGTTTTCTGAGAAAAGGAGCGATCAATGAAAAGACAGAATGCCCCAACAATGCCAGAGCGGCGCAAGCTATTAGTCGCCGGGGCGGGTATTGCCGCCGCCTCGCTGATTCCGCACGTATCGGCGGCGAGCCAAACCTCTCAGGTCGATTCATCCAGACAAACCAGCCAACGCAATGCTGCTCCGGGCAAGCGTAAACTCGGGAAGCTGGAAGTTTCTGCCGTCGGTTTGGGTGTCCAGAACATGAGCCGAAAATACGACACGTCCGTTCCCTGGCGTCCCGAGATGATCAATGTTATCCACGGGGCATTTGATGAAGGGGTAACGTTCTTCGATGCTGCTGAAGCCTACGGCCCATTTGAAGTCGAAAAAATCCTCGGGGAAGGCGTCGCCCCATTCAGGGACAAAATCGTTATCGCCACCAAGTTTGGCTGGAACATTGACCAACAGACGGGTAAACGTCTGCCGGGCCTTAACAGCAGGCCGGAGCATATCAGACAGGTCGTCGAGAACATGCTCAAACGCCTGCGTACCGATCGTATCGATTTACTGTATCAGCACCGGGTTGATCCGCAGATCCCAATCGAAGATGTCGCCGGTGTGGTTAAAGATTTAATGGATCAAGGGAAAGTTCTGCACTGGGGTCTGTCTGAAATGGGCATCAACACGTTGAGACGCGCCCATGCAGCATTACCCGTTACCGCCGTACAAAGTGAATACTCCATGCTCTGGCGCGGCCCCGAAAAGCAGGTACTTCCGGTGTGTGAAGAGCTGGGCATTGGATTCGTGCCATGGAGCCCGCTCGGCGTGCAATTTTTAACGGGCTGGATTGATGAGAATACCCGGTTCGCTGCCGGTGATTTCCGCGCGACAGAAACGCGCTTCTCGCCTGATAACCTGCCACACAACTTACAGCTGGTAGCGCTACTGAAATCCTGGGCAATAAGAAAAAATGCCGCACCGGGTCAGATTGCGCTGGCATGGCTCCTGGCCCGTAAACCCTGGATAGTTCCCATCCCTGGCACCACCAATAAAGACCATATGCTGCAAAACACAGCGGCTACCGGCGTGTCGCTGAATTCCGCAGAATTGACCGCGCTCACCCGCTCACTGGATGCCATCACTATTCAGGGTCAACGTCTGCCGGATGCCGTGCAGGTTTATTCCGATGTTGAAGCACCGTTGAAAAGTTAAGAGGAAGTCCCGTTATGCGCCTGTTGTTAGTCGAAGATGAAGAAAAAACGTCAACCTATCTCAACCGTGCGTTGAGTGAGTCCGGATTTACGGTAGATGTCTCTGCAGATGGAGCTGAAGGTCTTCATTACGCGCTGGAGTTCGACTACGACGCGATAATCCTTGATGTAATGTTGCCGGGGATGGATGGATATCGGGTACTTGAGGGTGTGCGAGCAGTCAAACAGACGCCGGTGCTGATGCTCTCTGCACGGGGTTCAGTCGACGAGCGCGTAAAAGGGCTCCGACTTGGTGCTGATGATTATCTTCCAAAACCCTTTTCACTTATTGAGCTGGTAGCGCGCATTCAGGCTCTGGTGCGGCGCCGTGCAACGGATGGAGCAGATATCACGCAACTGCAAATTCACGATCTGCATCTGGATCTGCTGGCTCGCCGGGTATTCCGCGCCGGAACAAGGCTGGAACTGACAGCGAAAGAGTTTTCCTTGCTGAGCCTTCTGGCCCGGCATCAGGGGGAGATTCTGTCAAAAATGATGATTGCGGAGCAGATATGGGACATGAATTTTGACAGCGATGCCAACGTGGTTGAAGTGGCCATTAAACGACTTCGGGCCAAAGTGGATGCTCCGTTCGATATCAAACTACTGCATACCGTTCGTGGCATGGGGTATGTCCTTGAAGTGCGGTCCGAATAAATGAAGGGGATAAGCATGCCTGAGCGTTCCATCTCCGTTCACCTGGCGCTGATGTTTGCCTTATCCGCGCTGCTGATTGTATCCGTTATCGGTATCCTGCTTAGAAGCTCTTTGCATGATTCTTTGCAAAAGCAGATGCACAACGAACTGTTGTTCCGGGAATCATTAATGAGTCCGTGGATCACCGCACGAACCTCGGCTGACGGCTGGTCACTGCTTGCCAATAAATTCACCGTGTTAACCAATTCTGAAGGTGAACGCGTTCGCTACTGGATAGTGAGCGATAACCCGCACTTCAGTATGGGGGGGACACCACCAGTGGGTGTTCAGTGGTCTTCTTTGCAGGAAGGTTTTAATAAAGTGCCCGGTGCATCGGAAGGTGCATGCTCGCTGTTCCTGCTAGTGAAAACTATCCCCGCCAACGGTGAGCGGCCTGAGTTGCGCTATGTGGTTGCCATCGACTCCACGCCGTACATGGGCACACTCGATGCGTTCACGCGTACATTGCTGATCATTACCGCGCTGGGCGTCGTCATTGTCGCCTTACTGGGATACGTCGTCTCAAGGATCGGTCTTCGTCCCGTTGGGGCGCTCAGTAAACAGGCCCGGCATCTTGCTCCAGGGAACCATGGCCAGCGCCTGAATACCGAAGCATTACCTGACGAATTACAGCAATTAGCATCATCTTTTAATGGTGTGCTGGAACGGCAAGAGATCGCCTGGCGACAGCTCGAAAGCTTTAATGCCGATGTTGCGCATGAACTCCGTACACCGCTGACAAACCTTATCGGCCAGACGCAACTGGGTCTCTCGCGCCGACGTTCGCAGGATGAACTGGAAGAGTTATTGGGTTCCAATCTGGAAGAACTTGAACGCATGACTTCGATAGTTAACGACATGCTGTTCCTGTCCCATGCTCACGCGGGTGAACATGCTTCCCAGCTTACGCAGGTTTCCCTGCGGGAAGAAACCCTGAAAACAGCGGAGTACGTTGAACCCTCGTTTGCTGAAAAACAGCTCTCTCTGGATGTTGAGGGCGACGTCACTGCGCACATTGACCGGCGACTGTTCCACCGATCGCTGGCTAATTTGCTGGAAAACAGCGCAAGACACTCACCATTCAATAGAACGGTTACGGTACGCTTAAGCGAAAAAAACAATCAAGCCTGTGTTGAAGTTTCAAACCCGGGCGATCCGATAGCATCAGAGCACTTACACCGGCTTTTCGAGCGGTTCTATCGCGTTGACAACTCCCGAGCCAGGAGTGATACCCATCATGGGCTGGGCCTGTCGATCGTGCGTGCCGTCGCTATTATGCACCGGGGAGATGTCTTTGCCCGTAGTGAAGGCGGCATCAATACATTTGGCCTCACCTTTGCGATACAAGCGGATAAAGCGGCGGGCAATGCTCAATCCGGCGCTGAGCCGGGACCCGGGTTAACTGACAGAATTGTCAGGGGGGCGTCAGCCTGACGTCATTACTCCCTCGATAAAATCATCGCAGGCAATCCCCTCTTCATTGATAAGGACGCTTTGCATGATCGGACATTTACGTTACCTCGGGCTGTTACTGCCCCTCTTCACATTTTCATCCTGGGCAGCGGAGCAAAATCCCGCTGTCAATATCGCACCCGCAGGAAGTCAGAACGCGGTGTACGGGCCAGCCGAGAACTTTACCGGTCGCGTCAGGGTTGATCCTCTCTTCAAACCGGATAACGACATCCCTGTTTCCGGGGCTTATGTCACGTTTGAACCCGGCGCTCGTTCCGCCTGGCATATGCATCCGGCAGGTCAGCGGCTGATTGTGACCTCTGGTGTTGGGCTCACCCAACAAGAAGGGCAGCCGGTGCAGGTTATCCGCGCCGGTGACGTTGTCTCTTGCCCCGCAGGGGTCAAACACTGGCACGGGGCGGCTCCCGGCAGTGCGATGACGCATCTGGCGATAACCGGGATTGTGGATGGCAAAAGCGTTAACTGGATGGAGAAAGTGACAGATGAACAATACCACGCCCATTAAAGCATTAGCGGCAGCGGTACTGCTGACCTTTGGTTTTGGCCTCGCGGCAAATGCTGCCCCCGTCAATAAAGGAGCCTCAGACATGAACCACGAACAATCGGTTTCAGATATGCTGTCAGCCCGCCAACAGGCCATCCCGTTGATTGCCGCATCGATGGCCAGCAGTCAGATAGATAAGCTGAATGCAGCCCTGAATCAGGGTCTTGACGCAGGACTCACGATAAACGAAACCAAAGAGATTCTCGTCCAGCTCTATGCCTACACGGGCTTCCCTCGTAGCCTGAATGCGCTTAGTGAACTGATGAAGGTCGTCGAAGCACGTAAACAACGTGGCATCGAAGACGTTGAGGGTAAAGAACCGGTTGCCCCGATCCCTGTCGGGGATGAGCTTCGCCGTGTCGGTACCGCAAACCAGACGAAAATCTCTGGCGCTCCCGTCCAGGGCCCGCTGTTTGATTTTACCCCGGTCATTAACCAGTTCCTGCAAACGCACCTTTTCGGCGACATTTTCGCCCGCGATAACCTCGACTGGCAAAGCCGCGAGCTGGCAACGGTTGGCGCATTAGCGGCCACGCCGGGCGTCGAATCACAACTGCTGTCGCATACGCGAGCCAGCATGCGGGTCGGCCTGACGGCAGCGCAGCTGCGCCAGCTGGCACAGGTTCTGCGTGAAGATGGCGAAAGTGATGCAGCAACGCGAGCTGAAAAGGCGCTGCAGCAGGCGCTCGCAAACAATTAGGAGTGGGTTATGGAGCATGATCCCAACCGCAGAATGTTAATCACCGCACTTGCCGGGCTCACACTGGCGAACGTTTCTTTTGCCTCAGCTGCGACCGGAACCGCAAACGAGCAGGGTAAAAGCCGTGTTCTGGTGGCGTACTTTTCCCGCAGCGGAAATACACGGGTGATTGCGGGCGTCATTCACCGCAGCCTGAATACCGATCTGTTTGAAATCGAACCGGCTACGCCTTATCCGGAAGACTATTTTCAGACCGTTGAACAGGCGAAAAAAGAGCGTGAGCGAGGCGTAAAACCGGCATTAAAAAATAGCGTTGCAGATACCTCACGCTACGAGACCGTGTATTTAGGCTTTCCGATCTGGGGGACCAGCGTGCCGCCTGTAGTGCAAGCATTTCTCAGCAGCCACAACCTTGCGGGCAAATTACTCATCCCCTTTATTACTCACGGTGGCTACGGTAAAGGAGACAGCGACGACATCCTTGCCAGTCTCGCCCCAACTGCGCGTCGGGAAAAACCGCTGGTCATTGAATGCGACCAGGAGCGAAGAACCACTGAAACGGTAACAAGTTGGTTAGAGACAATACGCAGTTAATCGTCCGCATTCATGAGTCTGCCAAATAAGGGCAATCAGGGGTGCTAAATAATTAACGCTGACTACTCAGATATGATTGAGCGGCAAACATAACAGAGGATGTAATCTTGAAGACAATCTTAAAAACGCTGGCCATCTGCGTAATGGCGGGCGGCCTGGTGGCTCAGTCGGTCTATGCCGAGCCGCTGGTCATTCAGGAACAGGGAAGCTTTTCTGCTGGTGGCACTATCATCACCGCACCAGGAACATTTGATGCAAAAAAGCCGCTGGATTCAGCTGGCCAAACCTATCATGGCGATCATGCCTCAGTGTTCTACCAAATCCCGGAGAATCCGCATAAATACCCTATCGTCATGCTGCACGGCGCAGGTCAGTTCTCCCGTACCTGGGAAAGTACCCCGGATGGTCGCGAAGGGTTCCAGAACATCTTCCTGCGTCGCGGGTTCTCAACTTATCTTGTCGATCAGCCGCGTCGGGGCAGCGCCGGGCGCACGACTGTAGAAGGTACTGTTACGCCTAAACCGGATGAACAAATGTGGTTCAACCAGTTCCGCGTTGGCGTGTGGCCAGAGTATTTTAAAGGTGTTCAGTTTTCTCACGACAAAGAAGCACTGAATCAGTATTTCCGTCAGATGACCCCAAATACCGGGCCGTTTGATATCAATGTCATCTCTGATGCGATGTCCGCCGTCGTGGATAAATCCGGCCCGGCTATCCTCTTCACCCACTCTCAGGGTGGTGGACCGGGCTGGTACACGGCGATGAAAAACAAC
Organism: Klebsiella sp. ME-303; assembly: GCF_007910085.1. Lineage (NCBI taxonomy): Bacteria > Pseudomonadati > Pseudomonadota > Gammaproteobacteria > Enterobacterales > Enterobacteriaceae > Klebsiella > Klebsiella sp. ME-303. The sequence continues at coordinate 464 of NZ_VOJB01000037.1, read as the reverse complement.
AAGGTCAAAGCCATTGTCGCCTTCGAGCCTGGCAGCAGCTTTGTCTTCCCGGAAAAAGAACTCCCAGCCCCTATGCCAAGCGCGTTCGACACGCTGAAGGGTGAGCCTGTGCCAATGGAGCAGTTTATGGCACTGACCAAAATCCCGATTCTGATTATTTACGGCGATAACATACCGGATAAACCGGTAGCCATGCCCGCGCAGGACAGCTGGCGCGTACGTCTGGCGATGGCCCGCGAGTGGCGTGACGTGGTGAACAAGCATGGCGGGGATGTTACGGTGACGCATCTGCCTGAAGTGGGAATCAAAGGGAATACCCACTTCCCGTTCTCTGATTTAAATAATGTGCAGGTTGCTGATTTGGTTAGTAAATTTTTGAAGGAAAAAGATCTGCAATAGAGAAAGCTAGTATTGAGCCTTCATGAATGAAGGCTCAATACAAACATCAGTTTTATCAAAAAAAT
>NZ_VOJB01000036.1:0-9122 GCF_007910085.1 Klebsiella sp. ME-303 | reverse complement strand
TGATATTAATAAGTTTTGGGGTTTTTCCTCTGTTACAGCCAGAGGAGTGAGGCGGTTGTAGAACGCGTGAGGGGGGTTACTAAAGAAGACGATCTGGCTGAAATGAGAGAGTAAGAAAGCAAAAAGCCCGCTCGAAAGCAGGCTTCTTAAATTTGGCTCCTCTGACTGGACTCGAACCAGTGACATACGGATTAACAGTCCGCCGTTCTACCGACTGAACTACAGAGGAATCGTGTGAACGGGGCGCATATTAACGATGACCATCCCCCTTGTCAAAGCCTGAATCACCTTAACTTGTTCGTTTGCTGACAATTTCAGCAGAGTGCCTGTTTTTACGGCATTGCGCCGCCGGATGCACCGTTGCGGTGCATTTATACCCCTAATGGGGCATACCGCAATCCGCTTACCGGGCAACAAAATCGCGGTTTGCTATCAGTATCCCTTATTACGCGGCCTGCAGCGGCATTTGCGTCCCTGCAAAAAAGCTGGCAAGCAAATTGCAAAACCTTCTGCATCTAAACGGCCAGTGTTGGTACTGGTGTTCCTTACAGGAGGCAAAATGAACTTAAGACGACTGAAGTATTTTGTGAAAATCGTCGATATCGGCAGTCTGACCCAGGCCGCTGAAGTCTTGCACATCGCACAACCGGCGCTGAGCCAGCAGGTTGCGACCCTGGAAGGCGAGCTGGACCAGCAGCTGTTGATCCGCACCAAGCGCGGCGTGACGCCGACCGAAGCGGGCAAGATCCTTTACACCCACGCCCGGACTATCCTGCGCCAGTGCGAGCAGGCGCAGCTGGCGGTTAACAACGTCGGTCAGACGCTAAGCGGCCAGGTGTCAATTGGGCTGGCCCCGGGCACGGCGGCTTCGGCCATTACCATGCCGCTGCTGCAAACGGTGCGTAACGAGCTTCCGGAAGTTATGGTCTATCTGCAGGAAAGCAGCGGAACGATCCTCAACGATAAGCTTATCGACGGTCAGCTGGATATGGCCGTGCTCTATGAACGTTCCCCGGTCGCCGGGATCGTCAGTCAGCCGCTGCTGAAGGAAGATCTCTACCTGGTCGGAACCCGGGATTGCCCGGGGCAGAGCGTGGATTTGACGGCGGTTGCGGAAATGAATCTGTTCCTGCCGCGTGATTACAGCGCCGTTCGCGCAAGGGTCACCGAAGCCTTCACTCTGCGTCGACTGTCGGCAAAAATTATCGGCGAAATTGAATCCATTACCACCCTGACGGCGGCTATTGCCAGCGGCATGGGCGTCACCGTTCTGCCTGAGTCCGCCGCCCGTTCGCTGTGCAGCGCGGCGAATGGCTGGATGGCGCGCATCAGCACGCCGTCAATGAGCCTGTCGCTGTCGGTCAATATGTCGGCACGCGGCAGTCTGTCGCCGCAGGCGCAGGCGGTTAAGGAAATTTTAATGTCGCTGGTGAGCCGTCCGTCGCTGGAAAACCGTGAACTATTGTTAGTCAGTTAGGCTATATTCCTGAATGGAATAAGTTGCTGGTTTTTATTATTTGTTAGCAGGGACAACAGACTTTAACAATAGTGCATATGTTATGTCTGATAGCCCGGAGGAAAGGGTGAACTTCCAGCAACTCAAAATTATTCGTGAAGCGGCCCGTCAGGATTACAACCTGACGGAAGTCGCCAATATGCTCTATACATCGCAATCGGGCGTCAGCCGTCATATTCGTGAACTGGAAGAAGAGCTGGGGATCGAGATTTTTATCCGCCGCGGCAAACGCCTGCTGGGGATGACGGAGCCGGGCAAAGCGTTGCTGTCGATTGCCGAGCGTATTCTGAATGAAGCCAGCAACGTTCGTCGCCTTGCGGACCTGTTTACCAACGATGCGTCCGGCGTCTTAACCATCGCCACCACCCACACCCAGGCGCGCTATAGCCTGCCGCCGGTGATTAAAGCCTTCCGCGAACTCTTTTCCGACGTACGTCTTGAATTAGTTCAGGGGACGCCGCAGGAAATTGAAGCGCTGCTGCACAACGGCGGCGCGGATATCGGCATCGCCAGCGAGCGCTTGAGCAACGACCCGACGCTGGTGGCTTTCCCCTGGTTCCGCTGGCACCACAGCCTGCTGGTCCCCAAAGATCATCCGCTGACCCAGGTGACGCCGTTAACCCTCGATGCCATCGCCCGCTGGCCGCTCATTACCTATCGCCAGGGGATTACCGGGCGTTCACGTATTGACGAAGCCTTTAACCGTAAAGGGCTGATGCCGGATATCGTATTAAGCGCTCAGGACTCCGACGTTATCAAAACCTACGTCGAGCTGGGGCTGGGCGTGGGGCTGGTGGCGGAACAGTCAGGCGACGCGCGGGAATCTGATACCTTTACGCGTCTCGATACCCGCCATCTGTTCGATGCCAATACCGTCTGGCTGGGCCTGAAGCGCGGTCAGCTGCAGCGAAATTACGTCTGGCGCTTTATTGAACTGTGTAACGCAGGGCTGTCGCTGGAGGAAATTAAACGTCAGGCGATGGAGCCGGAAGAGGCCGCAATCGATTATCAGATTTAGCAGGATGATAAATCAGATATGAAAGAGTAAACGAAGCTATAATTCATTCACGATTATCGCCACAAAGGAAGGGAAATTGTGCGGCGTGTGAAACTGCTTTGTTCTCTTATTATGATCCTCACCAGCCAGAGCGCTCTGGCGGTGAGCTACCCGTTGCCGCCGGAAGGAAGCCGCCTGGTGGGCAGCCCGCTGACCATCACCATTCCGCAACACAATACCCAGCCGCTGGAGGCCTTTGCCGCTCAGTACGGTCAGGGCCTGAGCAATATGCTCGAGGCCAACCCCGGCGTCGACGTGTATCTGCCGAAGTCGGGCTCCACGCTGGTGGTCCCGCAGCAGCTTATCCTGCCCGCTACGGTTCGCAACGGGATCGTGATCAACGTGGCCGAAATGCGTCTCTACTACTATCCGCCCGATGGCACAACGGTTGACGTTCTGCCGATTGGCATTGGCCAGGCAGGACGCGAAACCCCCCGTAACTGGGTCACCGCCGTGGAGCGTAAGCAGGAGGCGCCGACCTGGACGCCCACCGCCAATACCCGTCGTGAATACGCCAGCCGTGGCGAAAGCCTGCCCGCGTTTGTGCCCGCAGGGCCGGATAATCCCATGGGCCTGTACGCGATTTACATCGGCAGGCTCTACGCGATCCACGGCACCAACGCCAATTTCGGCATTGGCCTGCGCGTGAGCCAGGGCTGCATCCGCCTGCGTAACGACGACATCAAATACCTGTTTGATACCGTTCCGGTCGGGACGCGCGTGCAAATCATCGACCAGCCGGTGAAGTATACCGCCGAGCCGGACGGCAGCCGCTGGGTTGAGGTTCACGAACCGTTGTCGCGTAACCGCGCGGAGTATGAATCGGACCGGAAGGTGCCGCTCCCCATCACGCCGGCGATTCAGGCCTTTGTGAAGGGCGAGGGGGTGGATGTGAATCACGCGGAGCAGGCGCTTGAACGCCGTTCAGGGATGCCGGTGGAGATTGGTCGTGCAGCACTGCACGCCGGTAGCGGTTTTTAACCCTTTCCCTCACGCCAGGCGATTTCTTCCATCAGGATAACGCGCCCGCGGTTGCCGGGCGCTCTCGGTTGCCGTGGCGATTCACGTTCAGGGTTTAGCTTCATCGCATTGAGCTGATGCTTTAGCTAAAGGGATGTTTTTTAAAGGCGCTATGGGTTTCAAATAATTCGGCAACGGACCGGATATGATTAAAGTCTCCCGCATGAACCACGTGAGGGATCGTTGACTGAATAAAGGTCCAGATAACCGTACTCGTTACGGCCACCTGATCGGGAACCGCGGCCGCCGGACGCTCCTCCAGCAGCCTGTTCCACTCCCTGCAGGCTGCCAGCAGCTGAGTCGTGATGCGCGCTATCCACGGATTATGCTGCTTTTCCGCCGGGCGCAGATTGTGTTCATAGACATTTTGTACCGCCTTTTCACCCGCGGCGAGAATAAAGCCCAGCGTTTGCAGATCCCTTGCCAGCGCGTCCGGCGAGACCGGCAGCAGCTTGCGCCCCGGGGCGGCCTGGGCTTCAAAATAAGAGAGTATCAGCGACGAATCCATCAGGCGAATTCCGTTATCCAGCACCAGCGTCGGCGCTTTGACCGCAGGATTTATCCTGGAAAAGGCTTCAAAGCTGCTGAATACGGACAGCGGGTGACTTGCAAACTCGACGCCGTAGAGTTCAAGGGAAATCGCCACGCGCCTTACATAAGGCGAATCCATCATGCCAATAAGCTTCATCATGATTCCTGTTTTCCTGTGCTGGTGAAATAGGCTGAGGTTAATGCTTCATTGCCGGCGGTGAAGAAACAGTACAATAAATTCGTCATGGCGAATATCTTCAGTATCTTACGGGTTGGGTTAGTATTACTGACAGATTGTGGGTCACGTTTTACGCGTCAGGTTGTGGGAGCGGTAACATGGCGGATTTTCCCCCTATTGCGAGTTTACGTAGTTTTGAAGCCGTGGCGCGTCTTGGCAGCGTGACGCTGGCGGCGAAAGAGCTACACGTTACGCATTCAGCCATCAGCCAGCAGATTAAAGTGCTGGAGGAGATGGTCGGCCTCAAGCTGTTTATCCGTCACGGCCGCGGCGTGCAGATTAATGAAGAAGGGCGGCTCTATGCCTTACAGGTCCGCGAGGCTTTGCACCATATTGCTGATGCCACCCGGCTGGTGCAGGTCAACCCCCGCCGGCAGGATCTGACCCTGGCGATGGTGCCCTCGTTCGGCTGCCACTGGTTGTTGCCTCGCCTGGAACGATTTCGGGAGAAATACCCCCATATCTCGCTGCGAATACAGGCGAGCCTGGCGATAACCAGCATGCAGCAGGAAGGGGCGGATTTGGCTATACGCATGGGAAAAGGCGACTGGGAAGGAACGGAGAGCCATTACCTTTTCTCCGATCAGCTTATCGTTGTGGCCGCGCCAACCTATAACGGCGGCGTGCTCCCCCGTACGCCGTCAGAGATAGCGAAGAGCAACATTATCTTTTCCATGGAGTCGTGGAAAGCATGGTGTATCAACGCGGGGCTTGAAAGAGAGATTGTGCCAGGCGGTTTGTGCATCAACGACTCAAACCTAGTGCTGGAGGCAGTCCGGCTCGGTAAAGGTATCGCGCTGGAACGCCGCTCTTTAGTCCAGGATGCGCTCTCCAGGGGTGAACTGGTACAGCTTACGTCTTTCACCGCCCCTTATCCGTGGCCTTACTGGCTGGTTTCATCGCAGGGCGCAGAGCAGAAAAACGAAGCCGTTCTATTTAAGGCCTGGCTTGATGAGGAGGTTACCGCATGGCGCCAGCAAACTGGCGCGGTGGAGGAGAAATGTGCGCGAGACGGTAAACCTTAGCTCCCGCCGGAAAGGCGGGAGAATTTATAGCAGGATGTTACTTATCGATTAAATGAAAATCACCCTGGGTATATCTTAATCCGTGAATATTGTCAGGGGTAAAGATGCGATCGATGAGTTTAATATCAACATCGGAAATAGCCAGGCTGGCTGCGCCGGCATTATCCTGCAAATGTGCGATTTGGCGCGCGCCGGGAATGGGGACAATATCATCGCCTTTACTCATCACCCACGCGAGAGCGAGCTGGGCCAGGGTACAGCGATATTTATCGGCCACATCCCGCAGCTGGCTGAGTAGCTGCTGGTTTTTCCGCATGGCATCGTGCTGGAAGCGAGGAAGATTGCGCCGAAAATCATCCTCGGCGAAGCCGGACCGATCGGTGATTTTGCCGGTTAAGAATCCACGACCCAGCGGGCTATAGGGCACAAATCCTACCCCTAATTCGCGGCAAGTTTTGAGAATGTTTTCTTCCGGCTCGCGGGTCCAGAGAGAATATTCGGTCTGAACGGCGGCGATCGGATGAACTTCACAGGCCCGGCGTAAAGTATTGGCAGAGACCTCGGAAAGTCCGATATGGAGAATTTTCCCTTCCTTGACCAGATCTGCCATTGTTCCCACTACGTCTTCAACGGGGACGGTGGGATCAACGCGGTGCTGATAAAGGAGATCAATAGTCTCGACGTTGAGACGTTTTAGGGAGCCTTCTACCGCTTCGCGGATATGTTCAGGACGGCTGTCAACGCCGGCCATACGCTCAAGCCCCTGACCGCCAGGAAGAATGCGGAAACCAAATTTGGTCGCAATCTGTACCTTATCGCGAACGCCTTTGATTGCTTTTCCGATCAGCACTTCATTCTCAAATGGGCCATAAACTTCTGCGGTATCAAGGAAGGTGACGCCCAAATCAACCGCAGCGTGAATGGTGTTAATTGCCTGCGACTCTTCGGCTCCGCCATAGGCAAAACTCATTCCCATACAACCCAGACCTAATGCCGACACCTGAAATTTGTTCTTTCCCAGATAACGTGTTTCCATTTTATTTTCCTCACTCGTACAATGTGCTGAAATATATACTTCCCTTTTCCACTCACAACAATTAATCTCTTTCTAATGCAGTATTTTACGGATGTTAACAATGAAAAATATTCCCGAATTGCAACATGTAGAAATGCTTATTCTTATTGTGAAGCATGGAAGTTTTCGTCAGGCAGCAAAAGAGTTGAATATTTCTCCACCAACGTTAACTATTGCCATAAATAATCTGGAAGAGAAACTGGGCGCGAGGCTTTTAAATCGTTCTACGCGCAGTCTTTCCCTGACCGCTATCGGCCAGGAGTTTCTGAATGACGTTACTCCTGTGCTCAATGACTACAGGCGGGTGATTGATAACCTTAATGAGCACAGAGCAAAGCCGGAAGGGGTGGTGAAACTAAATTTGCCACGCATTGTGCTGGATCTCTTCTTTCAACGTTACTTCGCACCGTTCAAAAATGAGTATCCGGATATTAAACTTGAGTTATTCACCACGGACAGAAAAGTTAATATTATAGATTCAGGATTTGATGCGGGTATACGCTATACGCAAGATGTGCCTAAAGATATGATTGCCATACCCTTTGGCGAACCGCTATCTCTTATTCCAGTGGCGAGTGCGGATTTTATAAAAAAATGCGGCGCACCCTCTTCACCAAAAGATCTCGTTAATTTCAGATGCATTAATCGTTGCTTTCCAGGTGGGGATCTGTACCGCTGGGAGTTTATTAGCGCTACGAGCGTTATAACGGAAGTGGCTGTGAAGGGCGATCTGGTGATGGATTCCGATGCGGCGATGATACAGGCTGCGGAATCCGGGTTGGGTATTGCCTTTGTGTATGAGAATCTGGTTCAGGATAAAATTAAAGAAGGCGGGCTTGTCCGCTTACTGTCTGATTATCGTTATCCTGCCGATCGTTTTAATATTTACTATCCGAGCCGCAAACATATCCCGGTCCCCCTGAGAACATTTATAACATGGGTGATGTCGATGAATAAAAATATCCTGGAGCAATAGCATGTGAAACGGCGGGTGAAAATAGACGGGATGAAAAACTGATTTTATCACGCTATTTTGCACGGTCGATACGCCTGACGCTTCTGCGGCTTTATCGTCCGGTCGCCATCCCGCGCCGTTAACGCTGCCCGGTTCCGGGGCTGCACGGGTGCAAAATACCGCTAAACCCGTTGTAGCCCCGATCCTCCCGTTAGCCGCCGGGGTTGGTATCGCTGACGAAAATGGCGGCGATATGCCTGGCGTTTTTGAACCTCAGTTTGGTCGGCTCCCGCTTTGTCATTCAGTATATGACGAATTGCCATAACGATGAGATCTTCGTCCTTGGCTCTGTCTTCAGGGTTGCGGGCAGAAACAAAAGGAACGCCCCAAGCTTTCGCCTCAAAAATCATGAATAGTGTTTTAGTCTCCTCAATTTTCAGCCGTTTTTTGATGAGCTCACAACAAAAATGAAAGCCCCGCGCTGGCGATGTACTGCCTGAAGAGTGAAGTTTATTGATGCGGTATATCTCAAAGTATGATGCAGTCTGACCGGCATCCTGTCGACATCATAGGTGGGCTGAAAAACGGGGCACTTTACTGTCAGCGCTTTTGCGACAGGCAGGTCCTGGTGCCCTCCATGCTGGCTAGTACGCTTACCCGCCGCTGGCCCAACAGCTAAAGATTGATTGCTGAAGCGTTCGACTTCGAACCTGGAAAAATCTGGCCTTCACGCTGCCGCTGATGCTCCTCCGAAGCAGCTCCGATCCGGAAGCCGCCTCGCATTCCGTTTACCTGAACCGCCATAATCCTTTAAACCGCAAAAACAGTTTTCTATTATCAGCCTTCTTAATTACGCGTTTCGTTCCCACCTGTACTGTCCTCCGATGGATAACGGCTTTCTTCACGCTTTATTACGAAAAGGAAATCACCATGAATCTGATGAATAATTGTGCACCGCCTGCCGTAGATGTTATATTAAAATATAATATTCGGAGGTGCTCTATGTATACCACTCGCCTGAAAAAGGTCGGCGGATCCATCATGTTGGCGGTTCCTCCCGCCGTGCTCAAAACGCTGGAGCTGTCGACGGACAGCGAAGTCGGCATGACCATTAATAATGGCTGCCTGATTATTGAACCCCAGAAACGGCCTCATTATTCTCTTGAGGAGCTGCTGGCGCAGTGCGATCCGCACGCCGAAATGAGCGAAGAGGATCGGGAATGGATTGATGCTCCTGCGGTGGGCAAGGAGATCCTGTAGATGGACAGAGGGGAAATCTGGCTCGTTTCACTGGATCCGATTGCTGGCCACGAGCAAAGCGGAAAACGTCCGGTGCTTATCGTATCGAAGGCATCGTTTAACAAGCTGACCCGGTTACCCGTTGTTGTTCCCATCACCAGCGGTGGAAATTTTGCTCGCACGGCAGGTTTCACCGTTTCACTGGAAGGGGCAGGGACAAAAACAACGGGCGTTATTCGCTGCGACCAGCCCAGAACCATTGATATGGCTGCCCGGAACGGCAAGCGGCTGGAAAGCATACCAGACGCTGTGGTAAATGAAGTGCTTGCCAGGCTGGATGCAATTTTAAGTTAACGCAGGACGCAGAAAAGCAAAAAGCCTGCTTCAAAAGCAGGCTTTTCAAATATGGCTCCTCTGACTGGGATCGCCTTTGCCAGCAACTGGCTAATAAGTAAGCTAAACCTGA
>NZ_VOJB01000035.1:0-8499 GCF_007910085.1 Klebsiella sp. ME-303 | reverse complement strand
GGTGAGGCGCTGGAAGACGTTGAAGTACTCGGAGTCGCAACCCATGCGATTAACGACTTGAGACAGGATACAAGTCCTGTTTGATAAAAAAAATCCCCGGAGCAGGCACACTCAGGGGAAAAAACTTCATAACATCATTGCTGTGTGCGTCTTTGCGCGGAGTATATCTTCTGAGAAAACTCCTGGTATTTCCAGATATTTTTGATCTGAACAGTTAAGTTAAAGTTCCGGTTGCATGGGTATGTTTTTACTTAAGGGGGCCTGGAGATGTTGAAGTGCTCGGAGTTGCTATGCACACGATCAACAGCTTGAGGCTGGATACTACCCCTGTTTGAAGGGGAGTGTGATTAACCGCACGTTAACTACTGTTTCCTGAAATTAACATCTGAGATAATAACCTCACGAATAATAGAGCAAAGCGCGTTTAAATGTGAGCAGTAAGAAAACGTTAACGTTCATGCAATTTTTGATAATAAATAGTCAACTCGCCGGCATCTCAGATACTTGGGCTGATTTGTGGGTATTGATTTTCCATACGAGCCTTAGTGCGGGTAGGCTGTTGGCGCTTCGGTACGATGACATAGATAATGATTCAATACTGATACGAGAGCGTGGGAGACTGAAAGCGCTGCGCGTTGAAATTCCACCTAGGGCGATGGCGATGATAACTCGGCGACGGGAAAGGTATCCAGAGGATGTTTTTGTGTTTCAGAGTCATTCGAACCGGGTAAAGTATGAATGTCGGCCAGTCACTTTAATTGCTTTCAACACTGCCTTAGGCCGGGCTGCAAAATCCTTACCGGGAGTCACCGTGAGCAGTAGTAGCGCAAGAAACGTATCTCATTAATCGCCCATAAGCACCTGCTGGCAAAGTAGTCAACTTGCAACCCCTTAGTGGGTTATTTGTAAGCTATGAGAATGGTTATTGCCTCAGACCCTTAGGGGGTAAAATTGGGGCAAATTTTGGGGCAGAATAACGTTTGGGGCACGATTTGGGACAATCAAATGTCCGCATTTGTCCACATTTGACCAGAAGTCAATAAAGTTAAGTTGTTGAAAAAATTGCAGAACGTTGAATTTGCTAAACTATTTTTTTGCATGCCATAATAAAGTTAATATTTAGGCAACCGCGATCAAAAAAATTGCGCTGTTTGCAGCACCGGACGAGGTTATTGCGTAAACTTTAAAAACTTTACCAACTCGCTGTTTCTTTAAGGTCATTTGTACGCTTTACTCACCGGCTGCTGCGGCGCGGAACGAGTGTGGCGGCATATTTTTGTTTGGAAAGGATACTTGGGTGGCTCTTATGACGCATGATGCTTTTTCCCTTCGCGGCCTCGCGGCAGGCTGCGCGCTTTTACTTCTCGTTGCGCCTGCGGTGCAGGCTGCGGAACAACTCCCCGATGCGCCATCCATTGACGCGCGAGCCTGGATCCTGATGGACTATGCCAGCGGCAAAGTGCTCAGCGAAGGCAATGCCGACGAAAAACTCGACCCGGCGAGCCTGACCAAAATCATGACCAGCTACGTTGTCGGCCAGGCGTTAAAGGCGGGTAAGATTAAGTCTACAGATATGGTGACCATCGGACGCGATGCGTGGGCCACCGGTAACCCGGCGCTGCGCGGCTCTTCGGTTATGTTCCTCAAGCCGGGGATGCAGGTGTCGGTAGAAGATCTTAACAAGGGCGTCATCATTCAGTCCGGCAACGACGCCAGCATCGCGATAGCCGACTACGTGGCGGGCAGCCAGGACGCGTTTGTCAGCCTGATGAACGGCTATGCGCAGAAAATGGGCCTGACCAATACCACCTTTATGACCGTGCACGGTCTGGACGCGCCGGGCCAGTTCAGTACCGCCCGCGATATGGCGCTGCTCACCAAAGCGATGATCCATGACGTGCCGGAAGAGTATGCGATCCATAAAGAAAAAGAGTTCACCTTCAACAAAATCCGCCAGCCGAACCGCAACCGCCTGCTGTGGAGCACGAACCTCAACGCTGACGGGGTGAAAACCGGGACCACCGCCGGGGCGGGCTACAATCTGGTTTCTTCCGCGACGCAAAACGATATGCGCCTGATTGCCGTCGTGCTCGGCACCAAAACTGACCGTATCCGTTTTAACGAATCAGAAAAACTGCTGACCTGGGGATTCCGCTTCTATGAAACCGTGACTCCGATTAAACCCGATGCCACCTTCATTACCCAGCGCGTCTGGTTTGGCGATAGCAGTGAAGCGAAGCTGGGGGCGGGCGAGGCGGGTTCCATCACGCTGCCGAAAGGCCAGCTGAAAAACCTCAAGGCCAGCTACACCCTGAATGATGCACAGCTGACCGCGCCGCTGACCAAAGGGCAGGTTGTCGGCACCATCGACTTTAAACTGAATGATAAAACCATTGAGCAGCGGCAGCTGATTGTAATGGAAGCGGTAAACGAAGGCGGTTTCTTTAGCCGGATGATCGATTTCGTGCTGATGAAACTGCACGGCTGGTTCGGCGGTTGGTTCTCTTAAAATGCAGGCCGCGCCCTGCGGGGCGCGGTTAGTAAAGCAGTGAAATTTGTTTTTCCTTCGCCAGCGCGAGCAGATCGTCATCCGGACACACGTCGCTGGCTATTACGTCAAACTGCGATAAATCCCCCATCCGCGCCGGCCGGACTTTGCCGAATTTACTGTGATCGACAACCAGCACGTGGTAGCGAGCGCTTTTCATCGCCCAGTGTTTGACCGGCAGCTCTTCCAGGTTAAAACAGGTCGCGCCCTGCTCGCAATCGACGCCCGCGGCGGAATAAAACGCGATGTCCGGGCACAGATGGCTCAGCGTATCCTGCAGGCTTAGCGGTTTAAAAATGGCGTTGCTGGCGTGGAACTCGCCGCCGCACAAAATTGCGCGGCACTGGGGCTTTTCCTGTAAGGAAAGAAAGGTATTGAGCGAATAGCAGACGCCGGTAAAGGGCAGGGCGCTATCGATGGCGTCGATGATCCACGGCGTGGTGGTCCCGCAGTCAAAAAAGGCCATCTGGTGGGGCTCAAGCAGCTTTGCCGCATGGCGGGCGGCGCGGCGTTTTTCATCCACAAGGCGCGTTTTCTGATCGCTCAGCAGATAGTGCGTTGCGCTGCGCGGCTCCAGAACGATATAGCCGCCCAGCAACACGACCGGACCGCTGTGGCCGTTGAGGTCGCGACGAATGGTCATCTCTGACACGCCAAGCAGGGTGGCCGCTTCTTTTAGATGGAGTTTATCACTGCGCTTGAGTGCCTGAATAAGCTGGCTGATGCGTTCGTCACGACGAGTTTCCATATTCCCTCTAAGCTGAAAGCGCCCTGCATTGACAGGGCGTCAGCGGCGATTTTACCTGCCGGAAGAGGCTTAGTCACGCGCAGGAATCGGGCGCTGCCGCAACTTTACCGGCTGGTCAGGAACGTCTATTCGCGCACCCAGCCTTTGCGAATCGGCAGCGAAAAGAACAGGCGGTACAGCCGCTGCAGATGCTGATAGAGGGTTTTTCCGCCGCTTTGCCACAGCAGTTGGGCGCTAAGGCAGGCGATCATCGCGGTGAGCAGCCCGCCCAGCATGTCCATCGGCCAGTGAACGCCGAGATAGACCCGGGACCAGGCAATCGCGCAGGCAACGGCGATAAGCAGCGCGCCCGACCACAGGCGGTGCCAGAACATAAAGGCCAGCGCAAAGGTAAAGCAAATAGTACCGTGATTGCTTGGGAAGGAGTTATTGGGTGAATGATGCAGGAAGTTATAGCCCACACCGGCGGCAAACGGACGTTCATGCGGAAAAAACACGCCGAATATCCATGAAAGCGTGAGGCTAATCGCGAGCGCCATCATCACCTTAAATACTAGCTGACGCTGGTTTGGCCCCCAAAGCCATAAGGCGAACACCAATAATGGCACAATAATAATCAGGTCTTTGGCGATAAACGTCGCGATTTCAATTGCCCACCACGGCGACGCGGGGGTGGCATTGAGGAATGCAAACAGCGAGTAGTTAATATTTTCCAGCATACATCCAGGCTCTTGGGTCCGTTAGCAACAAGCCGCCCACCTTAAAAAACGGTGGCGATAAGGTAAAGCAGTATTGTCTTAATTATCAGTTTGTTATGAATGAAAGTGCGTATGTGGCTTCGTTAACAGACTGAGTAAAGGAGTATATAGCCTGTAATCTAATTGAAACATAAACGAAATATATACAGTGGGATTTTCATTCGGTGATGGCGACGCGGTCTCTGCGTGGCGATATTTCTCTTCATCGCTCACAATTCACTATCTCCCCGGCACGACTTTCATTAAACTTTGCGCGGTTTTATTTAAATAAGAGATTTCATGCACAATTCTTCGCTTTCAGGCAAACGCCTCGGACGTCAGGCGCTGCTCTTTCCGCTGTGCCTGGTGTTATACGAATTCGCCACCTATATCGGCAATGACATGATCCAGCCGGGAATGCTCTCGGTGGTGGAAGAGTTTGGCGTGGGCAATGAGTGGGTTCCGACCTCAATGACCGCCTATCTGGCCGGCGGTATGTTTTTGCAGTGGCTGTTGGGGCCGCTTTCGGATCGCATCGGCCGCCGTCCGGTCATGCTGACCGGGGTGGTATGGTTTATCGTGACCTGCCTGGCGACGCTGCTGGCGCAGACGATTGAGCAGTTCACGCTGCTGCGCTTTTTGCAGGGCATCAGCCTGTGCTTTATCGGTGCGGTTGGCTATGCGGCGATACAGGAGTCTTTTGAAGAGGCGGTGTGCATCAAGATCACGGCGCTGATGGCCAACGTCGCGCTGATTGCGCCGCTGCTTGGGCCGCTGGTGGGCGCGGCCTGGGTTCATCTCCTGCCGTGGGAGATGATGTTTGTCCTGTTTGCCGTGCTGGCCGCTATCGCCTTTTTTGGGCTACAGAAGGCGATGCCGGAAACCGCCACCCGCATTGGCGAGAAGCTATCGGTTAAAGAGCTGGGGCGTGATTATCGTGAAGTGCTGAAAAACCTGCGCTTTGTCGCCGGCGCGCTGGCCACCGGTTTTGTCAGCCTGCCGCTGCTGGCGTGGATTGCCCAATCGCCGGTGATCATCATTAGCGGCGAGCAGGCGACCAGCTACGAGTATGGTCTGCTGCAGGTGCCGATATTTGGCGCGCTGATTGCCGGTAACCTGGTGCTGGCGCGCCAGACTTCCCGCAAGACGGTGCGTTCGCTGATTATTCTCGGCGGCTGGCCAATTATGATCGGCCTGCTGATCTCCGCCATCGCGACGGTGGCGTCAACCCACGCGTATCTGTGGATGACCGCCGGGCTGAGCGTTTACGCCTTCGGCATTGGGCTCGCCAACGCCGGGCTGGTGCGCCTGACGCTGTTTGCCAGCGAGATGAGCAAGGGAACGGTGTCGGCGGCGATGGGGATGCTGCAAATGCTGATCTTTACCGTGGGTATCGAAGTGAGCAAGCACGCCTATGAGGCTGGCGGCAGCGGACTCTTCAGCTTGCTCAACCTGCTGAGCGGGGTGCTCTGGCTGGCGATGACGGTCTACTTTCTGAAGGATAAACGCGTAGGCAGCTCCCTCGAACCGCAGTAATCTTCACATGCCCTGCTGCGACGTTACGCGCCGCAGCAGGCGCGCCCTCAGGCGAACGGCGCTTCGCGATTAAGCACTTTATCAATAATATGCAGTACGCCTTCTTCGTTATTGTGCGGCGCACGATAGCCAGCAACGGCCTTCACCGGCGCGGCGGCGTTGGCCATCGCGTAACCGAATCCGGCATGCTGCAGCATTTCAATATCGTTGCCGCTATCGCCAAAGGCGACCACTTCATGATTGTCGATCCCCCAGCGCTCCTGCAGGATGCGCAGTCCGTTAGCTTTGTGTACCCCAGGAATAATCAGGTCAATGCTGCCGTAGCCGGTAGCGACCGCGGTCACCATATCGCCAAGCGCAGCGTGCAGCTTCGGCTGTATCTCAGGGATCAGCTGGTCCGGGACGTTGAGACCGAACTTCAGAATCTCATCATCAGCAATATGATTAAAATCGTCGACCAGTTCGAGGCGATGATAGTACTTTGCCGCGACCGCTTTCAGCGCATCGTTATAGCGGTTGAGGGTATAAGCGCTGCGCTTACCGCAGGCGATAATTTCAATGTTGGTCAGCGTCTGGAGATGATCGATGACGGTATTGAAATGCTCCTGCGGCATCCGGCAGTTAAATACATCTTCTCCGGCGCTGACCACCCAGCCGCCGTTTTCGGCGACAAAGGCGATCTCGTGCGCTACCTCCGGGAAGAAGGAGATAAGCTGGTAATACTGGTTGCCGCTGGCGACGACGAAGCGGATGCCCTGCTCGCGCATCCGTTGATACTGGGCGAGGAAGCGCTGACGGTTATAGGTTTTGGCATCGCTCAGAAAAGTGCCGTCCATGTCTACCGCAATCATTTTGATGCTCATTAACTGTTCTCCATCACGGGTTCAGATTGTGGCTTCGCTACCGCGCGAGCGACGATGGCCGCGACCAGCACGAGTGCCAGCACCACCATCATGGCGCTGCGCAGGCCGAAGTGTTCGCCGAGAAAGCCCAGCAGCGGCGGCCCGACGAGGAAGGCGAGGTAGCCGGTAATCGCCACCACGCTGACGCGCTTCGGCGCATCGGGGCCGGTGTCGCTGGCGGCAGAAATGGTCAGCGGGAAGCCCAGCGACGCGCCGAGACCCCATAATAGTACGGAGAGACCGGCGACCCACGGGTTATCGACGAAAATAATCAGGCCAATGCCCAGGGCGCCCATTACCGCGCTGGCGCGAACCACCGTCACCCGGCTGTAGCGGTCAATAAACCAGCCGCCGGTAAAGCGGCCAAGGGTCATGCCGAGGGTGAAGCCTGCGTAAATCAGCGAGCCGGAGGTTGGGCTGAAGCCGTGGCCGTCAACCATCAGCAGCGGCAGCCAGTCGTTGGCGGAGCCTTCAGCAAAGGCCATGGCCAGGACGATCGCGCCAATCAGCAGCAGCTGGGCATCGCGCCATATCGGCAGGCCTTTGCCTTCATGGCGCGCCGCTTCCGCCGCATTTTTGCCGGTGCCTTCAGGGATCGCGCGAATGGCGATAGCAATGGGGGCGACGGCCACCAGCGCCGCCAGCAGGATGTGCGGCGCGGCGGGCAGGCCGAAGCCGGTTACCGCCATACCAATCCCGGCGCCGACGAGCGTACCGAAGCTGTAGAAACCATGCATCATCGGCAGGACGGTTTTATTCATCTCACGTTCAACGGCGGCGCCTTCGACGTTAATGGCCACTTCCGCGGAGCCAAAGCTGGCGCCGAAGATGGCTAAGCCGATAGCAAACAGCACCGCCGAGGTAAACCATAGCGCGGCGCTGAGCACCAGCATGCCGACCACCGCGCAGGACATGGTGGCGCGAATCACTTTACGGGTGCCGAATCGATTGACCAGCCACGCTGAGCAGAGGATGCCGCTCATCGAACCTATTGATAGTCCAAATAATACAATCCCCATTTCCGCCGTCGATAGCGCGAGCAGATCGCGAATCGCCGGCGTGCGGGTCGCCCATGAGGCCATGAGTAATCCGGGGATAAAAAAGAACATGAAGAGCGCCCACAGCCTTAGCTGGAGGGCTCTGCGGGAGGTTTGCGCTGTCATCCGTAAATGCCCGAGAGTGAAGAGATGCAGACAACAGTAGCAAGGTTGTGTACATTTGTACATCCAGGCAGGCTGCCGCGGAATGCTTTTTTATTGACCTCTATGATTCGATTCAGCCTGAGGCATATTTGACGCGTACGCCGTGGGATTCAGCATCTGTTTTAATGAAAGAGGAAAAGGGGATGGCCCGTCGACCAAACGACCCGCAGCGGCGGGAGCGGATTTTGCAGGCGACGCTGGACACGATCGCGATACACGGTATCCACGCGGTCACGCACCGGAAAATCGCCACCTGCGCGGGCGTGCCGCTGGGCTCGCTGACCTACTATTTCAGCGGCATTGAGGCGCTGGTCGAAGAGGCGTTCAGCCTGTTTACCGGCCAGATGTCGGCGCAGTATCAGCAGTTTTTTGCCGATGTGCATAGCCGCGAAGAGGCCTGTGACGCCATTGCGGAGCTGATTTTTAGCGCCCAGGTGACCACCGCGCGCAATATGGAGCTGATGTATCAGCTGTATGCTTTTTGCAGCAGCCAGCCGAATTTAAAAGCGGTCATGCAGAACTGGATGCTGCGCAGCCAGCGGACCCTTGAGCAGTGGTTTGAACCGGCCACGGCCCGCGGGCTTGACGCCTTTATCGAGGGGATGACGCTGCACTTCGTGACCGACAGAGCGCCGCTATCGAGAGAAGCGATTCGACTGATGGTAGACCGGCTGGCGGGAGCGTGAGCGGGGCGCAGAAAACAAAAAAAATTTATGTAAATTGGTCAATGAAAACAATTAGTTGCATGATGGTCAATAAGTTAGGTGAGTGGTAAGGAGTGGCGATCACGGGGCAATGCCAACCGCTGCTGCCACTTGGCTCATCG
>NZ_VOJB01000034.1:0-5880 GCF_007910085.1 Klebsiella sp. ME-303 | reverse complement strand
CTTAAAAATTCACTTCTGGTGAAGTAAATTATTCAATGATTTTTGTCATTTAAATCAATTAGTTAATTTTAATTGCGATTTGCTTTTAACCATAGCGATTTAGACGTATTATTTTGAGATTAATCCACTTGCCATGCATTCCCTACCACATTTCAAATGTGAATGGAGGATGATTTTAAGGTTATATATCATGGAGTTATTGAAGTTTCTGGCGGCGATTTTAGTAATTTACTTGTTGTTTTTTAGAAAGAAAAAACGTAAATCTCCAAAGTCTTATGCTTCAAGCCCCGTGAAAGCACCGCCAAAAGAATGGCTCGCTGACATCAAGAAAAAAGAGGCGGTTGTGCGAAACGATGATAGTGAAGACGATAACCTTGCAACTTTTACATTGAGCGGTGGCCGGGGTGTTGAACTTCGGGTGGCAACCAATCATTACCGGAACACCTCAAAGTCAGCAGGCGCACTAGCTCGATGGATACTTCCGGGTGAGATGATAACTGTAGCTGGTGTAGCAATTAGCGGTGGCCACATTTACTTGGGGCAACGTATGAAGCCCTCCGGTCTGGAATCAGGCGGCTATTATGACGATGGAAATGAGGCATCATTAATTGATGACACATGTAAGATAAAACCTACTTCTTATCTTTACGAGGACAGTTCATTAGGATACTGGCCCAGTTTTTCCTCTCTTTCCCCAGAAGCACGCGGTGCGTATGTCAGTTGGCTCGCCAGCGATAGGTCTGATCCATCGTGTCCTATCGGCTATGTTTTTATCTACCTCTACGGCCTGGAAAGAAAAGCGCTCATAGATTCCACTGACCCAAAATTCCCTGATGCTGAGTTCCGTAATCTGTTCAATGAAGTAGCTCGGTTAAGATCCGTATTCATTGAGAACCGCTCATTCCGTGGATATTCGGCCCAGTTACTCGAAGCCATGTCTATTCTGCGCCCGAACATGGGCTTAGCCACTGAGCTCGATAGCAATTCAGGTTTCAGCAACAGCATGCAATTTAAGCTGGCTCTGGCAAAAACTGTACATGAAGGAGTTCCTGTATCAGCTGAACTGGCGTTGAACTGGGTAATAAACCACACCGAGTATTCGCTGCGTACCCCGGCTCGCCGCTGTGCTAAAGAGTTTGCTGCGCTTTTCAAACGGCGTTACACCCTCAAATATGGTGAAGGGATGGTCGTTAAGGCGAATAAAACGCGCCTAAGGTTAGATTACACACCAGCAAGTCCTAGTTTGCGAGGTGTTCGACTCCCTGTTCCCGACCTGCCTGATCCAAGTGCGTTGAAGAGCCCTGTCCAGAAAATTATGGCTCTTGCCGACATATGTACGGATGAACTTGATGCTTATAGTCGCTACCTAGGTAGGAAAGGTACGTCAGTCAATGATACGGCTGCAATTATGTTGCTCCCTTCAGAGATCGTTAATGAAAGCGCAGAAAAAATATTAAGCTCATTCAAACGCTGGGCTGATGAGGCGATCCTCGTCAAGGAGGGGTTAGTCTCAGTTGCTGATTTTTGGGCACATATGAATGCCAGTTGCCCCAATAAAATCAATAAAAAAGAGGCCGATTTGATGCAGGCCTTTGCTCTGAAGATGGGTTACGGTCTGGCACCTGACCCGTATTATCACCATGTGAAGGCGGATGTTGATGGGACACTTGTTCTATTCCCTGCCGCCGAAGGTGGGCGCTTCTCACCTTCTTCTGAATTTATCTCAGCAGTAATGACGCTCAGATTAGGGGCGATGGTCGCCTTGATTGACGATTCTCTTGATCAAGCTGAACAGAAAGTGCTTGAGAATGCCATCAACAACAATACTGGCTTCACCGATGATGAAAAATGCTCTCTACATGCGTATTTAACGTGGCAACTTCATACCCCAGCCAATATGACAGGAATGAAAAGCAGGATTGAGTTGATGGGGGCCGCGGAAAAAGCTGCTGTGGGTAAAGTTATCGTTAGTGTTGCCTGTTCGGATAGGACAATAGCGCCTGCCGAAATCAAACAGCTTGAGAAGATTTATTCAATTTTGGGGCTGGATCCCTCATCTGTCTCGAGCAATATCCATCAGCATTCCGCAACTGAACATGATCTCGTCTCGTCTGTACCAACTGATCAGCCAGCAGTAGGGTTCACACTGGATGCTAATGTACTTGCCCGCCACGAATCTGCCACGGATGATGTTCGTAAATTGCTGAACACAATTTTCACCGAAGAAGAACCGGAAGAGCCAGAAAGCGCTCCAGCCTCATTAACGGAGGCGGGGGGGCTAGACTCCGCACATAGCCAGCTTTATCGCAGTTTGCTGGAGAAAGAACAGTGGTCCCGGAAAGAGGCGACAGAATTGTGCGGAAATTTGAATTTGATGCTCGGCGGTGCGCTTGAGGTGATTAATGACTGGTCCTATGCGGTGGTTGATGCTCCGGTACTGGACGATGCCGATGATGATATCTGGGTTGACCTGGAAATTGCCAAAGAATTAGAGGGATAGTGAATGTCTGTAACACGTATAAGAGTGAAAGAACGCGACGCTATTATTCAGTCACTTAAGTCAGGTGTAACGCCAAGGATAGGCATTCAGCATATCCAGGTTGGCCGCGTGAATGAGATCACCGCTCTCCACCAGGATATTGAGAGGATTGCTGACGGTGGTGCAAGCTTCAGACTTATCATCGGTGAATATGGTTCTGGTAAAACGTTCTTTCTGAGTGTTGTGCGCTCTATTGCGCTAGAGAAGAAGCTGGTGTCAATCAGTGCAGACCTTTCTCCTGACAGACGCATTCACTCATCGGGAGGTCAGGCTCGTAATCTCTATTCTGAGCTTATGAAAAACATGTCCACCAGAAACAAGCCGGATGGTAATGCGTTACTTAGCGTTGTTGAAAGATTCGTTACGGAGGCAAGGAAGGAAGCTGACAAGGACGGCTCCGAGGTTTCATCAGTTATTCATAAACGCCTGGCAGCACTATCAGATATGGTCGGCGGATATGACTTTGCGAAGGTCATTGATTCATTCTGGCGCGGGCATGAGCAGGATAACGAAACACTAAAATCCAATGCTATTCGCTGGTTGCGGGGAGAGTACACCACTAAAACTGATGCCCGTAACGATCTCGACGTTCGGACTATTATCTCAGACGCTTCATTCTATGACTCTTTAAAGCTGATGAGCCTTTTTGTCCGCCAGGCAGGCTATGCCGGTCTTTTGGTCAGCCTCGACGAAATGGTGAACCTCTTTAAACTGAATAATACGCAAGCAAGAACAGCGAACTACGAACAGATTTTGCGGATCCTGAATGACTGCCTGCAAGGCTCAGCCGAGAATATTGGTTTTATCCTCGGGGGGACGCCAGAGTTCCTTTTCGATCCGCGCAAAGGTCTTTACAGCTATGAGGCGCTCCAATCACGTCTGGCGGAAAATCGGTTCGCGCAAAAAGCAGGAGTGATTGACTACTCGTCTCCCACTTTGCATCTTGCCAGCCTCACCCCTGAGGAACTGTATATTTTACTGAGAAATCTTCGTCATGTTTATGCAGGCGGAGATCCAGAGAATTATCTGGTTCCAGATGAGGCACTGACTGGATTTCTGCATCACTGTAGTAAAACCATTGGAGACGCTTACTTCCGTACCCCCCGTAATACCATAAAAGGTTTCCTGGACATGCTGGCTGTGCTGGAACAAAACAGAACGATGAACTGGCAAACACTAATCGAGGGTGTGGCGATTGAAGAGGACAGGCCCAGCGAAATGGATGACGCCATTATAGAGGAAAGCGATGACGATGACGGACTGGCGAACTTCAAATTATGAGCAGTGCCTATGATAGTCTCGATCCCCGCGTCCGTAAGTGGATTTACAAGCAGGGGTGGTCAACATTAAGGCCCTTGCAGGAGAGTTCTATCCCGGCAATTTTAGCCCGTGATCGAGACGTGCTAATCAGTGCAGGCACAGCAGCGGGTAAAACAGAGGCTTTCTTTCTTCCTGCCTGTTCGGCAGTTGCAGATCTCACTAATGGATTTGGCATCGTCTATATCAGTCCGTTGAAGGCATTGATTAACGATCAGTACCGTCGTCTTGAGAGCCTTGGAGATGCATTGGAAATGCCAGTGACTCCTTGGCACGGGGATGTACCACAAAGCAAAAAGAAGAAGGCTCGGACAAACCCTGCTGGCATTTTACTGATTACACCTGAGTCACTTGAGTCTTTGCTCATAAATTCAATGGGCTGGCTCAAACAGGCGTTTTCGTCAGTCGCATACATCGTTATTGATGAGTTTCATGCTTTCATTGGCTCAGAGCGTGGTGTACAGCTGCTTTCTCTGCTCAATAGAATTGACCATGTGCTAGGACGCCAGATAAATCCAATTCCCCGCGTTGCGTTGAGTGCCACGCTGGGGGAACTGGAGAAAGTGCCCGAACTTTTGCGCCCGGACAAACGACTACCCTGCGTAACTGTTACAGATAGTAAGAGCGAGGCCACTCTTCAGGTACAGGTCAAAGGTTATCTGGAGCGAGTGCTCCAAAAAGAAGAAGAACTTCAGAGTTCAGCTGAACATGACGTTTGCGCTGACATTTTTAGACTTTGCCGTGGCGATTCTCATTTGGTCTTTGCAAACAGTCGAAAGCGGACTGAAAGCATTGCTGCCACGCTGAGCGACATGTGTGAGGAACATATTGTTCCCAATGAATTCTTTCCCCACCATGGTTCCCTTGCCAAGGAATTGCGGGAAGCGCTTGAAACTCGTCTTCAGAAAGGAAATTTGCCCACAACAGCTGTTTGTACAATGACGCTTGAGTTGGGAATTGATATCGGTAAGGTTAAGTCGGTTATCCAAGTTACGCCTCCGCATACTGTTTCCAGTCTGCGTCAGCGTATGGGACGTTCTGGGCGGCGCGACTGCCCATCAGTTCTAAGAATGCTAATTACAGAAAATGAACTCACTGTGACTAGCAGTATCGTTGACCACCTACGGCTGCATTTGGTCCAGTCGATGGCAATGATCAGATTGATGATCTCTAAACAATGGTTTGAGCCTGCCGATTCCCAGCAGATGCATTACTCCACGCTGCTACACCAGATTCTTGCAATTACCGCGCAATGGGGCGGAGTTCGTGCCGATCAACTCTGGTCACAGCTATGTCAAACAGGCCCGTTCCGTAATGTGGATATAGGCGATTTCAAAAGCCTGCTTAAACATATGGGGGCATGTGGCCTGCTCACTCAACTCGCTAGTGGAGAAATGGTTGTTGGGGCAGAGGGGGAGAAACTGACTAACCATTACACGTTTTATGCCGTGTTCAACACACCAGAAGAGTTCCGCATTGTCACCGGAAACAGAACCCTTGGAACAGTGCCTGTGGACTCCCCACTGCTACCAGATCAACACATCATCTTCGGTGGGCGGCGCTGGAGAGTGACAGAGATCGAGACAGAGAAAAAAGTTATCTATGTAGAGGCGACCAAAGGCGGTCAGCCACCACAATTTAGTGGAGGGGGAATGTCTGTTCATGATGCCGTTCGTCAGGAAATGCTCGCTATCTATAGGGAAGGTGATTACCGCATAGCAATAGGTAGCGAGAGAGTAGATTATGCCGATTCTGCCGCCAGAAGCCTATTTGCGGAAGGCAGTCGTAACTTCCAGAGTTATAACCTGCAAAATGAGTATTTTCTTACGAGCGGCCAATACTGTTACATACTCCCATGGATGGGAGATAAGGTTGTCAATACGATTACAGCCTTGCTCATACGTTGTGGCTTTAAAGCTAATTCATTGGCTGGAGTTATAGAAATTGACGGCTCAAGTATCACTTCTGTTCAACAGGCCCTTAAAGGCCTGCTGTTGTCAGACTTGCCCTCAGCGTTTGATCTT
>NZ_VOJB01000033.1:0-5342 GCF_007910085.1 Klebsiella sp. ME-303 | reverse complement strand
ATTGTTTGGTTCTGGTGCGGTAAGACAACTGTGGCAGCAGTCGAAAGGAACCGATCCTGACAGGGACAGCATCTCAGCGGAGAGTTTATCTGATGAACTGCACTATGTTCATTATGCAGGTAGTGTGCAGGCAGGGATTCTGGAAAAATGGTTAAGCGCGGATGGAAAACTCTCTGCTCTGGTTAGCGCACCCGTACTGGTTGCCACCATTGACCATCTTATCCCTGCTACGGAGGGCGTGCGTGGTGGGAAGCAGCTGCCGGCCATGCTGCGGCTATTAACCAGCGATCTGGTGCTGGATGAGCCGGATGACTTTGATATCAACGATCTTCATGCAGTATGCCGCCTGGTGAACTGGGCCGGGATGCTGGGAAGCCGCGTTCTGCTCTCGTCCGCGACGCTTCCGCCGGATCTTATCCAGGCGCTGTTTGCGGCCTATCTGGCAGGGCGAAAAATATGGCAGGCGTCCTGTGGTGTCAGCGGCAGACCTGTCAATATCTGCTGCGCCTGGTTTGATGAGAAAGATACCCGCGCTGAGCAGATTGCTGACGGCCTCTCTTTCCGTCATGCGCACAACCTGTTTATCGAGCGGCGAGCAAAAATGCTGGCGGAGAAACCCAGGCTGCATTTTGGTCGCATCGCTTCTCTATCCGCAGAGCCCGCAACGGTGGAGGATATCATTAGCCGGGTTGCGCAAACCGTTCATACGCAAATGCTGGCGCTGCATCAGGCGCATAAAGAGTCTCACAGCAGCGGTAAAACCGTGTCGCTGGGGCTGGTGAGATTTGCCAATATCGATCCGCTGGTCGCCGTTGCGAAAACGCTATTCGCGATACCTTCTCCGCAAGACGTCTGTATTCATTATTGCGTTTACCACAGTCGACATCCGCTGATGGTTCGTTCAGCCATTGAAGCGTGCCTGGACGAAGCATTTATGCGTCATCAGCCCGCCAGGCTCTGGCAGCATTCGGATATTGAAAAAGCGCTTCACGGTCGTCCGGAAAAGCATCATCTTTTCGTAGTGCTCGGTACTTCCGTCATGGAGGTCGGACGTGACTGGGATGCCAGTTGGGGCATTATTGAACCCAGCTCGATGCGCTCTATCATTCAGTTTGCAGGCCGCATCCAGCGCCATCGTCGGCAGCTTCCCGAGAGCGAGAATCTGGCGATCCTTAGCCATAATATTCGGGCGTTACGAAAACAATCCCCGGTCTTCTGCAAACCCGGATTTGAAGATCGCGCCAATCCTTTACCCGATCACAACTTGCTTAAGCTACTGCCGCTGCAGGATTACCAGACCATCAATGCGCTACCGCGGATTTTGCCGGCTAAGGGCGACAATAAGCTGGCTGCGCTGGAGCATATGCGGCTTCAGATGGCATTACTCAACAGCAAGAGCAAGCAGTTGATTGCTGCTGACTGGTGGCGGCGCTCTCTTAGCTGGAGCGGCTGGATGCAGCGCAAAACGCCGTTCCGTCAGTCGCAGCCTGAGAAATCCTATTTCCTTTATATGAATGATGAAGATAGCAAGCCCTGTTTTGCTTTTTATACCGAAGACGGAAGCGTCAAACCGTCAGGTAATTTTAAGCCGCAGTCGCTGGCGTTTGCTGACGGAGTCACCTGCTGGGGGACCGTGGATTATCAGCACGCGATGTTGGGGCAGGCGGAAGCGCTGGGAATTGAAATCGACCGCGTGGGAGCCGTATTTGGCGAAATTCGAGTACCGGAAAATAGTCAGGAGGATGCAACCAGCGACTGGAGTTACCACCCACGGTTGGGTGTTTACAGGGAGATACATTAACAATGTCAGGAGCAGTTATGATAACCGAAGCACTGGCTCACTTTATCACTGACTACATCGCTTCACGGAGGCAGCCAAAATTAGAAGCCTTTGAAAAAGAGGCGGAGAAGCGGCTGGCCCAAGGCGAGGATGCCGGCGCTATCGCGCAGGAGCGCCAGGATCTCGAAGTGAAGTATCAGCCATGCAACTGGCTGACGGATGCAGCAAGGCGAGCGGGGCAAATCAGCCTTGTCACTCATGCGGCGAAGTTTACTCACGGTGACTCAAAAAGCAGCAGCATTTACCGCGAAACGGCGGGCGATGAGGGCTATTTAAGTACAGCAGTGCTGGCTAACGTGGCGGCGGATGCAGTGGGCAACGCGGCTGCTCTGGACGTGGCAAAACTTCTGCAAACCGAAGTGGGCGGCGATTCGCTGCTGGCCTGTCTGAAACGCGGCGATCGTAGCCCGCTGAAGGCCTTTGCCGAAAATGGCGCCCAGCTGGCGCTGTGGATTGAAGGATTCTCTCAGGCGTTAACGCCTGCTCAACCCGCCTCGCATAAGCTTGCCAAACAGATTTACTTTCCAGTCGATGGCGGCTATCACCTGCTATCTCCGCTATTTGCTACCTCGCTGGCCCAGGCGATGCATGAAAAAATGGTGGCAGCGCGGTTTGGCGAAGAGGCAAAAGCGGTACGTGAGGCCCACCGGACGGGCAAATGGCATGCGCAGCCCGATGTGCGCTATCCGAATGTTGCCGAAATGCATTTTGGCGGCACTAAACCACAGAATATTTCGGCGTTAAACAGCTCGCGCGGTGGGCGTATCTGGCTCCTGCCGTCGCAGCCGCCAAAATGGACAATGCTGGATAAGGCGCCGCAAAATCTGGCTAGTCTCTTTGCGCTGCGTGGAGAGTTTAACCGAGCGGCAACCGGCACTGTTTCCCGGATGGTTTCTCTGCTTAAAGAGAAGACTGATAAAAATAACCGCCATATTCGCAGAGTGCGGGCGGGATATGTCGATGAACTGATTGATTTGCTGTTTCTTCAGGCAGCGACGTACCAGCAGGAAGCGTGGCAGGGATGGACGCTTAACAGCCCGGATTTGCCTCTCCATCAGCAGCTTTGGCTCGACCCCTGGCGTAGCAAAACAGACGAGACATTTCGCTCTGAGCGTGAAAAAGGTGCCTGGCAGCGCAATATCGCCGATGACTTCTCACGCTGGCTGAACTATCGCCTGAACAAGGCGCGCCTTGATGTGGGTATCTCGGAACGACGTGAGTGGCGCACTCAGCGTCTGTTTAGTCAACGGATGCGAGAAATGGATGCCATTGTGCGGGAGGCGCTGAAATGAGCTATCTGCTTTTATTGCCCTATATTCGCATCGAAAATGCGAACGCGGTGGCCGGGTTAACCTGGGGATTCCCCGCTATTACCCATTTTTTAGGGTATGTTCACGCGCTTTCCCGCCGGGTGAGTGACTCTGGCATCTCTTTCACCGGCTGCGCGGTGATTAGCCATGAGCATCATATTCAGGCCTATTCCTCCGGTCGCGACTATCAATTTGCGCTGACCCGCAATCCGCTGACGAAAGAGGGGAAAACGGCTCCCTTTAACGAAGAGGGGCGAATGCATCTCACCGTCTCTTTGCTTGTTGAATGCCAGGGCGAAATCATCAACGGCGAATATGGCAAAGCGGCGCTCTGTTCGTCTCTGCTTACGCTCTGCCAGAGCCACAAACTGGCAGGCGGGAGTATCGTGAGTATGGGCGAGCCACAGATATTTAACGCGCCTGATGATGAAAGAAAGCTGCGTCAGCTCCTCTGGCGTCTGATGCCGGGCTTTGCACTCTGCGATCGCAGCGAGTGGCTGATGGAGCATTATCGCCAGCTGCAGCAGCTGAGTCCGGAAAGCAGTTTACTGGATGCCTGGCTGGACTTTGCGGCGATCAAATATCAGGCCGTTCAGCAGGGACCGGAGGATAGCGTGAGCTGGGAGTATCAGTCGAAACCGAAGCCGGGCTATCTGGTACCGCTGATGTGCGGATATCAACGTATTTCCCGGCTATACGAGCCGGGGGAAGTGGCTAACGTTCGCGATAGCACAACGCCGTTCGCCTTTACCGAGGCCGTTTATGGCGTTGGCGAATGGCGAGGGTTACATCGTATAGCTGACCTTCAGCCGCTTATCTGGCGCTACCGCACGAGCGATACAGGCTACTACTGCTCTGCAATGTCTGTTGCTGATGATGATTTAACATTTAACGAAGATGACGATTTAGAATAAGGACATAACGATGGCAAAGGCTCCTGTCTCTATAAAAACGGCTTCCGTACTGGCATTTGAACGCAAGCTCGCCACCTCTGATGCGATGATGTATGCGGGAAACTGGCTGGGCGATAACTGGCAACCGATCGAAATTCAGGAAAAAGCGGTTCGTGGAACCATCTCGAACCGCCTCAAAAACGCAATCGCCAGTGATTCGACAAAACTGGATGCCGAGATCCAAAAAGCGAATCTGCAACGGGTGGACACGGCGGCATTACCCGCTGATGCCGACACCTTAAAAGTGCTATTTACCCTGCGCGTACTAGGGAACTTAGCGACGCCATCGGTCTGCAATGATATGGCCTATCAGAATGCGATTCAGCAGACGATCGAGGGCTATATCAGCGAGCACGGTTTCGCGGAACTGGCTCGTCGCTATGCGGCTAACCTCGCAAATGGACGATTCCTGTGGCGCAACCGCATCGGTGCTGAGCAGGTTCAGGTTAGCGTGAGCGCACAAGAGCAGACGTGGGTATTTAATAGTCACAATTATTCATTACGTGAATTTTCTCAGGACGATGACGCAATAGCCTCTCTTGCGGCGCTGCTCGAACAAGGGCTGAGTGGTCAGACGTGGGTGATGCTAACGGTTGAGGCGCAGGTGCGCCTGGGGGCCGGGCAGGAGGTATTCCCGTCGCAAGAGCTGGTGCTGGATAGCAACAGTAGTAAAAGTCGCGTGCTGTATCAGGTCGCGGGCATTGCCGGGATTCACTCGCAGAAAATCGGCAATGCGCTACGCACCATCGATACCTGGCACCCCAAAGTCGAAGAGCTGGGGGCAATTGCGGTAGAACCGTACGGCTCGGTAACCAGCCGTGGGATGGCCTGCCGTCAGCCGAAGGACAAGATGGATTTTTATACCCTGCTGGATAACTGGGTGACGAAAGGCGTTAAGCCTGACGTTGAACAGCAGCATTATGTGATGGCAGTACTTATCCGGGGTGGTGTATTTGGTGAGAAAAGCGAATAAGGGGCTGTCATGGACTATTTCCTGGATATCCGCGTGCTGCCCGATCCGGAGTTTGGCGAAGAGATGCTTATGGCCGCGTTATTTGCGAAGCTGCACCGCGCTTTAGGGGCCAGAAGTAAAGGGGATATTGGGGTAAGCTTCCCTGAGTTTTCAATCAAACCGGGACCACTATTACGTTTACATGGCGACGAATCTGCACTGTGCGCTCTGGAAAAAACGCTCTGGCGTAAAGGTCTTAATGATTATTGTCAGAGTGGGACGGTAAT
>NZ_VOJB01000032.1:0-4616 GCF_007910085.1 Klebsiella sp. ME-303 | reverse complement strand
GTCAATCAGGACAAAAAATAACGTATGTTCTTCGTGAATCCATACTGCATGAGCTTAACAACGTCTGCCATTGGCACAAAGCCGATCTTCAGCCCTCCCTAAAGATTAATGAACACATCTAATAAACCCTAGCTAATTACCCCATCTAATCGAATAAATCAGTTTGCGTTATGCTTTTCCAACACAACAGCTGAAGGATAACGTCATGCAAACTGTAAAACTGAACAACGGTATTGAAATGCCCCTGCTGGGCTTTGGTGTCTTCCAGATGACGGATGCTGCTGAATGCGAAAGAGCGGTTATTGATGCGATCGATACGGGATACCGCCTGATCGATACCGCCGCGTCTTACCAGAATGAAACCCAGGTCGGGAACGCTCTGAAACAGAGCGGTATCGCGCGTAACGAACTTTTTGTAACGACCAAACTGTGGCTACAGGATACCAATTACGAAGGCGCTAAAGCCCAGTTCGAACGCTCCCTGAATCGGCTGCAACTTGATTACGTCGACCTGTATCTGATTCACCAGCCTTACGGCGATGTCCATGGGGCATGGCGTGCTATGGAAGAACTGCAGCAGGCAGGCAAAATTCGCGCCATTGGCGTCAGCAACTTCCATCCAGACCGACTGGCCGACCTTATCGC
Source organism: Klebsiella sp. ME-303 (assembly GCF_007910085.1). Lineage (NCBI taxonomy): Bacteria > Pseudomonadati > Pseudomonadota > Gammaproteobacteria > Enterobacterales > Enterobacteriaceae > Klebsiella > Klebsiella sp. ME-303. The sequence goes on along the minus strand of NZ_VOJB01000032.1, from coordinate 3,971 downwards.
CTTTAACAAAGTGGCCCCTGCGGTAAACCAGATTGAAGTAAACCCCTTCAACCAGCAGCTGCATGCTGTTCCGTGGAATCAAAGCCATGGCATTCAGCCGGAAGCCTGGGCACCGTTTGCTGAGGGTAAAAATGGCCTGTTCCAGCATCCCGTGTTAACGGCGATTGGCCAGAAGTACGGCAAAAGCGTGGGTCAGGTTGTGCTGCGTTGGATCTTCCAGCGAGGCATCGTTTCGCTGGCGAAATCGGTGCGCAAAGAACGCATGGAAGAGAACATCAACATTCTCGATTTTGAACTCAGCTCTGAAGATATGCTGCAGATTGCTGCCCTCGACACTGCAACCAGCGCCTTCTTCTCTCACCGCGACCCGGCGATGGTGGAATGGCTGACGGGCCGCAAACTTGATGTTTAAGTCCCGATAAAAGAGGTATTCATTCAATGCAAAAACGTTATCTGGGTAAATCCCGACTCGAAGTATCCGCGCTTGGGCTCGGTTGCATGGGCTTAAGCCACGGCTATGGTCCGGCGACCGATACTCGTCAGGCTATCGAGCTCATTCGCGCAGCGGTTGAACGTGGCGTCACCTTCTTCGATACCGCTGAAGTGTATGGACCTTTTCTTAATGAAGAGGTTGTCGGCGAAGCCTTAAAACCATTTCGTGACCACGTGGTCATCGCCACTAAGTTTGGTTTTACTTTTGGCGACGACAACAAGCAGCAGATTTTAAACAGCCGTCCGGAGCATATCCGTGAAGCTGTGGAAGGATCATTACGCCGTCTTAAGACTGATGTCATTGACCTGCTGTACCAACACCGTGTCGATCCAGATGTCCCGATTGAAGATGTTGCAGGAACGGTGAAAGACCTGATAGCTGAAGGCAAAGTCAAACATTTCGGTCTGTCCGAGGCTGGCGCGCTAACCATTCGTCGTGCGCATGCCGTACAACCGGTCACTGCCCTGCAAAGCGAATACTCAATGTGGTGGCGCGAACCGGAGCGGGAGATCCTGCCGTTACTGGAGGAACTGGGCATTGGTTTCGTTCCCTTCAGCCCATTAGGCAAAGGCTTCCTGACGGGATCTATTAAGCCAGGAACAACTTTTGGCATGGATGATTACCGCAGCACTGTGCCGCGTTTCGCCGAGCAGGCGATTGAAGCCAATGAAAAGCTGGTCGCATTGCTGGGTGAACTGGCGGCAGAGAAAGGTGTGACGTCTGCACAAATCGCTCTGGCATGGCTGCTGGCACAAAAGCCGTGGATTGTTCCTATCCCTGGTACAACCAAAATGCACCGGCTGGAGGAAAATCTGGGGGCTGCCGACATCATTCTTTCACAGGATGACTCACTGCAGATAACCCAGGCGCTTGAAACGATTAAAATCGTCGGCGAGCGTTACTCTCCTGAGCATCAGGCTCGCGTGGGCCGTTAATACCCGGACGGGTCTACGGACCCGTTATTCCGAGTAGCGAAGTGCATCGATCATCAACGCAAAAGCGGGCGGATGCTGCTTACGGCTCGGGTAATAAAGATAATATCCGGGGAAAGACGGACACCAGTCCTGCAGAACCTGAATAAGCTCTCCTGACTTTATATAATCCTGCACCCTGTCTTCAGGTATACAAGCGATGCCAAAACCGGATAACGCCGCATCAATCCTTTCCGCTTGCAGATTAAACGTGACCTGCCCTTCCACTCTGACCCGTAACGGTTTCCCATCCTTCTCAAACTCCCAGTGGTAAAGCCCACCGGCTGTTGGCAGGCGCATATTGATACACCGATGATTTTGTAGCTCGTGCGGCGTTTCAGGTGCAGGGTTTGCAGCGAAATAAGACGGTGCTCCCACCACAGCCATTCTCATGTCCGGCCCAATTCTTACCGCAATCATGTCTTTATCCACGCTTTCCCCCAGACGGATCCCGGCATCAAAACGCCCCTCAACAATATCGACAAAGCCGTTATCAACGACCAGTTCAACATTGATTTCCGGGTATTCCCTGAGGAAGGGTTTTAGCTTCGGCCATACCAGACTTCGCACGGCATGCTCCCCGGCAGATAAACGGATATTACCGGAGGCAGTGCCGTTCAGTTGAACCAGCGATTCCAGTTCCTGCTCGAGATCGGCAATACGCGGTTCAAGGCAGGCAATAATTCTCTCACCGGCCTCTGTAGGGGCTACGCTTCGGGTCGTGCGGGTCAGAAGGCGGATATTCAGCCTTTCCTCCAGGGCCTTCATCGCGTGGCTGAGTGCAGACTGAGAAACGCCCAGTTTGCCCGCTGCTTTGGTAAAACTTCGCTCCCTTGCCACCACAAGAAAGATTTGCAGTTCGTTGAAATTTTCTTTGAGCATCGGCGATTTCCTTATGGAGGCATTCCCTTCATCGCACACTCATGAAGGGTGTTCATAGACACAATCATTTTAGCCCTATTACTGACATTAATGATAATTGATATTCTGACCGTATCGAAAATAAGTCTGAATTATCAGTAGGTTTATCATGAGAATACTCGTTGCAGGGGCGACAGGAAGTATTGGCCTTCATGTCGTCAATACCGCTATCAAAATGGGCCATCAGCCTGTAGCGCTGATCCGAAATAAGCGCAAAGTGAAATCGCTTCCTCGGGGAACAGATATTTTTTACGGCGATGTTTCATTGCCTGAAACACTCACCGAATTACCGAAAGATATTGATGCCATCATCTTCACTCTCGGTTCCGATGGTCAGGGTCGTATTGGTGCCAGGGCGATAGATTATGGCGGAGTGCGCAATATTTTACGAATATTCAGGGATGTATCTGTTCGTATCAGCCTGATGACCACGATTGGCGTGACTGAACGACTCAGCACCTGGAATCAACGCACTGAGGTTCATGACTGGAAAAGACGTGCCGAGCGTCTGGTCAGGGCCACTGATCACCCCTATACCATCGTCAGGCCCGGCTGGTTTGATTACAACAATGATGATGAACACCGAATCGTTATGCTTCAGGGAGATCGTCGCCATGCAGGAACACCGGAAGATGGTGTGATATCCCGGGAGCAAATCGCCCAGGTTCTGGTCAGTGCCCTGACCCACGACGAGGCAAAAAATAAAACGTTCGAGCTGGTGGCTGAACGAGGTGAAGCACAGCAGGATCTTAACCCACTGTTTGCAGACCTGCAGGCTGATGATCCACAAAAAAATGATGGGGTTCTGGACATAGACAATATGCCTCTGCGTGAAGAACCTGACTGCATTATTAACGAGCTGAATTTGTATTCAAAAAAATTAACTAATCGACAACCCTGACAATTTTGTCATATAGCCGTCAGCCTCATGACAGTTTAAGTCTGTATATTTGAATACACAGATGGAGGAAGTTACTCCTGATACAAGTCCAGTTTCAAGCATATTGTTAAAGAGGTACTAGATATGAAAACACTACTTATTACTACATTGGTCATGGGGTTTATTTCAGTGAATGCCGCCTCTGCTGCTCAGGAAATTAACCATGCAGATGGGAAAGAAAAGATCGGTGTAGTATCAGTAAGCAATGCATATACGCTTGATGATTTATCTAATGCGCTCTCTCGTAAGGCTGATGAGCAAGGAGCAACGTCATTCAAAATCCTGTCGACAACGGGGGATAACAGGCTACATGGGGTTGCTGAAATATATAAGTAAATCATTAGCATCCCGACAGGATGTGTCACAGCCCTCTTATAGTGAGCGTCGTTCTATGTTCAGAACAGAAGACATCATCGATGAGATAACTTAATGGATTGATTCAAACTTACATAAACCGCTGAAGATAGAGGATGTTGCTGCGTGGGCAGGATACTCCAGGTGGCATCTTCAGCGGATTTTTGTGCAGGTGAAATAATTTATTTACTCCTTCTTTCCATGATAATTATAGAAATGTGCAGATACACCACTTCTGGACTTTATAGATAGCTCTTCATGCCTGTCTCTATAATAAAAATAAAGCTCATCG
>NZ_VOJB01000031.1:0-4475 GCF_007910085.1 Klebsiella sp. ME-303 | reverse complement strand
TAAAAAAGCAGGGGTATTGCAGACTATCCTTGGCGCAGTAATCATAGCTGCTGCCGTTATGCTTGGACCTGCCGGCGCCGGTGCTTTAGCCGCAGGTACTGCGTGGAATGTCGGGTTGGCTGGCGGCGCCATGATGCTCGGCGGCGTCGTTCAGATGCTTTCCCCACAGCCAGCTGGCCTGGCACGAAAAGAATCCGCTGACAATAAAGCGTCCTACGCCTTTGGGGGCGTGACGAACACTGCCTCTCAGGGGTACCCGGTCCCTTTGCTTTATGGCAAACGCCGAATTGGCGGCGCCATTATATCTGCCGGTATTTACGTAGAAGACCAGCAATAAGTTTTATTCAGTAAACCATCTAATTCAGGCCACCTTGCGGTGGCTTTTTTTATGGGCGTAATATGGCAAATAACATAATTAAAGGGCGCAAGGGTGGCGGCTCAAAGCAGCGTACACCGACGGAACAGCCGGATGATTTACAGTCCGTTGCGAAAGCCAAAATTCTGCTCGCATTAGGTGAGGGTGAATTTGCAGGTGGTTTAACCGGTAAAGATATTTATCTTGATGGCACCCCGCTTGAAAATGCTGATGGTTCGCAAAACTTCAGTGGCGTGTCCTGGGAATTTCGACCCGGCACGCAGGCTCAGACTTATATTCAGGGTATTCCCGGCACTGAAAATGAAATCAGTGTGGGAACGGAAGTTTCCAGCAAGACAGCCTGGACCCATACCTTTACTAATACCCAGCTTTCTGCCGTTCGTGTCCGCCTGAAATGGCCGTCCCTGATGAAACAGGAAGATGACGGCGACGTGGTGGGCAATACCGTCGAGTATGCGATTGACCTGCAGACCGATGGCGGCGCCTGGCAGACGGTACTGGAAACCGCTGTCACGGGTAAAGCCACCTCCGGCTATGAGCGGAGCCATCGTATCGATCTGCCCCAGGCCGGCAGTACCTGGACGCTACGCCTGCGTAAAATCACTCCGGATGCGAACAGTGTCAAAGTCGGCGACGTGATGACGCTGCAGAGCTACACCGAAGTGATTGATGCCAAACTGCGTTATCCCAACACCGCGTTGCTTTATATCGAGTTCGATGCCAGCCAGTTGAATGGCAGCATTCCGCAAATTTCCTGTGAGCCGCGTGGGCGCGTGATTCGTGTGCCGGATAACTACAATCCGGAAACTCGTGAATATACCGGGGTCTGGACCGGCGGGTTTAAATGGGCCTGGACGGATAACCCGGCCTGGATCTATTACGACATTGTTACAGCTGACCGTTTTGGTCTCGGTAATCGTCTGAGCAGCGCCAATATTTCGAAATGGACGCTGTACCAGATTGCACAGTACTGCGATCAGCTGGTTCCTGACGGGCGTGGTGGTGACGGCATGGAGCCGCGCTATACCTGTAACGTCTATGTTCAGGAACGCAACGATGCTTACACCGTGCTGCGAGACTTTGCCGCCATTTTCCGGGGCATGACCTGCTGGAACGGTGAGCAGATTGTTGTGCAGGCTGATATGCCGCGTGATGTCGATTTTACCTATACGCGCGCCAATATTATCGGCAAACCCCGTTATTCGAGCAGCAGCAGCCAGGTTCGGTACACCAACGCCCTGGTTTCCTGGTCTGATCCGGATAATGCTTATGCTGATGCGATGGAGCCGGCGTTTATCCCGGAACTGGTTTCCCGCTACAGTTTTAACCAGCTCGAACTGACCGCGATTGGCTGTACGCGCCAGAGCGAAGCCCACCGTAAGGGGTTGTGGGGCATACTGACCAACAACAAAGACCGGGTCGTTGAGTTTGATGTGGGGCTGGACGGTCGCATTCCTCAACCCGGTTATATCATTGCCCTGGCGGATGAGTTGCTGGCCGGACGGGTCAACGGCGGGCGAATCAGCGCGGTGAATGGCCGGGTGATTACTCTGGATCGTGATGTGGATGCCAAACCTGGCGACCGTCTCCAGCTAAACCTGCCATCCGGTATCTCACAGAGCCGGACCATTCAGGCTGTTAACGGACGCCGGCAGATTACGGTCACAACGGCGTACAGTGAGACACCAGAACGGGAATGCGTCTGGGCCGTTGAATCCGATGACCTCTTCCTGCAGCAGTACCGGGTTACAGGGGTAAAAGAGAACAGCGATGCCACCCTCACGATCACCGGCGTGGCACATGACCCGGATAAATTCGCCCGCATCGATACCGGCGCTATTATCGACCAGCGCCCGGTTAGCGTATTGCCGGCGGGCAACCAGTCACCTCCTGACGATATTGTCATCACATCCCGCTCGGTCGTGAATCAGGGGATCAGCGTCGAAACGATGCAGGTTAACTGGTCAGCTGTCAGCGGCGCTATTGCCTACGAGGCACAGTGGCGCCGTAACGACGGGAACTGGATTAATGTGCCGCGCAGCTCGACCACCTCGTTTGAGGTCAGCGGCATTTATGCCGGTCGTTATCTGGTTCGCGTCCGCGCGATCAATGCGGCGGAGATCTCGAGCGGCTGGGCGTATTCCGAAGAGAAAACCCTGACCGGCAAGGTCGGCGAGCCGCTGGCACCGCTGGCGCTGGCAACCCGTTCTCTGGTTCATGGGGTCCAGGTTAGCTGGGAGTTCCCGACCGGCTCCGGGGATACGCTGCGCACGGAACTACAGTACAGCAAAAATCAGGACGGCAGTGCGCCGATGCCGTTATCAGACGTGGCCTATCCGGGGAAAAGCTATCAGCAGATGGGCCTCAGTATGGGCGCAGAATTCTGGTATCGGGCGCGTCTTGTGGATCGTCTTGGCAATGAAAGCCCGTGGACCGGCTGGGTCCAGGGGATGGCCAGCGATAACTTTGATGACTACTACGAAAACCTGACCGACGCGATCAAGGATACGGCTGCCTGGGAGGAAACGCAGCGCACCATTAGCGAAACACAGGAAGGTATCCGCAATACGCAGCAGGAACTGGAGCAGACCGCTGAAGCTCTGCGTAAGGAAGCCGAAGACCAGGCGAAGCAGGTCAGCCAGGATATTGATGCATCGGCGAAAAGCATCACGGCTGATGTTGACGGGAAGATCTCCGCCGTGAATAAAACCATCACGGATGAGATCACCTCGGTCAATGAGGCTCTCGATTCTGGTCTGGCTCAGGCAAACAAAGGCGTTCAGGAGGCAAAATCCGCCGTCGCAGATGCGAACAAGCAGATCGCAACTGTGAACAAGTCGCTGACCGACAGCATCACCCAGGTAAGACAGTCAGTCACCGATACGGCTGCGGAAATCAACGCCACCATCGACCTGGAGATTGCCAGGGTCAGCAAAACGCTGGCCGACGGCGATGCCGCATTGAATGCGCAGATAAAGACTGCCGAAAATGGCCTGAAGCAGTCGCTGTCTCAGGTCAACACCACGCTGACCAATGCGGTGAAGCAGGAGACCGCGGATCGTATCGCCGATGTTAACGCGAAGGCGTCACAGGCCGCTGATGAACTGCTGGCGGCAACGCAGGGGATTGAGGCGAGTATCGAGAGCCTGACTCAGGTGATGAAGACCGCCGATGAAAATCTGGCGCGGGAAATGTCCAGCCTCGCTGCCGGCGCTAATATCCAGTTCGATTCGCAGGTTATCTGGCATTTCAACAATCAGACGACCGAGGGCTGGACCGGCAGCGCCGGCGTACCGGGTGTGTCACAGGATGGCTGGTTACGCCCGGCGGACAGCGCCACCGATCCGTACATTACCTCTCCTGGCGGGCTGGCTGTCGATGGTGCGGCGTACCGTTTCATCATGCTGCGCTTTCGTAAAACCGGCAAACCAGTTTGGGCAGGTGAGATCCGCTGGGTGTCTGCCGGCGAAAACTTCAATAACACGAAGCGATACATTGTTGCTGAGCCGGAATATGCCGATGGGGTGGCAACCCTGACGGTGCGTGATATTCCGTGGACAGGGAACATTGATCGTATTCGCCTGGACCTGACGAACCAGCAGGATGCCAGCAACTTTATCGAATTCGACTGGATCGCCGTTGGCCGGCCAGCACCCGGCGCCAGTACGGCGGCTCTGCAGGATGTGCGCAGTACGCTGAGTAACGCGCTGACCGCCGAAGCACAGGCACGCAGCACGCTGGCGGCGCAGATGCGTGGCTCCTATGATGGGAGCGATCTGGAGAAAGTCACCTCCGGGCTGCTGTACCAGGAAAAAACCGCGCGCGTTACCGCCATCTCGGCGGAAGTTAAGGCCAGAGAGTCCCTGCAGACGCAGTTTAACGACAACAAAGCTGCTGTTTCTGGTGAACTGAGTTCTCTGACGACAGAGCAGAGCGCGCAGGCGAGCCGTATCGGTGGCCTGGAAACCAGCCTCGGGAAAAAAGCCGATGCGGCCGCGCTGACGTCCCTGACGCAGAAAGTTGAGCAACAGGGCGCCACGCTGACATCTCAGGGCGCCGCGTTAACATCGCTCACTAACCGGGTTGGCCAGACGGAAAC
>NZ_VOJB01000030.1:0-4284 GCF_007910085.1 Klebsiella sp. ME-303 | reverse complement strand
TTTACCATGGTCAACGTGGCCGATAGTACCGACGTTAACGTGCGGTTTTGTACGTTCAAACTTTTCTTTAGACATCGATTGTCCCTCTAAGACACGGATAAATCGGTGATATCACCACATCAACCGGGCAACATGCCCGACTTGTTGAATGCAATAAACAAGAGAGAAACAGGGGAGGAGAGATAAAGAAGTGGTGCTGATACCCAGAGTCGAACTGGGGACCTCACCCTTACCAAGGGTGCGCTCTACCAACTGAGCCATATCAGCACGTTTGGAGCGGGCAGCGGGAATCGAACCCGCATCATCAGCTTGGAAGGCTGAGGTAATAGCCATTATACGATGCCCGCATCCTGAAACTCGGCTACCCAGTTCTTTCTATAACAAAAAAAAGAGAAGCGTCTCTTTTTTTGTTTGAGCTGACCAGTTTAACCAATCAACTCTGGCTCCGCAAAGCGTTGCCGAAAGATGGTGGTGGGGGAAGGATTCGAACCTTCGAAGTCGATGACGGCAGATTTACAGTCTGCTCCCTTTGGCCGCTCGGGAACCCCACCAGGCACTTGATGGTGCCGACTACCGGAATCGAACTGGTGACCTACTGATTACAAGTCAGTTGCTCTACCTACTGAGCTAAGTCGGCATCAAGTAGCGCGCATTCTAGGGAGACCTGCGAGTTCATGCAACTAAAAAATTGCAGAAAATGTTCTATTGCTCACATTTTGTTCTCAAACGAGAAAAAATGGTGTAATTTCAAACAGAGCAGGACAAAAATACGCCAATCATCCTCACGGACAGGGTTGCCGAGGAGGGCAAAAAGTAGAGTGATGTCGCTAAAGCGGCATCGATACCCCATCACCTGACCACCCGATTCAATGAATAACCCACGGGTCTCTGCTGAGAACTTTATATCCCCTTACCAAACCATTCATCTCTGTGATGCTACCTTTAGAAAGCATCATTCAATGAGTTTTTTTCTTATTATTCCTCGCAATCTGGTGTTACCCTCCTGCCCATTGTCCTGATTAACTAGTGTGAAGCACCCCGCCTTCATGTAATTCGGCGGTTGCAAGAGCATGCTTATGAGCCTAAAAGAGCAAACGTTAATGACACCGTATCTACAATTTAACCGCGACCAATGGGCTGCGCTTCGTGATTCCGTTCCGATGACGCTAACAGAAGAAGAAATCACGCGGTTAAAAGGCATCAACGAAGATCTTTCCCTGGAAGAAGTAGCGGAAATTTATTTGCCGCTGTCGCGTTTACTCAATTTCTATATCAGCTCTAATCTGCGCCGCCAGGCTGTACTGGAACAATTCCTTGGCACCAACGGCCAACGTATTCCTTACATCATTAGCATTGCGGGTAGCGTGGCGGTCGGGAAGAGCACTACCGCGCGCGTGCTGCAAGCATTGCTGAGCCGCTGGCCTGAACATCGACATGTAGAATTAATCACGACAGATGGTTTTCTGCATCCTAACGCGGTATTGAAAGAACGCGGCCTGATGAAGAAGAAGGGCTTCCCGCAGTCTTATGACATGCATCGCCTGGTTAAATTCGTCTCAGACCTGAAATCCGGCGTTCCTGACGCTACGGCGCCGGTCTATTCACATCTGATTTACGACGTCATCCCTGATGGGGATAAAACCGTCACGCAGCCTGATATATTAATTCTTGAGGGATTAAATGTTCTGCAGAGCGGCATGGATTATCCACACGATCCGCATCATGTATTTGTTTCGGACTTCGTTGATTTTTCAATTTACGTTGATGCGCCTGAAGAACTGCTAAAAAACTGGTATATCAATCGTTTTCTGAAATTCCGCGAAGGCGCGTTTACCGACCCGGACTCCTATTTTCATAGCTATGCTCAGCTGTCTAAAGATGAAGCAATTGATATTGCCACATCGCTGTGGAATGAGATTAATCTTTTGAATTTAAAAGAGAACATTCTACCAACCCGTGAGCGAGCCAGCCTTATAATGACCAAAAGCGCAAACCACTCGGTGAATCAGGTGCGTTTAAGAAAATAAAAAAGGGAGCGTTAGCTCCCCTTTTTTTATTCAGCGCTGCGCAATGATATCTCACCGCCAATCCAGGGTTTTACCACCCCGTCCTGCTCCAGTAATAATGCGCCTTGAGCATCAATACCTCGCGAAATACCAAAGATCTCTTTATCGCCAATAATAAGTTTAACCGGTCGATTAATAAAGTTATCGAGCTTTTCCCAGCGGGTGAGATAGGGTGCCAGACCTTCATTCTCAAAAAGTTTAAACCCCGCCCGCAGCTCTTTAATCAGACAAGCCGCTAACGTATTACGATCGATAGAGATCCCTGCCTCCTGGAGGCTGATCCAACCCTGATTGACAACATCAGACTCCACCCGGCGCATCATGAGGTTGATCCCCGCGCCGCTGACTATCTGCGCAGCATCGCCGGTTTTCCCCGTCAGTTCCACCAGGATCCCGGACAGCTTCCGATCCTGTAAATAGAGATCGTTTGGCCATTTCACCCGAACTTTATCCGCCCCCAGGCTTTGCAGCACCTCGGCAATGACGATCCCAATGACCAGACTCAAACCTATAGCCGCAGCAGGGCCCTGCTCCAGTCGCCAGTACATTGAAAGGTAAAGGTTAGAACCAAACGGCGAGAACCACTTGCGCCCGCGGCGGCCGCGACCTGCCTGCTGATACTCAGCCACGCAGGCATCACCCGATTGCAGTTCGCTAAGTCTGTCCAGAAGATACTGGTTCGTGGAATCAATCACCGGTAGTACGGTTACCCGGCCATGCTCGATCTGCCTGGCGATCTGCTCTTCATCCAGAAGCTGGATAGGCTCAGGGAGACTGTAGCCTTTACCCGGAACGGTAAATACGTCGACTCCCCAATCGCGTAACGTTTGAATATGCTTGTTGATTGCTGCCCGACTCATCCCTAAACGCTCGCCAAGCTGTTCACCTGAGTGAAATTCAGCGTCGGCCAGGATCGATATTAGCGTCAAAGGAACGGTGTAGTCTTTCATGCGATGGTCTCCTCGGCATTAACTTCACCCGTTTCACCGATAAAGCGCACTTCCGGCTGTAACCAAATATTAAACTTCTCACCAACCTGCTGGCGTACGTAATGAGCCAGCTCAACCACGTCTTCACTGGTTGCCTGATGCTGATTGATCAATACCAGCGCCTGCTGGCTATGCACCGCTGCGCCACCCATCACTTTACCTTTAAGCTGGCATTGATCGATAAGCCAGCCGGCGGCAAGTTTCATACTGCCATCCAGCTGAGGGTAGTGAGGGATACCCGGATAGGTCGCCAGCAGCGCTTGCGCCTTGTCCGCGCTAACGACCGGGTTCTTAAAGAAGCTCCCCGCATTTCCATTCACTTTTGGATCGGGGAGTTTGGTCATGCGCATATGACAGACGGCGTCAAATACCTGCTGCGGGGTAACGGTTTGCGGATCGAGCCGGGTTAAATCACCGTAGGTCAAAACGGGTTGCCAGGCTTTTGGCAACGTCAAACCAACCGCCACAATGGCGTAGCGGTCCTGATATTCATGTTTAAAAATACTGTCCCGGTAGCCAAAGCGACATTCAGCAGCGGAAAGACGCTGTTTCACACCCGTGACCAACTCAATGCAGTCGACGTAGCGGCAAACTTTCTGTAATTCAACGCCGTAAGCACCAATATTTTGAATCGGCGAGGAGCCGGCGCAGCCAGGAATCAAAGCAAGATTTTCCAGGCCCGGCATTCCGTTATTTAGCGCAAACTGGACCAGCTGATGCCAATTTTCTCCTGCACCAACATGTAAATGCCACGTGTCAGATGTTTCACTCACTTCTATCCCCATAATACGGTTGATAATGACCGTACCGGAATAATCCTTCAGGAACAGAACATTGCTTCCTTCACCAAGGATCAGGGTTGGCTGGCGCTCTGCGGTGGCATTTTGCCAGGCATCCAGTAGCTGTTTTTCAGTTTCGGCGCGTACAATCGCTTTGGCAGAACGGTCAATACCGAAGGTGTTCCAGGGCTTAAGTGAGTGGCTCATAATGGCTTCCAGATGCAAAATCTGCATTAGTTTACCGTATATAGCGAGGGAAGGCTTCCTGATTGTCAGGGGGAGCAGGTACCATGGCGTGACTAAAATCTGGCAATTTTAAACGACGAAAACGCAAAAAGCCCATCCGTCAGGATGGGCTCTTCACTTGTTTGATGCCTGGCAGTTCCCTACTCTCACATGGGGAGACCCCACACTACCATCGGCGCTACGGCGTTTCACTTCTGAGTTCGG
>NZ_VOJB01000003.1:0-564 GCF_007910085.1 Klebsiella sp. ME-303 | reverse complement strand
GGCTAACTGCGAGAAGAAACCCACCAATAATCAGTAAGCTAATGCTTGCAAATTAGCAGTTCGTCTGCTAACGCTTCGTGATAAGATTTTCAGCGGAAATTATCTATTAAAAGGAATGCGTAATGTGGACGTGCTGATTGACAGCGCTTTCGAGGGATATCTCTTCCTCTTACTGGATATGTGGACAGTTTTAATTGTTGCTTTCGTCGGGTTGGCTCTGTCATTTTATGGCGTGCAAATGCGTAGAACTGCCGTCACCTTCTTTCTGCTTGCTGCGATAATCGGGACTGCTGGTTCGATCTATACTTAAATGTAGGTTGCAGAGAATATGCAGAAAGTCAACCCGCAATCCAACGGTGGCTATTACTGCGGTTACTCGTGTCATATGCCCTGACACACATAATTTGAACCCAGGTCGCCAATGGCGGCCTTTTTTATTGCCAGAAGCAGGAGAAGAAGCATGTCAACGTTTCGTTTACTGAAGCCTAAGAGTGAACTTCAGCTTCAGTAAAGTATTCGATCAGTTACTTAACAGGTTTACTTTCTGAGGGGAGGAAAATATTT
>NZ_VOJB01000029.1:0-4190 GCF_007910085.1 Klebsiella sp. ME-303 | reverse complement strand
GCCGGTGAGCAGGCGGTACTGGTACACATCTATTTTTCGCAAGACAAAGATATGGAAGATCTCCAGGAGTTTGAAACTCTGGCCTCTTCCGCCGGTGTCGAAGCAATGCAGGTGATTACCGGTAGCCGTAAAGCACCGCACCCGAAGTATTTTGTTGGTGAAGGTAAAGCAGTCGAAATTGCGGAAGCCGTAAAAGCGACCGGTGCATCGGTTGTGCTCTTCGATCATGCCCTGAGTCCGGCACAGGAACGAAACCTGGAGCGCTTATGCGAATGTCGGGTTATCGATCGTACCGGCTTGATTTTAGATATTTTTGCCCAGCGAGCGCGTACCCACGAAGGGAAACTGCAGGTCGAGCTGGCGCAGCTGCGCCACATGGCGACTCGCCTCGTTCGCGGCTGGACCCACCTTGAAAGACAGAAAGGCGGGATTGGTTTGCGCGGCCCGGGGGAAACCCAGCTCGAAACTGACCGCCGCTTGCTGCGTAACCGTATTATGCAGATCCTGGCGCGACTGGAAAAAGTTGAAAAACAGCGTGAGCAGGGACGGCGGTCACGCGCCAAAGCCGATATTCCAACCGTGTCGCTGGTCGGTTATACCAACGCCGGTAAATCCACGTTGTTCAATCAGATAACCGAAGCCGAGGTCTATGCTGCGAACCAGCTGTTCGCCACTCTGGACCCAACGCTGCGCCGGATTGATGTCCCTGATGTCGGCGAAACCGTCCTGGCGGATACCGTAGGCTTTATTCGCCACCTGCCGCACGATCTGGTGGCCGCGTTTAAAGCGACGCTCCAGGAGACGCGCCAGGCGACGCTGTTGCTGCATATCATTGATGCGGCCGATGTGCGCGTGCAGGAAAATATTGACGCAGTTAATACGGTGCTCGCGGAAATCGAAGCTGATGAGATCCCGGCGCTGCTGGTCATGAATAAAATCGACATGCTGGATGATTTTGAGCCGCGTATCGATCGGGATGAAGAAAATAAACCGATTCGGGTCTGGCTTTCCGCCCAGACCGGGGTTGGCGTACCGCTGCTTTTTCAGGCTTTGACGGAACGGCTTTCTGGTGAAGTGGCCCAGCACACGCTGCGCCTGCCACCGCAGGAAGGTCGGTTGAGAAGCCGGTTCTATCAGCTTCAGGCGATAGAGAAAGAGTGGATGGAGGATGACGGTAGCGTTGGTCTGCAGGTGCGCATGCCGATCGTTGACTGGCGTCGCCTCTGTAAACAAGAGCCAGCGCTGGTTGAATACGTGATTTGACCTTGCAGCTTGCCTGAAGATATTGACCCCTGTGGGGATATCAAAAACAAATATGGAGCATATACATGGCGTGGAATCAGCCCGGTAATAACGGACAGGACCGCGACCCGTGGGGAAGCAGCAATAACCAAGGCGGCAACTCTGGGGGAAATGGCAACAAAGGCGGTCGCGAGCAGGGACCTCCCGATCTGGATGATATCTTCCGTAAGCTAAGTAAAAAACTTGGCGGCCTGGGTGGCGGAAAAGGTGGACTGGGCGGCGGTAGCGGCTCTCAGGGACCTCGCGGGCCAATGGGCGGACGTATCGTCGGCATCGTTGCCGCCGCTGCGGTTATTATCTGGGCAGCCAGCGGTTTCTATACCATTAAAGAAGCTGAACGTGGCGTCGTCACTCGCTTTGGTAAATTTAGCCATCTGGTTGAGCCTGGCCTTAACTGGAAACCTACTTTCATTGATAACGTTCAGGCGGTTAACGTTGAGTCGGTCCGCGAACTGGCGGCTTCCGGCGTCATGCTGACGTCTGACGAAAACGTCGTGCGCGTTGAGATGAACGTGCAGTACCGCGTGACCGATCCGGAACGCTATCTGTTTAGCGTCACCAGCGCGGACGACAGCCTGCGTCAGGCCACCGACAGCGCCCTGCGTGGCGTGATCGGTAAATACACCATGGACCGTATCCTGACCGAAGGACGTACCGTCATTCGTAGCGATACCCAGCGCGAGCTGGAAGAGACCATTCGTCCGTACAACATGGGTATCACCCTGCTCGACGTCAACTTCCAGACGGCGCGTCCGCCGGAGGAAGTAAAAGCCGCGTTTGATGATGCGATTGCCGCGCGTGAAAACGAACAGCAGTACATTCGTGAAGCGGAAGCTTACACCAACGAAGTCCAGCCGCGGGCTAACGGTCAGGCGCAGCGTATCCTTGAAGAGGCTCGCGCCTATAAGACCCAGACCGTTCTTGAAGCGCAGGGTGAAGTGGCTCGTTTTGCAAAAATTCTGCCTGAGTATAAAGCGGCTCCGGAAATTACCCGCGAGCGTCTGTATATCGAAACCATGGAAAAAGTGCTGAGCCATACGCGCAAAGTGCTGGTTAACGATAAGGGGAGCAACCTGATGGTTCTGCCTCTGGATCAGATGCTGAAAGGCGCCGGCGCGCCGGCGGCAAAGAGCGATAGCAGTGGCGCAAGCGATCTGCTGCGTCTGCCGCCTGCAGCCAGCTCAAACAGCGCCAGTAACGCTTCTACCTCTACGGGAGGCACCATTATGGACCAACGCCGCGCCAACGCGCAGCGTAACGACTACCAGCGTCAGGGGGAATAACGATGCGTAAATCTGTTATCGCGATAATTGTCATCGTGCTGGTGGTGCTCTACATGTCCATCTTTGTGGTCAAAGAGGGCGAGCGCGGCATTACGCTGCGTTTTGGTAAAGTTCTGCGCGACGATGAAAACAAACCGCTGGTGTACGCGCCTGGCCTTCACTTCAAGATTCCTTTTATTGAATCCGTGAAGATGCTTGATGCGCGTATCCAGACGATGGACAACCAGGCCGACCGCTTTGTTACCAAAGAGAAGAAGGACCTGATTGTTGACTCTTACATCAAGTGGCGCATCAGCGACTTTAGCCGTTACTACCTGGCAACCGGCGGCGGTGACGTTTCCCAGGCCGAGGTGCTGCTGAAGCGTAAATTCTCTGACCGTCTACGTTCTGAAATTGGCCGTCTGGATGTGAAAGACATCGTGACCGACTCCCGCGGCCGTCTGACCCTGGAAGTCCGCGATGCGCTGAACTCAGGTTCTGCGGGCACAGAAGATGAAGTCAGTACGCCGGCTGCCGATGACGCGATTGCTAAAGCGGCGGAGCGTGTTGAAGCAGAAACGAACGGTAAGGTTCAGGTGATCAACCCGAACAGTATGGCGGCGCTGGGTATTGAAGTCGTCGACGTGCGTATTAAACAGATCAACCTGCCTGCCGAAGTGTCTGAAGCGATCTACAACCGTATGCGCGCCGAGCGTGAAGCGGTAGCGCGTCGTCACCGTTCACAGGGTCAGGAAGAAGCTGAAAAACTGCGCGCGACCGCGGATTATGAAGTGACCAAAACGCTGGCGGAAGCCGAGCGTCAGGGGCGTATTCTGCGCGGTGAAGGCGATGCTGAATCGGCGAAACTGTTTGCTGATGCATTCAGCCAGGATCCAGGCTTCTATGCCTTTATCCGTAGCCTGCGTGCGTATGAGAACAGCTTCCAGAGCAATCAGGATGTAATGGTTCTCAGCCCGGACAGCGATTTCTTCCGCTATATGAAATCACCCACGTCAGCGACCCGCTGATAAGCAATGAGTAAGCAAAAAGGCGCCCGTTGAGGCGCCTTTTTTACAATGTTCGCAGCGGATTTGGGTTCGCCAATGGGTTATGTATTTTGTTTCATAAAGCCGGTTCATAACAATGATGAAATACCGGAGAATATGAATTGAGCAACGACTCACAGGGGTGAGCGACGGTGGCTGTACTTAAATAAAGGTGAATAATGAACTCAACAATCTGGCTGGCACTGGCGCTGGTTTTAGTACTTGAAGGGCTTGGGCCATTGCTTTATCCGCGCGCGTGGCGTCGAATGGTCGCCACGATGAGCCAATTACCGGATAATTTATTACGCCGGTTTGGCGGAGGTCTTGTGGTTGCCGGTATCGTCATCTACTACATGTTGAGGAAAACGATTGGCTGAGCGTAAAGTAGACTAATTTCCCGCCTTTTGAGTGCAAAAAGTGCTGTAACTCTGAAAAAGCGATGGTAGAATCCATTTTTAAGCAAACGGTGATTTTGAAAAATGGGTAACAACGTCGTCGTACTGGGCACCCAATGGGGTGACGAAGGTAAAGGGAAGATCGTCGATCTCCTGACTGAACGGGCTAAATATGTTGTGCGCTA
>NZ_VOJB01000028.1:0-3955 GCF_007910085.1 Klebsiella sp. ME-303 | reverse complement strand
CAGTGAATCAGAGGCGGTAGCACGCGGAGAATCGCTAATCAGCGTGGATTTTGCGAAGTGGTATTTCACTGTATTTTCAAGGTTCATGCTGTCTCTCCCCGGATCTGACAGGTGCGTATAAAGTTTTTGAGGATGCGGTAGTCAACTAATACAGTGCCGCGATGACGGCAAAGGCGAAGCTTCATCCAGCGGTAGCGGATGCTCTCTATGGTGAGATGATTCATATCCCCTCCCTGGTGATAAATTTTCCCGAATGCATTTCAACAGAACTCTCGCACTGATTTCCCCAGCGGTCCCAGCCAGGCCATGATTCGCGCGCGAAAAGCTCCACCCGACTGACATCGCCGTAAAGCAGTTCAAGCCGACGGCGAACCTCCCAGGGTTTCTCGCTGTGCTCACCCAGGCAGGAATAAACCACCTGCTTGATAGATGCGCTCGCTCTTTCCAACCCGGCGCCACAGGTGGCTATTAGCAGATCTTCAGTATTGGCCCGCGTGTGGTTGCCTCCATTCATACGGGTTTCGCTATTCAACATCGACAGCAGATCATTGAAATCCACCAACTCACCTTCAGTTAGCGCCTTATTGAATCGCCGTTCGGCGTGCTGGTTAAGCTTTACCCATGTAAAACCCTTCATGGTGCGAATTCGAAAACCCCAGGCTTCTGCCAGCTCGATCGCTTCCTCGGTATGTGTGCCGGTGTACCACATGGCAAGAACGGCATTATCAGCAGCCAGATTCCAGACAGGGAGGCGCTTAAGCTCGACAAGACTCATAGTTTCATAGTGGTTCTCAGCAGCGCCGTTGCTAATTTTATTACCATACTGCCAGGGCGGATCGACGTAGATAAGCTGGTAAGTCATGCGGCCTCCAGCGTTTTTTTCAGTGCGCGTAAGTCGGCGTAAGCCTGCAGGCGGAGGGCTTCCAGCTCTTCGATGGTCCAGCGGTGAATCCGGTTGTCGTTATCAAGCCCCTGAACTGCGGCTTCACCGATTTTTTCCACCAGCCCGACCCGGTAAGCTTTGATATTCCCGGACTTGCCGACGTTGCAGTCATCACATTGAAGATTGATATTGATGCGGGTAAACCGCAGGTGGGAGGCTTTAGCAACGGTTCTGTAGTGGCCGGCATGCCATACTTTGGCCTGGTGGGTTCCGCAGGAAATGCACCCCTCCCCATTAGCAAGGGCAGTTTCACGGCAAAGGGTATTTACCACGCGCTCCGTAACTTCCAGCCAGTGGCTGAGAGGTTTTTCAGCCGTCGTTGGTTCAGGGCGGATATGGTGAACGGGTTTATTTTTTAACCTGTTTTGTGCCTTAACCTTTTGTTTCTCGCGCTGATGCGCAAGGTACTGGCTCTTATGCTCTTCGCAACACCAGTAAACATTCGAATAGGTAAGGTTAAACCAGGCACCGCAGCCGGGTGCTTTGCATCTGCGACGAGGGTCTCTCATATCGCACCACCTGAGTGCGACAGACAAACGGAAACACCAGCATATTTGATAGCCGGTGTCAGGAGGTACAGCTTTTGAGAGTGGTTCTTCTGCGCCATCGGTTTTTCTCCGTGGCACAGCGACTGGCAAGAAGGGTTGTTCAGACCCGTAATTAATATAGCTAATTTTAGTCCTGACTTACAGGGGGAAGCCCAGCCTTTTTACGGGCCTCATCAAGGGATCTGAGCGAGGTGACAAACTCATCCTTACGGAGCGGGAAGCCTCTTTCCACCACGCCGTTTTTTACATAAACAAGGACAGGTCCGGCATGCTCTTTAAACCCTGGAAATAAATCATCCGGTATTTCCATAAATACCTCATTGGAAACACTCCACCAGCAACGAACACGGCCAACGAGTTAATACGCTAAAAAATAACCGCGCTAAGATGGCGTATAAAGTTAACAATGGCGGCATAACTGCCACTCTCTTACAGCTCAATAAAACCAGTCATCGGCACTTTCCCACGTTTCCTGCAGGATTTGCTCTATGCGCTTTTTATCGCCATCAACGCCGCCCAGAACGGTCAGCCCATCAGTGCTTGAGCGTCTTATATTTAGTTTGCAGCCTTCATAGTTTTGATGAAGACGGCGCAGCAATTCAACTTCAAGGGCGGGAATGGCCCCTTCTGGCAGTTTTTTAGTCTTGTCGATGGTTACTTCGATTCTCATAGTATCACCCACCTAAGAACTGTATAAATACACAGTACACCTAACTTACTGAATGAGCAATATCTTAAGAGCACAAAACGTTAATTTTTATCAGTCATGGGAAAACAAAACCCACCGTAGCGGGTTGAATCTATGGAGTTTTTTAGTCATGTTCTCTAAAGAGAGACAGAGTCTTAGGTCACAGTAAACAAAAATCGCCCAACTCATGAGTGGTAAAACAAGTCATATTGACGAGACCTTATATGATTACGTAATGGCCAAATTTAATCGAGCAGTGACATCAAAACTGTTCGATTAAAGTAGTCGGGCAAGCGTGCGACACTCTTCGAATGTTATCCTTAGACAAGCTCAAGGTAAAAAATGTCTAACATAAACAATTAAATTAAATCCGATTTGATTAAAAAAATCGTTATAACTAACTTAAACCTCACTACCTTTAAGAAAATCATTATGAAAAAGCATGAACTCGTAATCACCGCCTTTATTTTTAACCAGTTCAATTTCAAAATCTGGCCATGGGTACTTATAGCGCAAAAACAAACACTTTGACTCAATATCGATTAGTTTTTTAAGGCCAAAAGAAAAACATCCAACAATATTATCATCCTTAAACTCTCTGGCTATAACCAATGTACTTAAATTCTTATTCTTAGAGCACAAGTTTAGATATGCGCGGTTGAAAACCACCTCATTTCCTCGTGAATCATTTGCCATGATAAATCCTCAGTCATCCCTAAGTAAAAGACTTAAAAATCAAGTAACAGAAGGCTCCGGTACTTGATGGTTCCATTTTACAGGAGACAATAGCAGCTTTAATGGAGTAAAGATTCAACTATTTTCAAATTGAGAAGTTTCCAAATCATTTAAACTAAAGCACATATTAATAAGCGCACCACATGAATTTAATTCAACAATTTCAGATACAGTTGCAATCTCAGCTTTTTAATACATCATGCGGCTGCGTCCCTTTTCTGACATAACTCAGGAAAATTGCCCATCACCAGTACCTCAACGAACGGTGGCGGCACAAAGTTGCCGAAGCGTGCTAACAGAAAGAAAAAAACCGCAACAGCGGGTTTATACAACGACCACCAGCAGCAGACCTTCCAGCTCAATGACACGCTTGCAGGTGTCTTCCAGTAAAGAGTCCATCATTTCACCTCCTGTGGAGCGACTGCGAGCATTGCGGTGCGGCGTTCCTGTAACTCACACAATGCTCTTACTATCTGGCTGCATTCAATAACCTCAGCCTCTGAAGCGGATTCAGCCATAACCTCGAAGTGTGATTTCATCGCCAAGTATAGTGATTCTAACTCTTCATGCGTTAAGCGTTCATCAATACTTCTCCACTTAATGCCTGCATCTGTCATGGCTTTCTCGTAAATAATCGCAGTTTGGGCGGCAGTATAATGCTTCCAGATAGTAGGGGTTACGACCATGCGTGCTGCCGGTTCGCGCTCCAGCTCAGCGATGCGCTTTTCAGCCGCATCCAAGTTATTCCCCAACTTCTGCGCCATGTGGAACCAGTTTGCTCGCTGCTCTTCCTTAAGCTCCAGCGCCTCTACCACAGCGAGAACATTATCGGCTTTTACGTACAGGCTTTCGCCAAACTCATTTGCTGATGCTGCTCGACGCTTCATGCTCTGCGCCAGTTCGGTGATATCAGTCATGCTGCACGCTCCTGTTCATCATTTTTCACACAGCAAAGAGAATGCTGTTGCTGCCACTCGCGGAACCTGTCCATTGCCAAGGGCTTTAATTCTGTCCACCCGATGGGCCAGCCCATGAACCACT
>NZ_VOJB01000027.1:0-3218 GCF_007910085.1 Klebsiella sp. ME-303 | reverse complement strand
GGTCACAACCTGCAGGAGCACTCCGTGATCCTGATCCGTGGCGGTCGTGTTAAAGACCTTCCGGGTGTTCGTTACCACACCGTTCGTGGTGCGCTTGACTGCTCCGGCGTTAAAGACCGTAAGCAAGCTCGCTCCAAGTATGGCGTGAAGCGTCCTAAGGCTTAATGGTTCTCCGTTAAGTAAGGCCAAACGTTTTATATTAATGTCAAACTAAACTCTTAGAGTTTTGGACAATCCTGAATTAACAACGGAGTATTTCCATGCCACGTCGTCGCGTCATTGGTCAGCGTAAAATCCTGCCGGATCCTAAGTTCGGATCAGAACTGCTGGCTAAATTTGTAAATATCCTGATGGTAGATGGTAAAAAATCTACTGCAGAAGCAATCGTATACAGCGCGCTGGAGACCCTGGCTCAGCGCTCTGGTAAAAATGAACTGGAAGCTTTCGAAGTCGCTCTCGACAACGTGCGCCCGACTGTAGAAGTTAAGTCTCGCCGCGTTGGTGGTTCTACTTATCAGGTTCCAGTTGAAGTCCGTCCGGTTCGTCGTAATGCTCTGGCAATGCGTTGGATCGTTGAAGCTGCTCGTAAACGTGGTGATAAATCCATGGCTCTGCGTCTGGCGAACGAACTTTCTGATGCTGCAGACAACAAAGGTACTGCAGTTAAGAAACGTGAAGACGTTCACCGTATGGCAGAAGCCAACAAGGCGTTCGCACACTACCGTTGGTAATCCCTTCGGAGTATTAGTCACCAGGCGGGCGCTTCAGATAAGTCGCCCGTTTTGGATAACTTAACTGAACGCCTAAAGAAATAAACGAGGAATCAAATGGCTCGTACAACACCCATCGCACGCTACCGTAACATCGGTATCAGTGCGCACATCGACGCCGGTAAAACTACTACTACCGAACGTATTCTGTTCTACACCGGTGTAAACCACAAAATCGGTGAAGTTCATGACGGCGCTGCCACCATGGACTGGATGGAACAGGAGCAGGAGCGTGGTATTACTATCACCTCCGCAGCGACTACTGCATTCTGGTCAGGTATGGCTAAGCAGTATGAACCGCATCGCGTAAACATCATCGACACCCCGGGGCACGTTGACTTCACCATCGAAGTAGAACGTTCCATGCGTGTGCTTGATGGTGCAGTAATGGTTTACTGCGCAGTTGGTGGTGTTCAGCCTCAGTCTGAAACCGTATGGCGTCAGGCAAACAAATACAAAGTTCCGCGCATTGCGTTCGTTAACAAAATGGACCGTATGGGTGCGAACTTCCTGAAAGTTGTTGGTCAGATCAAAACCCGTCTGGGCGCGAACCCTGTTCCGCTGCAGCTGGCGATTGGCGCTGAAGAAGCGTTCACCGGTGTTGTTGACCTGGTGAAAATGAAAGCCATCAACTGGAACGAAGAAGACGCAGGTGTAACCTTCACTTACGAAGATATCCCGGCAGACATGCAGGAACTGGCCGAAGAATGGCACCAGAACCTGATCGAGTCCGCTGCTGAAGCTTCTGAAGAGCTGATGGAGAAATACCTGGGTGGTGAAGAACTGACTGAAGAAGAGATTAAAACTGCTCTCCGTCAGCGCGTTCTGAACAACGAAATCATCCTGGTAACCTGTGGTTCTGCGTTCAAGAACAAAGGTGTTCAGGCGATGCTGGATGCGGTAGTTGACTACCTGCCATCCCCGGTTGACGTACCTGCGATCAACGGTATCCTGGACGATGGTAAAGATACTCCGGCTGAGCGTCACGCTAGCGATGATGAGCCGTTTGCTGCTCTGGCATTCAAAATCGCTACCGACCCGTTCGTGGGTAACCTGACCTTCTTCCGCGTATACTCTGGTGTGGTTAACTCTGGTGATACCATCCTGAACTCCGTGAAAGCTGCACGTGAGCGTTTCGGTCGTATCGTACAGATGCACGCTAACAAACGTGAAGAGATCAAAGAAGTTCGCGCGGGCGATATCGCTGCTGCTATCGGTCTGAAAGACGTAACTACGGGTGACACTCTGTGCGATCCTAATGCGCCGATCATTCTGGAGCGTATGGAATTCCCTGAGCCGGTAATCTCTATCGCTGTTGAACCGAAAACCAAAGCTGACCAGGAAAAAATGGGTCTGGCTCTGGGCCGTCTGGCTAAAGAAGACCCGTCTTTCCGCGTATGGACTGACGAAGAATCTAACCAGACCATCATCGCCGGTATGGGTGAGCTGCACCTCGACATCATCGTCGACCGTATGAAGCGTGAATTCAACGTTGAAGCGAACGTCGGTAAACCTCAGGTTGCTTACCGCGAAGCGATTCGTGCGAAAGTTACCGATATCGAAGGTAAACACGCTAAACAGTCTGGTGGTCGCGGTCAGTACGGTCACGTCGTTATCGACATGTACCCACTGGAGCCGGGCTCTAACCCGAAAGGTTATGAGTTCATCAACGACATCAAAGGTGGTGTAATTCCTGGCGAATACATCCCGGCCGTTGATAAAGGCATCCAGGAGCAGCTGAAAGCAGGTCCTCTGGCTGGTTATCCGGTAGTTGATCTGGGCGTGCGTCTGCACTTCGGTTCTTACCACGACGTTGACTCCTCTGAACTGGCGTTTAAACTGGCCGCTTCTATTGCCTTTAAAGATGGCTTTAAGAAAGCGAAACCAGTTCTGCTTGAGCCGATCATGAAGGTTGAAGTAGAAACTCCGGAAGAGAACACTGGTGACGTTATCGGTGACCTTAGCCGTCGTCGCGGTATGCTGCGCGGTCAGGAATCCAACGTGACTGGCGTTGTGATCCACGCTGAAGTTCCGCTGTCTGAAATGTTCGGATATGCAACTCAGCTGCGTTCTCTGACCAAAGGTCGTGCTTCTTACTCCATGGAGTTCCTGAAGTATGATGATGCGCCGAACAACGTTGCTCAGGCCGTAATCGAAGCCCGTGGTAAATAAGCCGCAGGGTTAAAACCAAAGTCCCGTGCTCTCTCCAGAAGGGGAGAGCACTATAGTAAGGAATATAGCCGTGTCTAAAGAAAAATTTGAACGTACAAAACCGCACGTCAACGTCGGTACTATCGGCCACGTTGACCATGGTAAAACTACTCTGACCGCTGCAATCACTACCGTTCTGGCTAAAACCTACGGTGGTTCTGCTCGCGCATTCGACCAGATCGATAACGCGCCGGAAGAAAAAGCTCGTGGTATCACCATCAACACTTCTCACGTTGA
>NZ_VOJB01000026.1:0-2872 GCF_007910085.1 Klebsiella sp. ME-303 | reverse complement strand
CCGTTAGGCAGCGGAACGGGACGGGCACCCAGCTTGCGGACGATGGTTCGGTCGCTCAGTAGCTCGATCACCTCACTGTGGAGGTTCTGCGGAATAAGCACACCCCCGGACGCCGCTGCGGTGGACATGGCCATCGATACGGACTGGTCATTCAGCTCTTCTGAAGCGAATTTTGCCGCGTCCTGCAGATTCCCTGCGCCTGCGGCGACAGACATAACCAGTCGGGTCATGCCAGCACCGGTGTACTGTTTCGGCTCCTGCTTAACAATAATGCCGGGGGCCTGCTGAGTCGCTTTCACGGGTTTTGCGACCAGCGCCGCAGCACGTTCGGCGGCTTCCAGGCGTTCAATTTTGGCGCTGATATCAGTGAACTGCTGCTGCAGGTTCGCAAACTCCGTCAGCTGCTCCGCAGTCAGCGTGCTGCCGCTGGCGTCAATGGTTGCCAGGGCCTGAACCTGTTCGTTGATACCCGCACGCTGACGACGCAATTCTTCAATATGTGGCATTTTATTTCTCTCTTTTTAGACATAAAAAAAGCAGCCTGCTGGCTGCTTAAGGTGACGCGGTTTATGTTTGCGCCGGGTTACATTTTGGTTTGCAGATCCATCGCGGCTGCCTGCATCTCAATGGAGGTTTTTTGACGGGGTTGCTGATACTTTGCCGCGATAGCATTGATCGCCGCCTGGGGGTCAGAGACTTCATCCGCCAGGCCGGCGGACACAGCGCCAGGGCCAAAATACAGCCCCGCCTGCGTATCAATGACGGCCTGCTGATTCAGGCCGCGATATTCGGCCACCGACCCCGTAAACGTCTCGTACATTTCGTCGATCATGCCCTGGAACATACCCAGCGACTCTTCACTCAGTGGTTCATGTTGGGTGCCGTTATTTTTGTTATCTCCCCGGTAAATGGTGGTGAACGTCAGCCCCATTTTTTCTTCCATCTTCGACGTATCGAGGTGCTCCATGATCACACCAATCGACCCCACGCCACTGGTCTGGCTGACGATGATTTTGCTGCAGGCCGATGCGATGAAATACGCGGCGGAATACGCGCTGTAGTTCACAATCGCCGTGATGGGTTTCGTGTCGCGAGACTGATAAATGTAATCGGCCAGCTCCTTGCACCCCACCGCTGCGCCGCCGCCGGAGTTAATATCCAGAACGATTTCGCTGATTGAGGGGTCGTTTAATGCCGCCTGCAGCTGCCCGCGGATCCGCTCGTAGCTGGTCAGCTCGGAGCACATCGCCGTAATCTGCCCCCGGCGTGGAACAAGAATGCCGTGAACGGGGATCACTGCCACCCCGCCGGTGGGCTGAACCTGCTCAGCTGCAGGTGATTTACCCGGATTCAGCGCCATCTGAATGACGGCATCTTCGGTGATCCCCTGAATACGGGGGATGAGCACCGCTTTCACGGAGTCCATTGTTTGCCGCGTCACGTAATGCGGCACGCCAAAGACCATATCTGCCAGGTGCGGCAGGTTAATTAATTTCGTTGTCATGTTGTCTTCCAGGTCATCCCGCGCGGCGGGAAATAATCAGGCTCTGGCCAGAAGGGATTCTATTTCGGCCAGCTGTTTTGCTGTCGGCGACTTATCGCCAGGAAGGATCTTCGCGCTGTCGACCATATTGAGCGGCGTCAGGTATTTGTCCCCGCCAGCAATTGGCGGTAGATTCTCCATACGCCGGATATCGTTAGTGGATAGCCATCCCCACTGGCGGCCCAGCGCATACGATTCATAGCGTGACTTCTGGTCGCCTCGCAGCAGCCCGGAAACGTTGAACTCGATGTACAAATCGCGGCGTTCGCTGGGCAGAAGTAGATCGCGCTGCATCGCACCCTCATGGCGTTTCAGCCAGGCCAGCAGCGTATACATCACGAACTGCAGGCCCTGGTGCTCGATGTTGTTGTTGGTCGCTTTCGCCAGCATCTGCACCATATGTGGCGGGATTTTATAGAGCCGGCAGACCTCTTCCACGCCCCACTGCCGCGACTGTAGCAGCTGCGCCTTTTCGTTATCCTGCGACAGTTGTTTGTAGCTCATGCCCTCCTGCAGCAGTGCCACAGAGAACATATTGTGAATACCGGAATGGCGTTCGGTCCATTTCGCCAGCAGGCGATCAATAGCATCCTGGCTTTTAATGGTCGCAGCCTCTTTCGGACGCTCTATCACCCCGCTCATCGTTGTCCCGCGCCGAAATGTCGCTGCCGCATGCTCCTCAACGGCCAGATTCAGCCCCAAGACATCGGCGTTCGTCTGAATGGGGGAACTGCCGATATAGCCATCCAGAGAAAAGACCTTCACATGGTGCATCATGCGCATCGGCAGAATTTCACCGACTTCCGGGAGTTCGTAATACGGCATACCGTCCGGCCCTTTCAGCACAATGACCTTTTTCGGGTTAATGGGGATCAGCTCTTTCGGGTAGCCTTTTCCGTCCCGTTCGATGATCGAGTAGCAATTTCCCTCAAGCCCCAGCAACCCCTGCTGCTGCTCGAAATACTCGAATGAGGTGTCTTTCCTGTTGGGCTGGGAGTGAATCAGGTCATAAACCGGGTGGTCCGTCGCACGCTGGCGCCCGCCATTTTTATCCCGCCGGTAGAGTTCGCACGGCAGCTGCGCGACTGACTCCGCCAGGAGGGTGACACAGGCCCGGACCGCTGAAAGTCCAAGAGCGGTTTCCGGCGTGATTATGATGCCAGTTTTGCTCTGGCTTGAACGAACCCCGCCCAGCATGGCTTCCCAGAAGCTATTACCCGAGTATTGTCGGCCCCTGAACATCTGGGGTAGGAACATTATTCACCTCCGCCATTGCTGACGCCGGAGGAAAAGGCCCGGGTTGTCATATATGACCAGCCCAGACAAATA
>NZ_VOJB01000025.1:0-2787 GCF_007910085.1 Klebsiella sp. ME-303 | reverse complement strand
TCTTTGTAAAGCATTCGCTTACGTATAAACTTATTCTGATATTCAGGAACAATTTAAATGTCTATCACTAAAGATCAAATCATTGAAGCAGTATCCGCTATGTCCGTAATGGACGTTGTTGAGCTGATCTCTGCAATGGAAGAAAAATTCGGTGTTTCCGCTGCTGCTGCTGTAGCTGTAGCTGCTGGCCCGGTTGAAGCTGCTGAAGAAAAAACTGAATTCGACGTAATTCTGAAAGGTATCGGCGCTAACAAAGTTGCCGTTATCAAAGCAGTACGTGGCGCAACTGGCCTGGGTCTGAAAGAAGCTAAAGACCTGGTAGAATCTGCTCCGGCCGCTCTGAAAGAAGGCGTGAGCAAAGATGACGCTGAAGCACTGAAAAAATCTCTGGAAGAAG
Source organism: Klebsiella sp. ME-303 (assembly GCF_007910085.1). Taxonomy (NCBI): domain Bacteria; kingdom Pseudomonadati; phylum Pseudomonadota; class Gammaproteobacteria; order Enterobacterales; family Enterobacteriaceae; genus Klebsiella; species Klebsiella sp. ME-303. The sequence continues at coordinate 2,390 of NZ_VOJB01000025.1, read as the reverse complement.
CTGGCGCTGAAGTTGAAGTTAAATAAGCCAACCTTTCCGGTTGCAGCCTGAGAAATCAGGCTGATGGCTGGTGACTTTTTAGTCACCAGCCTTTTTGCGCTGTAAGGCGCCAGTAGAATTTCACACTGTTTGACTACTGGTTGTCCTGACAATGCTTGTTTCTATAGACGACTTAATATACTGCGACAGGTTAGGGCTCCTGAGCTGTGTAAATCGCAATGAAATGGTTTAAGCGTGATAGAAACAGGTATTGCGGAAAGTGTTCCATTTTCCGGTCAACAAAATAGTGTTGCATAAAAAACTGCCTTATGTGGGCAGATGGGTCGACTTGTCAGCGAGCTGAGGAACCCTATGGTTTACTCCTATACCGAGAAAAAACGTATTCGTAAGGATTTTGGTAAACGTCCGCAGGTTCTGGACATACCTTATCTCCTTTCTATCCAGCTTGACTCGTTTCAGAAGTTCATCGAGCAAGATCCTGAAGGGCAGTATGGTCTGGAAGCAGCTTTCCGTTCCGTATTCCCGATCAAAAGCTACAGCGGTAACTCTGAGCTGCAGTACGTCAGCTACCGTCTGGGCGAACCGGTTTTTGACGTTAAAGAATGTCAGATCCGTGGCGTGACCTACTCGGCACCGCTGCGCGTCAAACTGCGTCTGGTGATCTACGAGCGCGAAGCGCCGGAAGGCACCGTTAAAGACATTAAAGAACAAGAAGTCTACATGGGCGAAATTCCGCTCATGACCGACAACGGTACCTTCGTTATCAACGGTACCGAGCGCGTTATCGTTTCTCAGCTGCACCGTAGCCCGGGCGTCTTCTTTGACAGTGACAAAGGTAAGACCCACTCTTCCGGTAAGGTCCTGTATAACGCACGTATCATTCCTTACCGTGGCTCCTGGCTGGACTTCGAGTTCGACCCGAAAGACAACCTGTTTGTCCGTATCGACCGTCGTCGTAAGCTGCCGGCTACCATCATCCTGCGCGCGCTGAATTACACCACTGAGCAGATCCTTGACCTGTTCTTCGAGAAAGTGGTCTTTGAAATTCGCGATAACAAGCTGCAGATGGAACTGGTACCGGAGCGTCTGCGCGGCGAAACGGCCTCCTTCGACATCGAAGCGAACGGCAAAGTGTACGTTGAGAAAGGGCGTCGCATCACCGCACGTCACATTCGCCAGCTGGAAAAAGACGATATCAAACATATCGAAGTTCCGGTTGAGTACATCGCTGGCAAAGTTGCCTCTAAAGACTATGTTGACGAATCTACTGGCGAGCTGATCTGCCCGGCGAACATGGAGCTGAGCCTGGATCTGCTGGCCAAGCTGAGCCAGTCTGGCCATAAGCGTATCGAAACGCTGTTCACCAACGATCTGGATCACGGTCCGTACATCTCTGAGACTGTACGCGTCGACCCGACCAACGACCGTCTGAGCGCGCTGGTAGAAATCTACCGCATGATGCGCCCGGGTGAGCCGCCGACTCGTGAAGCGGCTGAAAGCCTGTTCGAGAACCTGTTCTTCTCCGAAGACCGCTACGATCTGTCCGCGGTAGGTCGTATGAAGTTCAACCGTTCTCTGCTGCGCGACGAAATCGAAGGTTCCGGTATCCTGAGCAAAGAAGACATCATCGAAGTGATGAAGAAGCTCATCGATATCCGTAACGGTAAAGGCGAAGTCGATGATATCGACCACCTCGGCAACCGTCGTATCCGTTCCGTTGGCGAAATGGCGGAAAACCAGTTCCGCGTTGGCCTGGTCCGCGTAGAGCGTGCGGTGAAAGAGCGTCTGTCTCTGGGCGATCTGGATACCCTGATGCCTCAGGATATGATCAACGCCAAGCCGATTTCTGCGGCAGTGAAAGAGTTCTTTGGCTCCAGCCAGCTGTCTCAGTTTATGGACCAGAACAACCCGCTGTCTGAGATTACGCACAAACGTCGTATCTCTGCACTCGGCCCGGGCGGTCTGACCCGTGAACGCGCAGGCTTTGAAGTTCGAGACGTACACCCGACCCACTACGGTCGCGTATGTCCAATCGAAACGCCTGAAGGTCCGAACATCGGTCTGATCAATTCCCTGTCCGTGTACGCACAGACGAACGAATACGGTTTCCTCGAGACCCCGTACCGTAAAGTGACTGACGGTGTTGTAACCGACGAAATTCATTACCTGTCTGCTATCGAAGAAGGCAACTACGTTATTGCTCAGGCGAACTCCAACCTGGATGACGAAGGCCACTTTGTAGAAGATCTGGTTACCTGCCGTAGTAAAGGCGAATCCAGCTTGTTCAGCCGCGACCAGGTTGACTACATGGACGTATCCACCCAGCAGGTGGTATCCGTCGGTGCGTCCCTGATCCCGTTCCTGGAACACGATGACGCCAACCGTGCATT
>NZ_VOJB01000024.1:0-2346 GCF_007910085.1 Klebsiella sp. ME-303 | reverse complement strand
GACCAGCGTTGTCACGGGCGCTGCGGGCGCAGGCTCGGGGACGGCGATCCAGAATGCCGCCAGTAACTTCCAGTTCAACGCCAAAGGCGGCGTTTACGACTCGCCGTCGCTGAGCGCATACAGCAACCAGGTCTACGACTCTCCGCAGTTCTTCGCTTTCGCAAAAGGGGCCGGCGTATTTGGCGAGGCCGGGCCGGAGGCCATCATGCCACTGACGCGTGCCGGCGATGGTTCGCTGGGTGTACGCGCTGTCGGTGGTGGTCAGAACGCCGGCGCGTCGGAAGGGCCAAAAGTCTATATCACGATTGAAGGCGGAAACACCTCAACGCAGGCGCCGTCTGGTTTTGAGCAGTTTGGCCAGCAGATCGGCTCGTTTGTGGAGAAAAAATACAGGGAGCTGATGGCGCAGGATATGCGCCCTGGCGGGATGGTCTGGAATGCAGTTAAAGGGCAACGCTAATGGCTATTGAGATATTCACCTGGAGTCCGCGGGTTAATCCCCAGCAGACCGTTAACTTTCGTGTCCGGAAGGCGCAGTTCGGTGACGGGTATACGCAGGTATCCGGCGATGGTATTAACACCCGATCACAGGATTGGGAGCTGAGTTTTGTCGGTACGGAGGACTATATCCGTCCGATTAAGCAGTTCTTCGACCGTCATGCAGGCACCCGCGCGTTTCAGTGGACCCCGCCTCTGGAAGAGGTGGGGCTTTTCCGCTGCGAACAATATAAACCGGTGCCTCTGGGCGGCGGAAATTACTCACTTTCAGCCACTTTTATTCAGGCATTTAAACCATGAGCCTTAACGCGAATTATCAGAAGTTAGAGCCAGGCGATGAGGTTCGTCTCCTGGAGATCGATGGCCAGGCGTTTGGCCTGGATGAGGTTTTGTATTTCCACGGCTATAACGTTCCCCATACTGCAGCCGAAATCCTCGCCGCTGGCGGCGACCTGGATAAGCTGCCGGCGAAAAGCATCTGGTGGCAGGGGCGGGAGTATAAAGCCTGGCCATGTGAAATCGAAGGGATCGAGTCATCCACCACGGGCAGCGACGCGCAGCCAACGCTGCGGGTAGGGAATATCGACGGAAAGATATCCGCGCTCTGTCTTCATTACGACGATCTGGCTCTGGCGCGGGTTGTCATCCACGACACGCAAAAACAGTATCTCGATGCGAAGAACTTTCCGGAAGGGAATGCCTCAGCCGATCCGACGCAGGAGAAACGGCGCCTTTTCTTCATCGACGTAAAGCATTATGAAGACGATGAGAAGGTGGAATTTACTCTCTCCAGCCCGTTTGCCCTGCAGGGGATGATGATCCCCACTCGCCAGCTGCATGCGATTTGCACCTGGTGTATCCGCAATCAATACCGCAGCGGTAACGGGTGCGACTATGCCGGCACCCGATATTTTGACAGGAACAATCAGCCAGTTGATGACCCGTCGCAGGATGTCTGCAACGGAACGCTCACGGCCTGCGAATTACGTCATGGTGAGAATAGCGAACTGCCGTTTGGCGGGTTCCCCGGCACTTCATTAATCAGGAGCTGATATGCGTCAGAAAACGATTAAGTCCATCCAGGAACATGCGGCCGCAGAATATCCGCGCGAGGCCTGCGGCCTCGTCGCCCAGAGGGGCCGAGCGGAGCGTTATTTCCCCTGCCGGAACCTGGCCACAGAGTCGAAAGATAATTTTGTGCTGGCGCCGGAGGATTATGCGGAGGTTGAAGAATGGGGAACGATCACCGGTATTGTTCACAGCCATCCTGATGCCACCACCCAGCCGAGCGAACTGGATAAAGCGCAATGCGACGCGACCCTTCTCCCCTGGCATATTATCAGCTGGCCAGAAGGCGATCTCCGTACCATCCACCCGCGTGGTGAGTTGCCGCTCCTCGAGCGACCATTCGTGCTGGGCCACTACGATTGCTGGGGCCTGGTGATGAGCTATTTTCGGCAAACCCACGGCATCGAGCTGCACGATTACCGCGTCGATTATCCGTGGTGGGAAAAGGAGTATCCGGACAATTTTTATCAGGACTGCTGGTATGAATGCGGGTTCCGTGAGTTTGATGGTCCACCGCAACCGGGTGATATGGTGATCATGCAGGTGCAGGCGGATAAGTGGAACCACGCCGGGATTCTGCTGGAAGGGAACCTGCTGCTGCATCACCTGTATGGCCATCTCAGCAAGCGCGTGCCGTATGGTGGGTACTGGATGGAAAGGACGATGAAGGTCGTTCGGTATAAGTCTCTATGTTAATATTTCGTCTTCTTTAAAAGGAGATGAATTAGTGAAAATTATTTTAGCATTGCCGATTATTATCGGGGCATTCATTCTTACTGG
>NZ_VOJB01000023.1:0-2128 GCF_007910085.1 Klebsiella sp. ME-303 | reverse complement strand
CACCAAATTCTCCCGATGCGGAGGGAAAACTAAAAATACATCGGGAAGACTTTTCACGCTAACTTATTGAATCTAAATTACATAAAGATTCGCAAAGAGGCATGAAAACAAGAATTTGGCTCCTCTGACTGGACTCGAACCAGTGACATACGGATTAACAGTCCGCCGTTCTACCGACTGAACTACAGAGGAATCGTTGTGGAGTCGTATCTTAGCGGCGAAAAAACTTTTGTCAAACATCTATTCGCCGTCCGAGGCTCAACTGGCGCATCCATCAACAAATTGTCGCCATTATCGACAATTTATCGGGAAAAATGCTTTGCAGGATTAGCTTTTCTCTATCATCATTTGAAATGTAGTTTCAACTTTTCTCACTAAGGTCTCCCTTGAACGTCACCGCCGCATTACGCCAGTCCGTCGAACGCACGTCCTGGTTTAAAAAACGCAAGAGCTATCGCGTCCTCTACTGGCGTGAAATCAGCCCGCTTGCGGTCCCCATTTTGCTGGAAAACGCCTGCGTATTGCTGATGGGCGTGTTGAGTACTTTTTTGGTTAGCTGGCTCGGTAAAGAGGCCATGGCGGGCGTAGGCCTGGCCGACAGCTTCAATATGGTGATCATGTCCTTTTTTGCCGCCATCGACCTCGGTACGACCGTGGTGGTGGCGTTTAGCCTGGGCAAACGGGACCGGCGGCGGGCAAGGGCGGCAGCGCGCCAGTCGCTGGCGATAATGACCCTGTTCTCGATTATTCTCGCGGCGGTCATCCATGCCTTCGGCGCGGAAATCATTAATTTTGTCGCCGGGGATGCGACAGAAGAGGTAAAAGCTCTGGCGCTGACCTATCTGGAGCTGACGGTGCTGAGCTATCCGGCGGCGGCAATCGCCCTGATCGGCAGCGGCGCGCTGCGCGGCGCCGGGACCACCAAAATTCCGCTGCTGATCAACGGCGGGATGAATATCCTCAATATTATTATCAGCAGCATCCTGATTTACGGCATTTTCTCGTGGCCCGGCATGGGGTTTGTCGGGGCGGGGCTGGGATTAACGATTGCCCGTTACATTGGCGCGGTGGCCACCATTTGGGTGCTAATGATCGGTTTTAACCCGGCGCTGCGCATTTCGCTGAAGAGCTATTTTAAGCCGTTTAACTTCGCCATTATCTGGGAAGTGATGGGCATCGGGATCCCCGCCAGCATTGAATCGGTTTTGTTCAACGGCGGTAAGCTGCTGACGCAGATGTTTGTTGCCGGGATGGGGACCAACGTGATTGCCGGTAACTTTATCGCTTTCTCCGTGGCCGCGCTGATCAACCTGCCGGGGAACGCGCTCGGTTCAGCATCGACTATTATCACCGGCCGACGCCTCGGAAAAGGGCAGATCGCTCAGGCGGAGCGTCAGGCGTGGCACGTCTTCTGGCTGTCGACCATCATTTTGACGGCGATCGCCTGGGGAACCGCGCCGCTTGCCGGCCTGATCGCCTCGTTCTATACCAGCGAAGAGGACGTCAAAGTGGTGGTGAAAGAGCTGCTGTGGCTGAACGCCTTCTTTATGCCGATCTGGGCGATGGCCTGGACGCTGCCGTGCGCCTTTAAAGGCGCGCGCGACGTGCGTTACACCATGTGGGTCTCAATGCTCGGCATGTGGGGCTGTCGCGTGGTGGCGGGCTACACGCTGGGGATTGTGCTGGGCATGGGGGTGATCGGCGTCTGGCTGGGTATGGTGCTTGACTGGGCGGTGCGCGGCGTTTTGTTTTACTGCCGGATGGTCAGCGGGCGCTGGCTGTGGAAGTATCCGCGAACGAAAGCGCAGGCCGACGAGACCCGCGCGCAGGTTGAAGAAACGTAACACGCGGTGGGCGAAACGGGACTTTTCGCCCAAAGTGGAGAATTATTCGGCAAACGGTTTGAAATGTGAAAACAGCCTTTGACAAGGTGGGGCGCCATCGATAATATGCGCCTCGTTCAAACGATTCCTCTGTAGTTCAGTCGGTAGAACGGCGGACTGTTAATCCGTATGTCACTGGTTCGAGTCCAGTCAGAGGAGCCAACTTCTTGTTTTCATGCTGCTTTGCGAATCCCTATTTGATTCAGTTCCAATAAGTTAGCGTGAAAAGTCTTCCCGATGTATTT
>NZ_VOJB01000022.1:0-2117 GCF_007910085.1 Klebsiella sp. ME-303 | reverse complement strand
CCACATTGCCGCGCCATTCCGCATGCCGCTTTGGGTAATCTGACCTGTTCCGTGTAACTGGCGAAGCTGATTACCGACCGACGACATACCGCGACCCAGTGCAACGGCGATTTCTCTGGTGGTCAAATCAGGATTGGCCTTGAGAAATTCGATCATCGTGATTTCACCGCTGTATTGTGTTTTCTTGGATTTAGTTGTTTTCATTGAAAAAACTCCTTAGCCCCTGAAACCCTTTGGAATATCTGCCTGAACTTTGCCGCTAAATCCGAGGTTTCCGCCTACAGCAAGGTTTACCGGGCACAGCTTCAGCGCCAGCTCAGGCCATTTGTTACGTAATGTCTTCATGGTTTGAACTTTTGGGCACCAGAACTGATCGCGCTGAATGCGCTCAATCATGGTGCGGATTTGGTCGTGGCTGCAGCCATGTTCCTGGCGAAGCATGCGAACCTCGTTAGCCCATCCAACAAAGTTCGGTTCTCTCGGTCTTGCCAGAGAGCCGTCAAATTCGGCGGCGCGTTCGTACATCTCGATGATGGTCGACCAGAACCACATCGCGAGATCGAAGTCATCATCGGTAGCCAGGTTACTGTCTTCGGTAGCGTCAGGAATGTTTGCTTCCGGGATGACCGGTTCACGTCCTGACTCTGCAAAGTTATCCACAGGAAGAATCTCTCCCGCGTGGTTTTTATGATCTGTATGTAGTGATCTGTTTTTAAGATCTGTATAGAGATAGGATTCGGCTTGAGAGCCGTTTCCAGGATTCGGCTCTTGGGCCGTTTCCATTCGGCTCTTGGGACGAATGCATTCGGCTTGAGAGCCGTTTCCATCACTTTCAATCACTTGCTTCGATTCGGCTCTTAAGCCGTTTCCATTCGGCTCTTGGGCCGTATCCATATTTTTCAATGGGTTATTTGAATTTCCCCCTTGCGGGAATATTTTGGCGATTAGCGCCTCCTGATCGACCCGATAATGCTTCTTCGGAGTGCCGCTTACCTGCCGTAACTCTTCCTCAATAACCCCCGCCAGGTACTGCTCTGTAATCTTGAACATTGCTTTTCTGACCACGTCGCCATCTTTGGCGCGAATCTCTTTGGCAAGCGCTGCGTGCTCTTTGTAAAACCAGCCATTTTCCAGACTCGACTTGCCCGACCAGAACACCAGCTGATTGAGAATGGCCGCCAGCAAATGCTGTTGCCTGTCTCCTGCAAAGAAATCCAGATACGGTCCGGGGATCGTTATGCAGTTCCCCTGCCCCGACATGGCCTGAACAATTTCAAAAACCTGATTGTTCATTCCGAAACCTCATTGTGTAGCCGTAAAAACTCTCTCAATCCTACCCAGCCAATAGCCCCGCAGGCTTTGCGGTAGGAAACTTCTTTCTCTGTCGCTGTGAGTACCGTCACCATGTGGCCTTTGTGCCTGTGCTGGAAGCGAGAACCGGCCTTAGGGATGCCAGTGCCTGCACAATCTCTTTCAGACGGCTCATACGCCGGATACGCTCGTTTCAGGCGAGCAATCAATTCAGCAGCAGACTGGTTACGCATGGTTGAACCTCGCTTAGTGAATCAGCGTGTTACCGGAAGAGCCGCCATCAGCAATCCGGTCAGAGATAGCAATCATTGCGCCGAACAGCGCTTCCATTTCGTCGTCCACCCGTTGTTTGCGGTGAAGAAGTTCGCGGAAAGTTTCAGAGTAGTAACTACGCACCCGCGCCAGTAGTAACGGCGGCATAGCACGTTCAATCGCGGGGAGAAGCTGCGCAATTTTTTCGATTGATGCAGGCGAATCACTTTCAACCCAGCGGTAAATCTTCTGGATATTGCGGCTAAGTGCGTCAGGGTGGCTGTCGTCGTACAACTCTGGTGCAGTCATACCCATGGAGAAGTAAGCGTCGACAATCGCCGATACAGGCGTTTTACGGCCGCCTGGATAAAGCGCCCAGGCATTCATGGCCTCGCGAATGCGCTCATGCCTGATTTTCATGATTCACCTCACCAGAACGTTTTTCGTTACGATATTGGTCGTAAATATCTTTGTCGTATGTCAGCTTGCCGGATGAGGCGTCGACTAATCTTTGTGCGCGCCCCTCTGGAACCAAGAGACCCCACTGGGAGACT
>NZ_VOJB01000021.1:0-1775 GCF_007910085.1 Klebsiella sp. ME-303 | reverse complement strand
ATTCATCGGCACTTTGCCTTTACGGAAGCCGTCAATGCGAACTTTTTTCGCTACGTTGACCAGCTCGCTTTTGACAGCATTCTCGATGCTGTCAGCGGCGATAGTAATCGTTACACGGCGCCCAAGGCCCTGAGTGGTTTCAACTGAAACTTGCATCTTGTTACCTCAAAAAAATCACAGTGCTCGGTCAACTCTGGAAGCGCGAACAGGTTGCTTCGCAGAACCGGGATGCCCTCTTCAAATCAGAAACACATTCCCTGTCGTCAGAATCATCCCGAAGACATTCATAATAAAAGACGCGGCATTATAGCGGCATCACTTTTGTGAGTCGAGAACGGTTGTCGCCCACTGCTGCGGCTTTTTTCACATTTCCCGAGCAAATTTGCCTGTAAATATGCGTGAATTGCACATTTTCCAGGCAAAACAAAACGGCCCGCAGGCCGTTTTCTCATAAATCTTCACGCAACATACTGGAAAAGCTCCAGCGGTTGCAAATGCGATTTCTACGCGATACTTCCAGCCCCGCGACAAGGAGGAGAAGCAAAGACGGTATCCTGTAGCCCTTCCCACTCTTTGATTGTATAGGTATGCAACGCCAGAGCGTGCACGGTGCTTGATAGTTCCTCAGTCAACGTTCCGTAAATCATACGGTGACGATTAAGAAAACGCTCGCCAAGGAAGCGATCGCTCACCAACACCACTTTAAAATGACTTTCAGAGCCCGCAGGAACGTTGTGGCGATAGCTTTCATCCACGACTTCAAGATACACCGGGTCGAACGCTGCCCTAAGTTTTGCTTCGATCTGTTCACGTATCATCATGAATTTTCTCCTCCGACAACGCTGTATTGCCGCCATTCCCTTTAAATGTTAGCCGCTTTTACCGCTTCCATTGGGCGAAAACAACAAAAAATTAGCATTCCTCTGATATTTTCATGCAAAAGTATCGGCTTTAGTGGTTCGGTGTCCTGAAAGCCCTGCCTGCGTTGCGATAAGAGATGCAGTCAGGACAGAAAACGCACAAGGCGATGAATTTACATGCGTTGCCACTTCCCCTTGCCGTTGGCGATGTTATGATGGCGGGAATTTTCCTCATTACCACTCCACCATGCGTTGAGACCCTGAACATGTTTAAGAAAATTCTTTTTCCTTTGGTCGCGCTGTTTATGCTGGCCGGATGCGCCACTCCGCCGACTACCATCGATGTTTCACCGAAAATCACCCTGCCGCAGCAGGATCCCAGTCTGATGGGCGTGACCGTCAGCATTAACGGCGCCGATCAGCGTCCGGATCAGGCGCTGGCGAAAGTCACCCGCGATAACCAACAGGTTACGCTCACCGCTTCCCGCGACCTGCGCTTCCTGTTGCAGGAAGTGCTCGAGAAACAGATGACCTCGCGTGGCTATATGATTGGCCCGAACGGCGCCGTGGATCTGCAAATCATCGTGAATAAACTGTACGCCGACGTTTCTCAAGGTAACGTGCGTTACAACATTGCGACCAAAGCCGATATTGCGATCGTTGCCACTGCCGCCAACGGCAATAAGATGACGAAAAACTATCGTGCCAGCTACTCTGTTGAAGGCGCCTTCCAGGCCTCGAATAAAAATATCGCCGATGCGGTTAATAGCGTCATGACCGATACCATTAGCGATATGGCGCAGGACACCAGCATTCACGATTTCATCAAGCAAAACGCGCGTTAATTGAAGTCGCAGACCCGGCCTCGCGCCGGGTCTGCACGACATGCCATGTCTAATCATTACTTACGCATTT
>NZ_VOJB01000020.1:0-1623 GCF_007910085.1 Klebsiella sp. ME-303 | reverse complement strand
GACCACCCGGATGACGTCTGCCGAGGGTAAACTGGATTCGCAGTCGCAGCAGCTCACCAGTCTGCAGAACAGCCTGACCACGATGAATACTGAGCTGGGTAAAAAGGCTGACACGTCCGCGGTGAGTTCACTGACCGGTCGCGTAAGCCAGGTGGAAAACACCATCACCAGCCAGTCGCAGAGCATCACGTCGCTGACCAGCACCATCAATACCATCCGCACTCAGGGAGCTAATCCGTGGGTTGACGGTACGTTTGAAAGCTACAGCGATGGCCAGGTGCTGGGCGGGAACGGCACAGCCGTTGTGGTGGCGTCTCAGAAATTCACCGGCAATAAGAGCCTGCAGGTGAGTCGAGGAGCGAACAATAACGGCAACAGCGATAAACAGCTTGGGAGCTGGCAGTCAGTCCGTGAGGATGCGAAGTTCCGGTTTGAGTTCTGGGCTATGATGCCGGCGGATCAGGCGCCATCCTCCGGGTGGACAACGCTGGTCGGCATTAACTCACTGAATGCTGCCGGTCAAAACTCCTGGCAGTCGGCGGTCACTGTCAGCGAAGCCGCTCTTGGTGCGCGTGATAAGTGGGTGAAATTTACGGGTATTGCCAGTAACAACGGGGGTGGGAGAACACGCGCAGTGGTCTGGATCTCTACCCGTGGCGCCTCCGGCAGCGGCACCCCCGGTTATTCGCTGTATATCGACGATCTGGTTATCACGGATGTTACCGATGCGAAAGCTGCACAGGATGCCTCTGACGCGACGGCGAGTGCCGTGAGCGGTCTGACGGCTCGCGTAACGGATGCTGAAGGGAAAATCACCGCCCAGGCGCAGCAGCAGACGGCACTGGCCACGAAAGTGGATAATGCCAACTCCCGCGTCGATAACATGGCGAAGACGCTAAGCGACAGCCAGAGCACACAGGCCAGCCTGAATACCTCGCTTCAGTCGCAGATTGACGCGCAGGCGGCCGCCAACATCAAAAACCAGACGACGCTGGACAACACGATTAAATCGGTGACCAGTATCACCAGTACCCAGCAGACGCATGCAACGGCACTGGAGGCGCTGGCAACGCAGCAGACGACCCTGACATCCAGTGTCGGGGATCTCAGCGCTTCCGTTCAGAACACCGCCAAAACCGTGGCGGATGTGAATGGTACGGTGAGTTCGCTGTGGTCGATGAAGGTTGAGACGGTTAACGGGAAGAATGTTGGCGCGGGGATTACGCTGGGCAGCAATGGTGAAACGAGCGACATGATCCTCTACGCTGACCGCTTCTCGCTGTTTAACCGTAATAATGCGACGGCTGTTCCGGTGATGGTTGCCGAAGGCAATGAGCTGTATATCGATACGGCACGTATCAAAAACAGTTCCCTGACCTCAACCAAAATCGCGGACGGTTCCATCACGAACGCGAAGATCGGCAACGAGATCCGCTCGAATGACTTTGTTGACGGGTCACGCGGCTGGCGTATCGCCAAGGATGGCTCTTCGCAGTTCAACAACGTGATCGTTCGCGGTGCGGTTTATGCGACTGACGGCTGGTTCCAGGGGACGGTATATGCGAGCCACATCGAGGGCGACATCGGGTCATTTGCGATCAACATCGCTCAGCACCGCACGCG
>NZ_VOJB01000002.1:0-539 GCF_007910085.1 Klebsiella sp. ME-303 | reverse complement strand
GTGCGCTGTTTAACTTGGCTAAATCAGTACTGGTGTGAGGTCGCTATGGGCATTGAAATGATTATTGGTCTGGCAACTGCGTTGCTGGCCGTTGTCGCTGGCGCATTTGGGTTAGGCCATGCGCGTGGGACCAACAAGGCAGAAGCCAAAGCCGATCAGCAGCGAACCGAAGAGAACGCCGCTGCTACCGTCGCCGCGGCAGAACGCCGGGCTGATGCAACGAAAGGGGCCAGTGATGTACAGGAAGACGTTAAGCGTATGGGCGATGACGATGTTGATCGGGAGCTGCGCGAAAAGTTTACCCGCCCCGGTAGTCGTTGATACGGCCTGCAACTGGGTGAGGGTCATCTACCTGACCGACCACGATATTGAAGTTCTCGACCGTCAGACGAAGCGCGACATTCTGGCGCACAACAACTCCGTGCTGGCTAACTGCGAGAAGAAACCCACCAATAATCAGTAAGCTAATGCTTGCAAATTAGCAGTTCGTCTGCTAACGCTTCGTGATAAGATTTTCAGCGGAAATTATCTATTAAAAG
>NZ_VOJB01000019.1:0-1433 GCF_007910085.1 Klebsiella sp. ME-303 | reverse complement strand
GTTACTGGCGGCATTCTGGATCGCCGTCCCCGAGCCTGCGCCCGCAGCGCCCGTGACAACGCTGGTCCCGACGCCCACCACGCCCATAATGGTTTGCATGACGGAACTGGTGACCAGCGCCTGAGCGGCCATATCAACGAGGTTTTTTATGATCGACTGCGTGAGCGAGGAAAACAGGTCAGCCATGTTCTCCTTAAAGCTTCTCGTCCGCGTCAGCATGCTCGTCAGGAAGTTGCTTGAGCGCTCATGGGCCGTTTCAAATAACCCGACGGCCAGGCTCTGGAATTCTCCCTGTGATCGGTATAACTCCAGTGACGTCTGATACTGCGCATCGGCGGATTCTTTCGTCGCCTTCTGCATCAGCATTTCGTACTGTTCTTTGCTGATCGCGCTGCCCTGGTAGTACGCCTGCAGCAATGCCTGCCGCTGCGCAAGCTGATTGCGCAGCGAGACCAGTGGATCAACTTCGCCGGCGATATCCAGTGCCGGCGCAGCGATTTCATCGGCATGCGCCTGCAGCAGCTCTTTCGCAGTATCTCTGGCCAGCGTTATTCGTGCGGCCTGGTACTCTTTTTCATCAAGAAGGCGGGCTTTGAAAAGCTCAGCCAGGTCCCGGCTGGCTTCCTGCTCTTTTCGCAGAGTTTCCTGGGCGGGGGAATACTGCGCGGCCAGATCCAGTCGCTGTTTCTGGTAATTCTCTGCGGTCATTAACAGCGCGCGCTGCAGGTCAGCATCACTGGCGCCATTTTTCTTCGCCGCTTCCTGCAGCTCCCTGTTACTGTCCTTTTCCTGCAGGTTAATTCTGGCCAGGCTGGACGCATGGGCTTCTTCAATTTGCTGCCGCAGCGTTTTGAACTGGTCGACCTTGGACTTACTGCCTTTCCCCGTGCCGGTACCGCCATCGCCGCCCCAGGGATTTCCATCTCCGGTCTCTTTGGGGGGCGTGCTTAACGCCCCTTTCAGATCGTCCGTAAGGGAGGTTATTTTTCCCGATAAACCCAGCTGAGCCAGTGTTTTTGCATCACTGACACGCTTAATGTTTTCCTCGGTTTTGCGGAGTCCCTCGTTAACGCTATCGAGATCCGCCCGTGCACGCGCCTGGCCTTTTGTTACCCCTTCCAGCTGGCCGAAGGGGTCAAACCCTTTCAGGCTGTCGATACGACTGTCGGCATCCTGAATCTCTTTCATCAGCTGGTTACGCTGCACGACCTGGTTTTCGTACTGATCCTCCAGGTCGAACTGCTTCACATTTAGCTGGTTAAGCGAGAGGCGCATCAGCGCTTCACTGGTTTCGACTACGGCATCTTTTAAATCAATGGCTGACTGCCTGGCCTCCTTTGCTTTCTCATGAAAGTAAAGGAGGCCCGAACCGGCCAGCATCGCGGCGCCGAACGGACCACCGATTAAATTTAATGCACCTCTTGCCAGCCCCA
>NZ_VOJB01000018.1:0-1209 GCF_007910085.1 Klebsiella sp. ME-303 | reverse complement strand
CGCCTTCCAGTCACACAGTTGTGAAAGCTAAGCCCATATGTCCGCTGAGTGCCAAGAGCGGACATTGTCAACGTTTTATATAATTCAATGGTAACGTATATGATCTTGACCCACCATCTCCGGACAGCTTTTGTATCTTAGGTTAACGATGCACGTTGCCGCCGGTATTCTCTCGGAGAGTGATATCCCAGCGCACTGTGCGGGTGGTTTTCATTGTAATGCGTGAACGCCGCTGCAAGGTTTCGCAGGGCTGTTCTCACATCCGGTTTCGGCATGAACGCGATATAGTCTTCCTTCATCGTCTTCACGAACCGTTCGGCCATGCCATTGCTCTGCGGGCTGCTCACCGCTGTTGTACACGGCTCCAGATTCAGCTCTTTGGCGAACCTCCGCGTTTCATGCGCGGTATATGCTGAACCGTTGTCCGTCAGCCACTGCACTGGTGTTTCCGGCAGCCTGTCGCCGAAGCGCTTTTCCACCGACCTCAGCATCACATCCTGCACCGTCGAACTGTCGTAGCCTCCGGTGCTTGCAGCCCAGTCTATGGCCTCTCTGTCGCAACAGTCCAGCGCGAACGTAACCCGCAGTTTTTCTCCGTTGTCACAGCCGAACTCGAAGCCATCTGAACACCAGCGCATATCGCTTTCTGCCACCGCTATTTTGCCCTTATGTTCACGCTTTGGCCGCTCTGGTTTGTCATGCAATAACAACAGATTATGCTCGCTCATTATCCTGTAAAGCCGTTTGGCGTTCACGGGTGTCAGCCCCTCTGTGCGACGTTGCTTACGCAGGATGCCCCACACACGGCGATAGCCGTAACTGGGCATATCGCTGATGATATCGAGGAGCCCTGACAGTATTTCAGCGTCTGCTTCATCATTACGCCGCTTACAGCGCCTGTCCTGCCAGTCGGCAGAACGGTTAATTCGCAGTGACAGCTGCGCACGCGACACGCCCATGGTGCGGCTGACCAGGGCTATTCCCCGTCCTTTGGCAACAAGGGCGCGTGCGCTATCCATTTTCGCGACTGACCGTACTCCACAGCTTCTTTCAGGATCTCAACTTCCATCGTCTTCTTGCCCAGCAGGCGCTGAAGCAAACACGCCTGCGTGAACCGCGCCATCTTGAGCAACTGATCCGTTCATTGGATCAGATTGACTGGTTCAGTGCGCAGAAAGATGGTCTGGGCGATCTGTATGAAGGTTTGCT
>NZ_VOJB01000017.1:0-1179 GCF_007910085.1 Klebsiella sp. ME-303 | reverse complement strand
GGAACATAGCCTGGCGATGGCTGCTGTTGCGGTTCAGTTGACGACCACTCTTACGATGGCGCATGACCTTATCCTTCTCAGTAAAACCTTAACCTGTGATCCGGTTACTCGTCAGCAATGCTTGCCGGTGGCCAGTTTTCCAGGCGCATGCCCAGAGACAAACCACGTGAAGCCAGCACGTCTTTAATCTCAGTAAGAG
Source organism: Klebsiella sp. ME-303 (assembly GCF_007910085.1). Taxonomy (NCBI): domain Bacteria; kingdom Pseudomonadati; phylum Pseudomonadota; class Gammaproteobacteria; order Enterobacterales; family Enterobacteriaceae; genus Klebsiella; species Klebsiella sp. ME-303. Next base: position 980 of record NZ_VOJB01000017.1, on the reverse strand, counting down.
ATTTTTTACCCAGGTTCGGCGTTTTCAGCAACTCAACCTCGGTACGCTGTACCAGATCACCGATATAGTGGATAGCTTCTGCCTTAAGGCAGTTAGCAGAGCGGACAGTCAATTCGAGATCGTCAACAGGGCGCAGCAGGATCGGATCGAATTCTGGTTTCTCTTCTTTCACTTCCGGCTGACGTACATCACGTAAATCAACGAAAGCTTCCAGTTGTTCTGCCAGGATGGTTGCCGCACGACGAATCGCCTCTTCAGGATCGATTGTGCCGTTGGTTTCCATTTCGATGACCAGCTTGTCCAGGTCGGTACGCTGTTCTACACGCGCTGCTTCAACATTGTAGGCAATACGCTCTACAGGGCTGTAGCATGCGTCGACCAGCAGACGGCCGATTGGGCGCTCATCTTCTTCCGAATGAATTCGGGCAGAAGCCGGCACATAACCGCGACCGCGCTGAACTTTGATACGCATGCTAATAGCTGCGTTCTCATCGGTCAGGTGGCAGATCACATGTTGCGGCTTGACGATTTCGACATCACCGTCATGGGTAATGTCGGCTGCGGTCACAGGGCCAATGCCAGATTTGTTCAAAGTAAGGATAACTTCATCTTTACCCTGAACTCTCACCGCCAGCCCTTTCAGGTTGAGCAGGATTTCAAGGATATCTTCCTGAACGCCTTCTTTGGTGCTGTACTCATGAAGTACACCATCAATCTCAACCTCGGTCACCGCGCAACCCGGCATCGATGAGAGCAGAATACGGCGCAGTGCGTTACCAAGAGTATGGCCAAAGCCACGCTCTAAAGGTTCAAGGGTCACCTTGGCGTGCGTCGAACTCACTTGCTCGATATCGACCAGGCGCGGTTTTAGAAACTCTGTCACAGAACCCTGCATTGTGTCCTCTCTTTGGTACTAAGCTTTACTTGGAGTAAAGCTCGACGATCAGGTGTTCGTTAATGTCCGCAGACAGATCAGAACG
>NZ_VOJB01000016.1:0-1047 GCF_007910085.1 Klebsiella sp. ME-303 | reverse complement strand
TGTTTTGCGAACTAAAGACTGTGTTGCCTTTAATTGGTCTTTCTTTATTTCCCTTTCGTTACAGGTAGGACAGTAATATGCCACTTTGCGATAAGCGCCTCGGCCAGAGGGGCGATACTGCAACTCTTCGCGTGCAAAGGAGCCGCCGCAGCTGTAGCAGTGGAGTGTTTCGGTTTCCATATTTATTCCTGTATTAAGGTGTGTGGATACCTGTCATTTAAGGCATTAATTCATTTATTCGATAATTAAAATGAAACTTCGGTGTTTACTTTATATTGACCTGTAAGCAAGTCAGCATCGACGGAAATTAAATCTCCGTACAGGTCATAATTTAAAACAACATCACGAAATTGAAGTCCTGAAAGCGCATCCGTACGACCACAAAACATATGGTCTTCTTCGTGCTTTGCTGCTTCATGAATATCTTTTATTGACGCCATGGCATCAGACCACATACCACTGTTACCAATAAATTGCGCAATAGCGAGTTTGCTTTGAGCTGCTTTAACCATCGGGTTGCTTTGCAGAAAATTAGCCATTAAACACCCCCGTAACATGCAGAATTTTGATAATGGTCGCTGCCCAGGCAACAAGGCAGATGGCCAGAACAATAACCAGTGAACGAATGCCATTTCTGCTCATACTCCACCCCAGCACTGAACGCTTACCGATGCGACCGCAAATAAAAATGGAACAACCTTCAACCAGAACCGGCGCCATGCTGGTTTGTCTTCGTCTCGAATCATCTCCTTTCCCTCACGCGTTTTGAGTACCTAACAGGCCTTGCAATGCAGTGCCGGGTGCCTCCCGGTGATACCAGCCAGTTAACAACTGGTACCGACAGCTTCTTTTCCACCCCACTCTTTTCAGAAACGAGTGTTACCGCTTAACTGTGCCGCATGCGCATAGCCGCATTCACTGCATTGCAAGGCCTGTTGTTTGTGCCTGTCTTTTAACCATTTCAGGCTCAACGGAATCCGTGAATTTTTATTGCGACTTAAGCTTGTAACGCAGAGCAATAGCTTCTTGGCGGGCGTCGCCTTCAAT
>NZ_VOJB01000015.1:0-909 GCF_007910085.1 Klebsiella sp. ME-303 | reverse complement strand
TGTACTAAACATACTTTCGCCTGCTCGCTGCAGGCTTTTTTTATGGATGACCTCTTTAATCATATGGCATGAGAGTGGTATTTGACTGCAAAACAATTTGATAATAAATTGTTAATGTGGTGAATCCCCCTATGCGGAGGGGCATTGCCAGTCTGATATGTTTTTTTGCGCATTGCGAGTCGTCTGTGGACTGGCGGCGACTTACCGGGAGGCACCCGGCACCACACCTAATAAAAAATGATGATAGCTGTAAGGCCCACTTCGGTGGGCTTTTTCTTTGGGCAAAAAAAAGCCCGCATGGTTTCATGCAGGCAAGGCAGTTACATTTAGATTTTGTCCCGGTATATGTTTTTTTGTCCGGAAGTCGAAAGATACTGTCTTGACTACTTTTTGTAAATAACGGATTCAAACCACAAGGCCATGCATTTGCATGGCTTTTTTATTTGTGCCACCAGAGCATCATTCACTCTGTGCTTTGTCGTTAATCCATCTGGCGGCCATCCTAAAGGACTATCTGCTGAGTTCTTTTTTCAGAGGTTGCATTTTCTTCAGTACCTCATCTGAATTAGTGACTGAGAAACCCGTCGGGAAAAATAGCATTCCATCGGATGGAAGTTCATCGTGCCAGTGCTTCGTGGCGGCCATCGTATGAGCGTCGAGATAACTGGTGTAAGCATCAAGGAGAGCGTTTTTCCTGCGCCTCGGGGCGTAAGGTAGCAACTGGTTGAAATCAGCATCGCTGATAAGCCTGAATGGATAAGAGCCTCCTTCAATAGCCTCAATTTCGCTTAGCAACTTTCCCCGCAGTGGTGCGGAATGCTTCCTGAACTCTGCCTTACGTGACGAATGGTTACTGATTAGTGACGGAATAAAGAGCCCTAGCAGTGTCAGTATCACTCCGATTACTGA
>NZ_VOJB01000014.1:0-897 GCF_007910085.1 Klebsiella sp. ME-303 | reverse complement strand
CTGAGAGCACCACCAGAGAACATGTTGAACATTTCAATGATGGTGCCTCGCTGTTGCTCAAGCAGTTTGGCAAGTACAGCGGCATCAATACCAGGGATCGGAATAAAAGAGCCAATACGGAACACAATCAACGCACCGATTACAAACAACAGTCTGCGCTTCAGTTCGCCAATCCCACCTTTGGCACTTTGAAAATCTAATCCCGGTTGCTTAGCCATCTGCTACTTATTCCTCAATTTTACCGCCAGCAGCTTCGATAGCAGCACGAGCACCTTTAGTCACGCGCAGGCCACGAACAGTTACCGGACGAGATACTTCACCAGACAGGATCACTTTCGCGAACTCGATCTGGATACCGATAATGTTAGCCGCTTTCAGCGTGTTCAGGTCGATAACATCGCCTTCTACGTGAGCCAGATCAGACAGACGAACTTCTGCAGTGATCATCGCTTTACGAGAAGTGAAGCCGAATTTCGGCAGACGACGGTATAGAGGCATCTGACCACCTTCGAAACCGCGACGTACGCCACCACCAGAACGAGAGTTCTGACCTTTGTGACCACGACCACCGGTTTTACCGAGGCCAGAACCGATACCACGACCCAGGCGTTTACCCGCCTTTTTGGAGCCTTCGGCCGGAGACAGAGTATTTAAACGCATCTCTTACTCCTCAACTTTAACCATGAAGGAAACCGCGTTGACCATACCACGAACAGCAGGAGTATCCTCGCGCTCTACGGTGTGACCAATACGACGCAGACCCAGGCCAAGCAGCGTTGCCTTGTGTTTCGGCAGACGACCGATTGCACTGCGGGTTTGAGTAATTTTAATAGTCTTTGCCATGGTTTATTTCCCCAGAATTTCTTCAACGGATTTACCACGCTTGGCAGCGACCAT
>NZ_VOJB01000013.1:0-875 GCF_007910085.1 Klebsiella sp. ME-303 | reverse complement strand
GAACTCCCACATGCGTTCGCCACGCAGAGTTACTTTACAGCCGATCGGATAGCCCTGACGGATTTTGAAGCCTGCAACTGATTTGCGTGCTTTGGTGATCAGCGGTTTTTGACCGGAGATTGCTGTCAGATCGGCTGCTGCGTTATCCAGCAGTTTCTTGTCAGCGATCGCTTCACCAACACCCATGTTCAGGGTGATCTTCTCGACCCGAGGGACTTGCATGACAGAATTGTAGTTAAACTCAGTCATGAGTTTTTTAACTACTTCGTCTTTGTAGTAATCATGCAGTTTCGCCATCGTACTACTCCAAATTACTTGATAGTTTCGCTGTTAGATTTGAAGAAACGGACTTTTTTGCCGTCTTCGAATCTAAAGCCTACACGGTCAGCCTTGCCGGTTGCCGCATTGAAGATTGCAACGTTAGAAACCTGAATAGCAGCTTCTTTTTCAACGATGCCGCCTGGTTGGTTCAGAGCCGGAACCGGCTTCTGGTGTTTCTTAACCAGGTTGATACCTTCAACAATGAGCTTGCCGGAAGACAAGACATTCTTAACTTTACCGCGTTTACCTTTATCTTTACCGGTTAACACGATAACTTCGTCATCACGACGGATTTTCGCTGCCATGATTCGCTCCTTAGAGTACTTCTGGGGCCAGAGAGATAATTTTCATGAACTTCTCGTTACGAAGTTCACGAGTTACCGGCCCAAAAATACGCGTACCGATGGGCTGCTCGCTGTTATTGTTTAAAATAACGCATGCATTACCATCGAAGCGAATGACAGAACCGTCCGGGCGACGAACACCCTTCTTGGTGCGCACCACTACCGCCTTCAGCACATCACCTTTTTTGACCTTACCACGCGGAATTGCTT
>NZ_VOJB01000012.1:0-873 GCF_007910085.1 Klebsiella sp. ME-303 | reverse complement strand
ACTCAAAGGTACAACACTAATAAACATTTCACTCACCATTACCCCGGTTGATCTTCGCATAGTCAAACGGCGTAATCCCTTTCTCCCGGTTCACATCCAGAAAATCCGCCCACCATTGCAACATAAACTTGCGCTCATCCAGATGTTCCGCTTTATGGATATACGCAGCCCTCACCGAATTGCGTTCCATATGGCTCATCTGCCGTTCTACCGCATCCTTCGACCATAGCCCTGACTCAATTAAAGAACTACAGGCCATTGTGCGGAAGCCGTGGCCGCAAACCTCAACTTTAGTGTCATAGCCCATCACCCGGAGCGCACTGTTTACGGTGTTTTCACTCATTGGCTTACGCGGATCATGATCGCCAATAAAGATCAGCTCATGTTCGCCACAGAACTGCTTTATCTGCTTCAGGATCGCCAGCGCCTGCTTTGAAAGCGGCACCAGATGCGGTGTACGCATCTTTGATCCTCGCTGAGAATGTTTCACGCCGGGAATAGGCTCTCGCTCAGGCGGGATGGTCCACATTGAAGTTTCAAAATCGATTTCTGACCAGCGAGCAAAACGCAGCTCACTGGATCGAATAAAGATAAGCAGAGTGAGTTCCGTTGCCCAGCGGGTTAGCGGCCTGCCGGTATAGCCGTCTATTTTCTCGAGTAACTCAGGTATGCGCTTTAATTCCAGCGCCGGGCGATGTTGTCGATTACTGGAAGCAACCGCCCCAGCCATCTCTTGTGCCGGGTTATAATCAATTAACCCACTTTGCACCGCATACCGCATGATGGCCGAAGTGCGCTGTTGAAGACGGGCAGCAACCTCAAGACGTCCAGACATCTCCACGGCTTTAATGGGGGCTAATAAATCGCGCGTTT
>NZ_VOJB01000011.1:0-850 GCF_007910085.1 Klebsiella sp. ME-303 | reverse complement strand
GGATACCGTACCGGTGCGCAGTTTCAACTACGTTGAAGAAGTGAAAGGCCCGGATCACGATAAATACCTGTGGACCAACGCCTCGTTCGCCTTTGCGGCCAACATGGTGAAGAGCTTCATCAACAACGGCTGGTGCGTGCAAATCCGTGGCCCGCAGGCCGGTGGTGCCGTCCAGGACCTGCCAATCCATCTGTATGACCTCGGCACCGGCAAACAGGTGAAGATTCCGTCAGAAGTGATGATCCCGGAAACCCGCGAATTTGAATTTGCCAGCCTCGGCTTCATTCCCCTGTCGTACTACAAGAACCGCGACTATGCGTGCTTCTTCTCGGCGAACTCCACCCAGAAACCGGCGCTGTACGACACCGCCGATGCGACGGCCAACAGCCGCATTAACGCCCGTCTGCCGTATATCTTCCTGCTGTCGCGCATCGCCCACTATCTGAAGCTGATTCAGCGCGAGAACATCGGTTCCACCAAGGACCGCCGCCTGCTGGAGCTGGAACTCAACACCTGGGTGCGCAGTCTGGTGACCGAAATGACCGATCCGGGCGACGAGCTGCAGGCCTCACACCCACTGCGCGACGCAAAAGTGGTGGTGGAAGACATCGAAGACAATCCGGGCTTCTTCCGCGTGAAGCTGTACGCTATCCCGCACTTCCAGGTGGAAGGCATGGACGTCAACCTGTCACTGGTTTCCCAGATGCCGAAAGCCAAATCGTAAGGCGAGGGGAAATCAGGGATGAAAATTTACCGCCCACTTTGGGAGGATGGGGCCGCTCTGGCCCCGCAACAATTCCAGCAGCAGGCCCGCTGGAGTGAATACGTTGCCGACATGGTCGCCCGGATG
>NZ_VOJB01000105.1:545-808 GCF_007910085.1 Klebsiella sp. ME-303 | reverse complement strand
TGGCCAGCTGCAACAGACTCATCTGCTGAAGCAAGTGCGTCGTGATGTTGCACGCGTTAAGACTTTACTGACTCAGAAGGCGGGTGCGTAATGACCGATAAAATCCGTACTCTGCAAGGTCGCGTAGTTAGCGACAAAATGGAGAAATCCATTGTTGTTGCTATCGAACGTATGGTGAAACACCCGGTTTACGGTAAATTCATCAAGCGTACGACCAAACTGCACGTACATGACGAGAACAACGAATGCGGTATCGGCGACAA
>NZ_VOJB01000105.1:0-505 GCF_007910085.1 Klebsiella sp. ME-303 | reverse complement strand
GGTTGAAATCCGCGAATGCCGTCCGCTGTCCAAGACTAAGTCCTGGACGCTGGTTCGCGTTGTAGAGAAAGCGGTTCTGTAATAGAGTACGCATTCTCGATACGGATAAACGGCTCAGCGATGAGCCGTTTATTTTTTCTACCCATATCTGATTTGCGGTGTTATAATGCCGCGCCCTCGATATGGGGCTTTTTTAACGACCCTATTTTTGGGTCTCAGTAGTAGTTGACATTAGCGGAGCACTAAAATGATCCAAGAACAGACTATGCTGAACGTCGCCGACAACTCCGGTGCACGTCGCGTAATGTGTATCAAGGTTCTGGGTGGCTCGCACCGTCGCTACGCAGGCGTAGGCGACATCATCAAGATCACCATCAAAGAAGCAATTCCGCGTGGTAAGGTCAAAAAAGGTGATGTGCTGAAGGCGGTAGTGGTGCGCACCAAGAAGGGTGTTCGTCGCCCGGACGGTTCTGTCATTCGCTTCGATGGTAATGCATGCGTTATT
>NZ_VOJB01000104.1:261552-296558 GCF_007910085.1 Klebsiella sp. ME-303 | reverse complement strand
CCCCCTTACAGGGGGCATTCTCAAAAGCCACCTTCTCAGAAGGTGGTCTTTTACTTTTCATGCGGTGAGAAATTAACGCTTCAGCGCTTCAGCGCTTCACTCAGATGCTCGCGCATATTGGCCAGCATCGCTTTCACGACGCGCGGGTTACCTGCAACGATGTTGCCGGTCAGCAGGTAGTTATGGCCGCCGGTAAAGTCGCAGACGATAGCGCCTGCTTCACGGGCGATCAGCTCGCCTGCCGCGAAATCCCACGGTTTCAGCGCGATTTCAAAGTAACCGTCAACCCGGCCAGCGGCAACGTAGGCCAGATCCAGGGCCGCGGAACCGGTGCGGCGGAAATCCGCGCATTCGGTGAACATGTTGCCGAGGATGTTCATGTAAGAGGTCGCGTGCTGTTTTGCTTTGAACGGGAAGCCGGTGGCGATGATTGTGCCATCCAGGTCGCGAGCGCTGCTGCCGCGCAGGCGGTAGCCGTTCAGCTGCGCGCCCTGACCGCGGGTCGCGGTGAACAGTTCGTTACGCATCGGATCGTAAACCACGGCCACTTCAGTACGGCCTTTAATGCGTACGGCGATGGAGACGGAGAAGTGCGGCAGACGTTTGACGAAGTTGGTGGTGCCATCCAGTGGATCGATAACCCATTGAACATCCTGATCTTCACCAGCGTGCTCACCGCTTTCTTCGGTGATGATGGTGTGCTGCGGGTAAGATTTGCGAATGGTTTCGATAATCATCGCCTCGGCGGCTTTATCGACGTTGGTCACAAAATCATTGCTGCCTTTCTGGCTGGTTTCTACGGAGTCAGGGGTTTCGTAGTGCTTGGCAATTAAATTACCCGCCTTGCGCGCTGCGCGCACGGCGATGTTCAGCATCGGATGCATCGGTATCTCTCACTGGATGTTAAAGAACGGGAAAAAACGGCGCATATAGTAACAGTGAAATCTCCTTATGTCTTCGTTTTATGATAGCATGCACGAATAATCTTTAGCCGAAGAACCATAATGCTGCAAAATATTCGAATCGTACTGGTAGAAACCTCACACACCGGCAATATGGGCTCCGTCGCCCGCGCAATGAAAACCATGGGGTTAACCAACCTGTGGCTGGTCAATCCTCTGGTCAAACCCGATTCTCAGGCCATCGCTCTGGCGGCCGGGGCCAGCGACGTCATTGGCAATGCCCACATCGTTGATACCCTTGATGAAGCGCTGGCGGGCTGTAGCCTCGTCGTGGGGACCAGCGCGCGCTCCCGTACGCTGCCGTGGCCGATGCTCGACCCGCGTGAATGCGGCCTGAAAAGCGTTGCCGAAGCGCAGCATGCGCCGATCGCGCTGGTATTTGGCCGCGAACGCGTCGGCCTGACTAACGAAGAGCTGCAGAAGTGTCACTACCACGTGGCGATTGCCGCGAATCCGGAATACAGCTCGCTGAACCTGGCGATGGCGGTGCAGGTTATCTCCTATGAAGTGCGTATGGCCTGGCTGGCGGCGCAGGAGCAAAATGAACCTGTCATCGAGCATGAAGAAACCCCGTATCCGCTGGTGGATGATTTAGAGCGTTTCTACGGTCATCTGGAGCAGACGCTGCTGGCAACCGGGTTTATCCGCGCCAGCCACCCGGGCCAGGTGATGAACAAACTGCGCCGTTTGTTTACCCGCGCCCGCCCGGAAAGCCAGGAGCTGAACATCCTGCGCGGCATGCTGGCGTCAATTGAGCAGCAGCAGAAAAATAAAGCGTCATAGTGCACGCCGTTGCCCGGCGGCGCGGTACTGCGGGCTCCCTCTCTCCTTGTGGGAGAGGGCCGGGGCGAGGGCACCAGGCCGCGCTGAAGTGAAACGGCACGGAAAGCCAAATACCTGACTAAAACAGTCAAGTAAATAGTTGACCAATTTACTCGGGAATGTCAGACTTGCCCTTGCTATGCAATACCCATATTAATAAAAAGCCCGGGCAGGGGCGAGTTTGAGGTTAAGTAAGACATGAGACTGACATCTAAAGGGCGTTATGCCGTGACCGCGATGCTTGACGTTGCGCTCAACTCTGAATCGGGTCCGGTTCCGTTGGCTGATATTTCAGAGCGTCAGGGAATTTCGCTTTCCTATCTGGAACAGCTGTTCTCTCGCCTGCGCAAAAATGGCCTGGTTTCCAGCGTACGTGGTCCAGGCGGCGGTTATCTGTTAGGTAAAGAAGCGGGTAGCATCGCGGTTGGCGAAGTTATCAGCGCAGTGGACGAATCCGTTGACGCCACCCGTTGTCAGGGTAAAGGCGGCTGCCAGGGCGGCGATAAGTGTCTGACTCACGCGCTGTGGCGCGATCTGAGCGAGCGACTGACCGGTTTTCTGAATAACATCACGCTGGGCGAACTGGTGAATAACCAGGAAATCCTTGATGTCTCTGGCCGTCAGCACAACCATGAATCCCAGCGTAGCACCCGCGCTCAGGACGCCATCGACGTCAAACTGCGCGCGTAGTTCTCGTTCAGTTTCATCTTGCAGCTATCGGCTGCAAGCTGAAACGAGCTGAGTAAAAAAGATAAAAAAGATTTTCGAATCAGGCCAGGATGTTCCGACATCCTGTGTACTCGGTCGTACATCCAGCCGGTTGCCTGATTCCTTGCATTGAAGCGATGTACGGAGTTTATAGAGCAATGAAATTACCGATCTATCTCGATTACTCCGCAACCACGCCGGTGGACCCGCGTGTTGCCGAGAAAATGATGCAGTTCCTGACCCTGGACGGGACCTTTGGTAACCCGGCCTCGCGTTCACACCGTTTTGGCTGGCAGGCTGAAGAGGCGGTAGATATCGCCCGTAATCAGATTGCCGAGCTGGTCGGCGCTGACCCGCGCGAAATCGTTTTTACTTCCGGCGCGACGGAATCCGACAACCTGGCGATTAAAGGTGCAGCCAACTTTTATCAGAAAAAAGGCAAGCACATCATCACCAGCAAAACCGAACATAAAGCCGTGCTGGACACCTGCCGTCAGCTGGAGCGCGAAGGGTTTGAAGTGACCTACCTCGCCCCGCAGCGTAACGGCATTATCGATTTAAAAGAGCTGGAAGCCGCGATGCGTGATGACACCATCCTTGTTTCCATTATGCACGTGAATAACGAAATCGGCGTGGTGCAGGATATCGCTACCATCGGCGAGATGTGCCGCGCCCGCGGTATCATTTACCACGTTGACGCGACCCAGAGCGTGGGCAAACTGCCTATCGACCTGAGCCAGCTGAAAGTTGATCTGATGTCCTTCTCCGGCCACAAAATCTATGGCCCGAAAGGCATCGGCGCGCTGTATGTGCGTCGTAAACCGCGTATTCGTATCGAAGCGCAGATGCACGGCGGCGGTCACGAGCGCGGCATGCGCTCCGGGACGCTGCCTGTCCACCAGATCGTCGGTATGGGTGAAGCTTACCGTATCGCGAAAGAAGAGATGGAAAGCGAAATGGCCCGCCTGCGCGGCCTGCGTAACCGTCTGTGGGACGGCGTAAAAGATATGGAAGAGGTCTACCTGAACGGCGATCTCGAGCAGGGCGCGCCGAACATTCTCAACGTCAGCTTTAACTACGTTGAAGGCGAGTCGCTGATTATGGCGCTGAAAGACCTGGCGGTCTCTTCCGGTTCCGCCTGTACTTCCGCAAGCCTCGAGCCGTCCTACGTGCTGCGCGCGCTGGGGATGACCGACGAGCTGGCGCATAGCTCTATTCGTTTCTCTTTAGGTCGTTTTACTACCGAAGAAGAGATTGACTACACCATCAATCTGGTTCGCAACTCCATTGGTCGTCTGCGCGAACTTTCTCCGCTGTGGGAAATGTTCAAGCAGGGCGTGGATCTGAACAGCATTGAATGGTCACATCACTAATTCGGCACCAATAAGGAGAATTCATCATGGCTTACAGCGAAAAAGTTATCGATCATTACGAGAATCCGCGCAATGTCGGCTCCTTCGACAATAGCGACGAAAACGTCGGCAGCGGCATGGTTGGCGCACCGGCGTGCGGCGACGTGATGAAGTTGCAGATTAAAGTCAACAATGAAGGTATCATTGAAGACGCGCGTTTCAAGACCTACGGCTGCGGTTCCGCTATTGCTTCCAGCTCCCTGGTGACCGAGTGGGTGAAAGGGAAATCGCTGGACGAAGCTCAGGCGATCAAAAACACCGATATCGCAGACGAGCTTGAGCTGCCGCCGGTGAAAATTCACTGCTCTATTCTGGCGGAAGACGCGATTAAAGCCGCGATTGCGGATTACAAAAGCAAACGTGAAGCAAAATAATTAAGAGTTGAGGTTTGTTATGTCGATTACTTTAAGCGACAGTGCAGCAGCGCGAGTCAACACCTTTCTGGCCAACCGCGGTAAAGGGTTTGGTCTGCGCCTGGGAGTCAGAACTTCCGGCTGCTCGGGTATGGCTTATGTACTGGAGTTTGTTGACGAGCCGGCGGCAGAAGACACCGTGTTTGAAGACAAAGGCGTGAAGGTCGTGATCGACGGCAAAAGTTTGCAGTTCCTCGACGGCACGCAGCTGGACTTCGTCAAAGAAGGTCTTAACGAAGGGTTTAAGTTCACCAACCCGAACGTGAAAGACGAGTGCGGCTGCGGCGAAAGCTTTAACGTGTAATCGGTTATCCCTGACCCCACCGTAGTCTCGCTGCGCGTGGGGTTTGCTTTATCTCGTTAACCCTGAGGTTGCTATGGACTATTTTACCCTCTTCGGGTTACCGGCCAGCTATACCCTTTCGTTAGAACCCCTGGCTGCCCGGTACCAGGAGCTACAGCGCCAGTATCATCCCGATAAGTTCGCCAGCGGCAGCGCGGCTGAACAGCTCGCCGCGGTGCAGCAGTCCGCCACCATTAATCAGGCGTGGCAAACCCTTCGTCATCCGCTGACCCGCGCCGAATATCTCCTTTCACTTCACGGTTTCGATCTCGCCAGCGAGCAGCATACCGTGCGCGATACCGCGTTCCTGATGGAACAGCTGGAACTGCGCGAAGAGCTCGATGAGATAGGCAAGGCGAAAGATGAAGCGCGGCTGGAAAGCTTTATCAAGCGGGTCAAAGCGCAATTTGATACCCGGCATCAGCTGATGGTTGAACAACTGAATAACGAGACGTGGGAGGCGGCGGCGGATACCGTGCGCAAGCTGCGTTTTCTCGATAAACTGCGAAGCAGTGCGGAACAACTCGAAGAAAAACTGCTCGATTTTTAATTTTCGGAAGCAATTATGGCCTTATTACAAATTAGTGAGCCCGGACTGAGCGCCGCGCCGCACCAGCGACGTCTGGCGGCGGGTATCGACCTGGGCACCACCAATTCACTGGTGGCTACCGTGCGTAGCGGCCAGGCCGAAACTCTGCCCGACCATCAGGGGCGCTATTTGCTGCCGTCGGTGGTGAACTATCAGGCTTCGGGTTTGACGGTGGGCTATGACGCGCGACAAAACGCCGCTCTGGATCCGGTCAACACCATCAGCTCCGTCAAACGCATGATGGGCCGCTCTCTGGCCGATATCGAGGCCCGCTATCCACATCTGCCTTATCAGCTGCAGGCCAGCGAAAACGGCCTGCCGATGATTCAGACTACGGGGGGGTTGCTCAATCCGATCCGCGTATCTGCCGACATTCTAAAAGCGCTGGCCGAACGCGCCACCGAGGCGCTGGCGGGCGAGCTCGACGGCGTGGTGATTACCGTGCCGGCCTACTTCGATGATGCTCAGCGTCAGGGAACCAAAGACGCGGCGCGTCTGGCGGGCCTGCACGTGCTGCGTCTGCTGAACGAGCCGACCGCGGCGGCGATAGCCTACGGCCTGGACTCCGGTCAGGAAGGGGTCATCGCGGTTTACGATCTCGGCGGCGGTACTTTTGATATCTCCGTGCTGCGCTTGAGCCGCGGCGTGTTTGAAGTCCTGGCCACCGGCGGCGATTCCGCGCTCGGCGGCGACGATTTCGATCATCTGCTGGCCGATTATCTGCGCGAGCAGGCTGGCCTGAGCGATCGCAGTGATAACCGCCTGCAGCGCGAGCTGCTTGACGCGGCGATCGCGGCGAAAATCGCCCTCAGCGATGCCGAGACGGCGCGGGTGAACGTCGGCGGCTGGCAGGGGGAGGTGACCCGTAGCCAGTTTAATGCGCTGATCGCCCCGCTGGTCAAACGCACCTTGCTGGCCTGCCGTCGCGCGTTGAAAGACGCCGGCGTTGAGGCGCAAGAGGTGCTGGAAGTGGTGATGGTGGGCGGCTCGACCCGCGTGCCGCTGGTGCGCGAACGCGTCGGCGAATTCTTTGGCCGTACGCCGCTGACCTCTATCGACCCGGATAAAGTCGTCGCCATCGGCGCGGCGATTCAGGCGGATATCCTGGTAGGCAATAAGCCGGACAGCGAACTGCTGCTGCTTGATGTCATTCCGCTCTCTCTGGGGCTGGAAACCATGGGTGGCCTGGTGGAAAAGGTTATCCCGCGTAACACCACCATTCCGGTGGCGCGCGCCCAGGAGTTCACTACCTTCAAAGATGGTCAGACGGCGATGTCTATCCACGTTATGCAGGGCGAGCGCGAGCTGGTGCAGGACTGCCGCTCCCTGGCGCGCTTTGCGCTGCGCGGCATTCCGGCATTACCGGCGGGCGGGGCGCATATTCGCGTGACCTTCCAGGTGGATGCCGATGGCCTGCTGAGCGTGACGGCGATGGAGAAATCGACCGGCATTGAGGCCTCTATCCAGGTGAAACCGTCCTACGGTCTGACCGATGGCGAGATCGCCAGCATGATTAAAGATTCGATGAGCTACGCCGAACAGGATGTCCAGGCGCGTATGCTGGCCGAGCAAAAAGTTGAAGCCGCGCGCGTACTGGAAAGTCTGGTCAGCGCGCTGGCCGCCGACGCCGCGCTGTTAAGCGCCGCAGAGCGTCAGGCTATCGATGACGCCGCGGAGCAAGTGCGCGCCGCAGCGGCAGGCGATGATGCCGATGCAATCAAAGAAGCGATTAAAAATATCGACACACAAACCCAGGAATTTGCCGCACGTCGTATGGATCAATCGGTCCGTATCGCGCTGAAAGGCCAATCCGTGGACGAGGTTTAAAATGCCAAAAATTGTTTTTCTGCCCCACCAGGACCTGTGTCCGGATGGCGTAGTTGTGGAAGCTGAGACCGGTGAGACCATTCTTGATGCAGCGCTGCGTAGCGGTATTGAGATAGAACACGCCTGCGAAAAATCCTGTGCCTGCACCACCTGCCACTGCATCGTGCGTGAAGGCTTTGACTCGCTGGCGGAAAGTACCGAAGATGAAGACGACATGCTGGATAAGGCCTGGGGGCTTGAGCCCGACAGCCGTCTGAGCTGCCAGGCGCGGGTGACTGACGAAGATTTGGTCATCGAAATTCCGCGTTACACCATCAACCACGCACGCGAGCATTAATATGGGACTGAAATGGACCGATAGTCGTGAAATCGGCGAAGCGCTGTACGACGCTTTCCCGGATCTCGACCCGAAAACCGTTCGCTTCACCGATCTGCATCAGTGGATTTGCGATCTGGAAGAGTTTGATGACGATCCGAACGCATCCAATGAAAAAATTCTTGAGGCGATTCTGCTAGTCTGGTTAGACGAAGCAGAATAATTTTCGCGTCATGATTTACCCGGTGGTTTTAAGCCGGATGAAACAACGAGCGAAAGAACTTTACGGGCTGCCATACGGCGGCCCGTTTGCTAAGAAGGATAATGATAATGACCGAAGCTATGAAAATTACGCTTACCGCTCAGCCAGCCGATGCGCGCTGGGGAGAAAAAGCATCTTACAGCATTAATAACGACGGCATCGCCCTGCATCTGAACGGCAAAGACGACCTCGGTTTGATTCAGCGCGCGGCGCGAAAAATTGACGGCATGGGCATCAAACATGTCGCGCTTGACGGCGAGGGCTGGGATACCGATCGCGCATGGGCATTCTGGGCCGGCTATAAAGGCCCGAAAGGCAGCCGCAAAGTGGAGTGGCCGGCCCTCGACGATGCGCAGAAAAGCGAACTGGATAACCGCCTGACCATTATTGACTGGGTCCGCGACACCATCAACGCCCCGGCGGAAGAGCTGGGGCCGGAACAGCTGGCGCAGCGTGCGGTAGACCTGCTGTGCAGCGTGGCCTGCGATAACGTCTCTTATCGCATCACCAAGGGCGAAGATCTGCGCGAGCAGAACTACCTGGGCCTCCACACCGTCGGCCGCGGCTCCGAGCGTCCGCCGGTCCTGCTGGCGCTGGACTATAACCCAACCGGCGACAAAGAAGCCCCGGTGTACGCCTGCCTGGTCGGTAAAGGCATCACCTTTGACTCCGGCGGATACAGCATCAAGCAGAGCGCGTTTATGGACTCGATGAAGTCCGATATGGGCGGCGCGGCGACGGTAACCGGCGCGCTGGCGTTCGCCATCACGCGCGGCCTGAACAAGCGCGTGAAGCTGTATCTGTGCTGCGCCGATAACCTGATTAGCGGTAACGCCTTCAAACTGGGCGATATTATTCACTATCGCAACGGCAAAACCGTGGAAATCATGAACACCGATGCGGAAGGTCGCCTGGTGCTGGCGGACGGCCTGATCGATGCTTCGGCGCAAAAGCCGGCGCTGATCATCGATGCCGCCACGCTGACCGGCGCGGCGAAAACCGCGCTTGGCAATGATTATCACGCGCTGTTCAGCTTTGATGATGCGCTGGCGAATCGCCTGCTGGCGAGCGCGCAGGCTGAAAACGAAGCTTTCTGGCGCCTGCCGCTGGCTGAGTTCCACCGCGGCCAGCTGCCGTCCAACTTTGCTGAACTGAACAATACCGGCAGCGCGGCCTATCCGGCCGGCGCCAGCACCGCGGCGGGCTTTCTGTCCCACTTCGTGGAGAATTATCATGAAGGCTGGCTGCATATCGACTGCTCGGCGACCTACCGCAAATCTGCGGTTGAGCAGTGGTCGGCGGGCGCGACCGGCCTCGGCGTGCGCACTATTGCTAATTTGCTGACCGCGGAATAACCCTTTCCCCTGACCCTCCCCCTGATGTTTCAGGGGGAGGTCACGTTCGGCTTTCTCCCGCTTCCTTCGTGGAGAGAGCCGGGGTGAGGGGATTTTCGTTGTGGAACTACTATGTCCGAAACTAAAAATGAGCTAGAAACCCTGCTGGAGAAGGCGGCTACCGAGCCAGGCCATCGTCCGGCGTTTTTCCGTACGCTGCTGGAAGCTACCGTGTGGGTACCCGGAGCCGCCGCTCAGGGCGAGCAGGTCGTTGAAGACAGCGTGCTGGATCTGCAGCACTGGGAAAAAGATGATGGCACATCGGTCATTCCTTTTTTCACCTCGCTGGAAGCGCTGCAGCAGGCCGTTGAGGACGAACAGTCTTTTGTGGTGATGCCGGTGCGCACGCTGTTCGCCATGACCCTCGGCGAAACGCTCTATCTCAATGCCAAACTCGCCACCGGCAAAGAGTTTGCGCCGCGTGAGATTAGCCATCTGCTGGGGGAAGAGGGCAGCCCGCTCAGCACCCAGACCGTGCTTGAAGGCGGAGAGTCGCTGCTGCTGTCTGAGGTTGCCGAGCCGCCCGCGCAGATGGTGGACTCGCTGACCACGCTGTTTAAGACCCTGAAAACGGTGAAGCGCGCGTTTTTATGCTCTATCAAAGACAGCGCCGATGCGCCAGCCAACCTGCTGATTGGTATTGAAGCGGAAGGCGATATTGAGGAGGTTATTCAGGCGACCGGCAGCGTGGCGACCGATACGCTTCCCGGCGACGAGCCGATTGATATCTGTCAGGTGGTGGAGGGGGAAAAGGGGATTAGCCACTTTATGATCGCCCACATCACGCCGTTTTATGAAAAGCGCTGGGGCAGCTTCCTGCGCGACTTTAAGCACAATCGGATTATTTAACTCAACGGGGGCTCAGGCCCCCGTTGTTCTCTTTACTGCCTACTGCGCCGGTTCAATCGGCAAATCCGTCCGCGCCCCCCATTCGCTCCATGAGCCGTCGTACAGGCTAACGCCGTTAACGCCGAGGGTGGTGAGCGCCAGCACGACGACCGCCGCCGTTACGCCGGAGCCGCAGCTGGCAATAATCGGCCGTTCAAAATCGACGCCCTGACGCGCGAAGATCTCGTTGAGTTCATCGGTGGTTTTGAGTTCGCCGTTAATCACCAGTTCCGTCCACGGTACGTTTAGCGCGCCGGGAATATGCCCGCTGCGCAGTCCCGGTCGCGGCTCTGCCACCTGGCCATTAAAGCGTCCTGCAGGGCGCGCATCGACGATCTGCGCCGATCCTTCGTGGCTGACCAGCAGCACATCCGTCAAGCGCTTGATCGCCAGCGGATCGACGCGGCCGTCAAAATCACCTTCCGGCAGTTCGGGGAGGCCCTGCTCCAGCGGTAGCCCATCGCGGCGCCAGCCCTCCAGCCCACCGGCGACAATCGACACCTTTTCAACGCCGAACGTGCGCAGCATCCACCAGGCGCGCGGCGCGGAGAAGAGATTGCCTTCATCGTATACCACCAGATGCTTATCGCTGCTGACGCCAAGTTCGCGCATGGCGACGGCAAACGCCTCCGCGCGCGGCATCATGTGCGGCAGCGGGCTGGTGTGGTCAGAGAGGGCTTCGATATCGAAAAAGACGGCGCCGGGAATATGGCCTGCCTGATACTCAGCGTTAAGATCGCGCTCTTCTTGTCCCGGAGGGGCCATCCGCGCGTCGATAATCTGGATTTCCGGGTCATCAATATGCTCTGCCAGCCAGTCGGCAGCGACAAAAAACGAGGTAGACATGAGTGCCTCCGTGTCATCAACAATAGAGTGATTGTTGTTGTTTTTTGCGATATCGACAAGGCATTTTCAAGGAGAGGCGGCGGGAATGTGATATTCCCCCGAGCGGCGTCGGGGGAGGATTGGCTTAAAACGCGTTTTGCTGCAGGTAGCGCCAGGCGTACTGCGCGTACAGTTCAGCGCCGCTTTTCATCACCTGCTCGTCGATATTAAAGCAGCCGTGATGGTGCGCGTAGTCGCTGCCTTTCTCTTTATTGCCCGAGCCGAGCAGCGCAAAGGCGCCGGGGATATTTTGCATATAAAAACTAAAATCTTCTCCGCCGGTGGTCGGTTTTTCATTGAAAAGGACGCCATCGCCGAACGCGTCGCGGATAACCGACTGCGCCAGCAGCGCGCTGCGCTCTTCGTTGATCACCGGTAGCGTACCGTAGCAGTAGTCAACCTGAGCGGTCGCCCCATATACCGCGGCGGTATGCTCGGCATAGCGGGTAATGGCCGTTTCCAGGCGCTGGCGCGCTTCCAGGCTGAAGCAGCGCACGGTACCTTCAAGAACGGCGTTTTCGGCAATGACGTTAAAGCGCGTGCCGACATCCATTTTGCCGATGGTGACTACCGCGGACTCCAGCGGGGAGGTTTCTCGCGCCACAATAGCCTGCAGATTCATCACGAAAGCGGAAGCGACCACCGCCGCATCGACGCAGGCCTCCGGCATCGAACCGTGGCCGCCGCGGCCGCGGAAGGTCACTTTCAGCAAATCGGCTGAGGCAAAGGAGGAACCGACGTTGCAGGAGATTTTGCCGGACGGCGTGCCGGACCAGATATGCATCCCGAAAACGTTATCCACGTTATCGATAGCCCCCTGCTGAATCATCGCCTTCGCCCCCTCGGCAATCTCTTCCGCAGGCTGAAAGATCAGCCGGACGTTGCCCGCCAGCTGCTCGCGGACGTCATATAACGCACGGGCGGCGGTCAGCAGCATGGCGGTATGGGCGTCATGGCCGCAGGCGTGCATTTTCCCGGGAGTTTGTGATTTATAGTCGAGCGGGTCGTTCAGCTCCACCACCGGTAACGCATCCATATCGGCGCGCAGAGCCACGGTTTTACCCGGCTGGCCGCCGGCGATGTCGGCGATGATTCCGGTGGGATGCGTCCGGCGGTAAGGGATACCGATGGCCTCCAGTCCGGCGGCGACGCGATCCGTGGTGCGCTTCTCCTCCCAAGGAAGTTCCGGATGGGCGTGCAGGTCGCGACGAAAAGCGATCATCGCCTGTTCTTCTCTGGCGATAATCGCGGTGATGTCAGGGTTAATCATCAATGGCTCCATCATTTGCTAAAAATTCAACGCGCTCAGCCGACAGCGGGGGTCAGATAGCCGACCAGAATTCCGGCTAACACCACCGAAACCATGGTGACGGAGACGAATCCGCCGACCAGCATCGGGCCCAGCATATGGTGGGTCAGCATCTGGCGCTCTTTTTCATCGTGGGTGAGGGCGTTAATGGCCTCGTTGGTAATAATATAGTCGGCGGGGAAACCGTACAGCGCGGTCAATGAGATGGCGAAAGCCATCGGGCCGCTGACGCCAAGCAGTTTCCCGACCAGCCAGGAGACCACAAACATCCCGATCGCCGCCGTGGCGATTAACACCACCATCGGGAAAAGCAGGCGCAGCAGCATCTCCGGCGTGGCTTTGTTTAAGGTATCAAAGATAAATAGCATCAATGCCATAATGGCGAAGCCAAAGCCGTTCGCCTTATGCAGCATATGTTTTTCAAGAAAGCCTAACGAGGTAAACACTACGCCAAAAAACAGGCACAGCACGAAGGGGCTGATATTCACTATCGGCTTCGCGAGGTCGGCGACAAGCCAGGCCAGACAGCCGACCAGCGCCAGCCGCAGGAATTTAAAGTAGTTGCTGTTGTAGCTAACGGGGATTTTACTGAACAGGCGCGGCATTTTCTCCTCACCAACGGTGAGCATC
The DNA here is from genome assembly GCF_007910085.1 of Klebsiella sp. ME-303. NCBI lineage: Bacteria > Pseudomonadati > Pseudomonadota > Gammaproteobacteria > Enterobacterales > Enterobacteriaceae > Klebsiella > Klebsiella sp. ME-303. Next base: position 283,798 of record NZ_VOJB01000104.1, on the reverse strand, counting down.
GCGTGCTCATCGGCGATGTTATCGGGTCGGTGCTCGCCGCTGCGGTAGCGGGCAAGCAGCGTTTTACCTTCGCGCTGCAGCATGATGGCGGTGAGCGGATATCCGGCAAACCCCTGCATCACGTAAATCAAAATGGCAAAAACCGACAGGTCGACCAGGCCGGCGCTGCTCGCGCCCTGCGACATAATCAGCGATGAGACGATACCGCCGACCAGCGGAGGAATGGTGACCAGCGCGGTGTTGCGGTCGAACAGCGCCAGGCTCACCGCAAAGACCGCCGCCGCGATCCCGGCAATGCCGGCGAGGGAGATGACCACGGTCTTCCACTGCTGCGCCAGCTCTTTTAGCGACAGCAGGGTGCCCATATTGGTGATTAACAGATACATCAGCATTATGGCAACCGGCGTGCCGATTCCGGCCCGGCTGATAATATCTGCCGGGAAAAATGTCCAGTACCCGATTAAAAACAGGACCGCACAGACAAATACGGAAGGAATCCAGGCTTTTGTGCGGGTTGAAACAACGTCGCCGATATAAAGAATTAAAATAATAATCGACAGTGCGACCATCTGAGACATAAATAACTTCCATATTATTAATCCCATATATATTTATATGAGATGGGTTGATGTTGTGCTATCTGGTAAACGCTGGAACGTACAGTCAATATCATCGCCGGCGTAATAATTTATATTTTAAAGGCAATGATATCCCGAACAATAAATAGAAAACGCGCGCCTTGTCAATTTATATGGGCGGAGAGAATGGGATTTCAGAATAAAAAGTATCGATAGCTGAGGATATTAAAAGTTGATATAAGAAAAATCGTAGCGTGGTATATCCGTTAAATTAATCCACTCCTGCTATCCGTGGTCCCTACCAATATTGCTTGCTAGCGCGCTATTGGTAATTCTGCCGTTAACGCATAATAATGTGTTCACTGAATTTATCTGGCCTGCGGGCCGAGGGGTTAGAAGGATGAAACCATTTCGTTTGGCGGCGCTATCTCTGGCGCTACTTACCGCGCTATCGTTGACCGCCTGTGACGACAGCGGCAAACCGCAGGCGGTCGCGTCGGCGCCATCCGCGGCGGCAGATAGCGCTCCCGCGAAGCCGGACAGCGCCCAGCTGGCGGCGCTGGCTGAAAAAAGCAAAGGCAAAGCGTTAACGCTGCTGGATGCTTCTGAAGTTCAGCTCGACGGCGCGGCGACGCTGGTGCTGACCTTCTCTATTCCTCTGCAGCCGGATCAGGATTTCTCCCGCAGCGTGCATCTGGTCGACAAAAAAAGCGGCAAAGTCGATGGGGCATGGGAGCTGGCGCCCAACCTTAAAGAGCTGCGTCTACGCCATCTTGAGCCAAAACGCGAGCTGATCGTTTCGCTCGACCCCACCCTGACCGCGCTGAATAAAGCGACCTTAGACAGCAGCGTTGAAAAAACCATTACCACCCGCGATATCGCCCCGAGCATCGGCTTTGCCAGCCGCGGCTCGCTGCTGCCGGGGAAAGTGGTGGCCGGACTGCCGGTGATGGCGCTGAATGTCGATAACATCGACGTCAATTTTTTCCGCATCAAACCTGAATCGCTCTCCGCCTTCGTCAGCCAATGGGAATACCGCAATTCCCTGAGCAACTGGGAGTCGGACGAGCTGCTGAAGATGGCCGATCTGGTCTACACCGGCCGTTTTGACCTTAACCCGGCGCGCAATACGCGCGAAAAACTGCTGCTGCCGCTGGCGGATATCAAGCCGTTGCAGGAGCCGGGCGTCTATATCGCGGTGATGAACCAGGCGGGCCGCTACAGCTATAGCAACGCCGCGACGCTGTTCACCCTCAGCGATATCGGCGTATCCGCGCACCGCTACCACAACCGGCTGGATGTCTTTACCCAGAGCCTGGAAAACGGCGCGGCGCAGTCCGGTATCGATGTGCAGCTGCTGAACGCCAAAGGGCAAACCCTGGCGCAGGCGAAGAGCGACGCTCAGGGGCACGTGACGCTGCAAACGGACAAAGAAGCGGCGCTGCTGCTGGCGCGTAAGGACGGGCAAACCACTCTGCTGGATCTCAAACTTCCGGCGCTGGACCTGGCTGAATTTTCCATCGCCGGTGCGCCGGGCTTCAGCAAGCAGCTATTTATGTTTGGCCCACGGGATCTCTATCGTCCGGGCGAAACGGTTATTCTCAACGCGCTACTGCGCGATAGCGACGGTAAACCGCTCCCCGAGCAGCCGGTGAAGCTGGAAGTCGTGCAGCCGGATGGCCAGGTTATTCGTTCGACGGTCAGCAAACCGGTTAACGGCCTGTATCAGTTGACTTATCCGCTCGATAGCGGCGCGGCGACCGGGATGTGGCACATTCGCGCCAGCACCGGCGACAACCAGCCGCGCGAGTGGGATTTTCACGTTGAAGATTTTATGCCTGAGCGCATGGCGCTGAATCTCACGCCGCAAAATGCCCCGGTTTCGCCGGCTGCGGATGTCAGCTTTGCCGTGAGCGGGGCGTATCTGTACGGCGCGCCGGCCAGCGGCAACCCGCTGCAGGGTAAACTGTTCCTGCGTCCGCTGCGCGATGCGGTGCCTGCGCTGCCGGGCTTCCAGTTTGGCGACATTGCCGAAGAGAACCTTTCCCGCAGCCTGGATGAAGTACAGACCACCCTGGACGATCGCGGACATGCGGAAGTCACCGCCGCCAGCCAGTGGCAGGAGAGCCGCTCGCCGCTGCAGGTGATCCTGCAGGCCAGCCTGCTGGAGTCCGGCGGCAGACCGGTCACGCGCATCGTCAGGCAGCCGATCTGGCCGGCCGAAACGCTGCCGGGTATCCGACCGGAATTTGCCCTGAAAGAGGTTTACGACTATCGCACCGACAGCACTATCAAGCAGCCGGTGGTGGATGAAAACGGCACCGCCGCGTTTGAGATTGTGTATGCCGACGCCAAAGGTGAGAAGAAAGCGGTCTCCGGGCTGCAGGTTCGGTTGATTCGCGAACGCCGCGACTACTACTGGAACTGGTCCGAGAGCGAAGGCTGGCAGTCGCAGTTCGATCAAAAAGATCTTCAGGAAGGCGAGGAGTCGCTGGATATTTCAGCCGGACAAACGGCGAAAGTGAGCTTCCCGGTCGAGTGGGGTTCTTATCGCCTGGAAGTTAAAGGGCCGGATGATGCGGTCAGCAGCGTGCGCTTCTGGGCCGGATACAGCTGGCAGGATAACAGCGATGGCCAGGGGGCGGCGCGTCCGGACCGCGTCACCATGAAGCTGGACAAACCGGCCTATAAACCGGGCGATACGATCAAGCTGCATATCGCCGCTCCGGCAGCCGGTAAAGGCTACGCGCTGGTGGAATCAAGCGAAGGGCCGCTGTGGTGGCAGGAGATTGACGTCCCGGCGGAAGGGATGGAGCTATCGATCCCGGTGGATAAAGCGTGGAATCGTCACGACCTCTACCTCAGCACCCTGGTGATTCGTCCGGGGGATAAATCCCAGTCCGCGACGCCAAAACGGGCGGTGGGTCTGCTGCATCTGCCGCTTGGCGATGAAAATCGCCGTCTGAACCTGACGCTGGAAGCGCCGGATAAAATGCGCCCCAACCAGCCGCTGAAGGTCAACGTTAAGGCCAGCGTCAAAGAAGGCGAGACGCCGAAACAGGTTAACGTGCTGCTCTCCGCCGTCGATAGCGGCGTACTTAATATCACCGACTATGCAACGCCAGATCCGTGGAACGCTTTCTTTGGCCAGAAACGCTACGGCGCCGATATTTACGATATCTATGGTCAGGTGATCGAAGGGCAGGGGAGACTCGCCAGCCTGCGCTTCGGCGGCGACGGTGATGAACTCAAACGCGGCGGCAAACCGCCGGTTAATCACGTGACGATTATCGCTCAGCAGGCGCAGCCGGTGGTGCTGGATGAGAAAGGCGAAGGGACGGTGACTTTGCCGATTGGCGACTTTAACGGCGAACTGCGGGTTATGGCCCAGGCGTGGACCGCTGAGGATTTTGGCAGCAGCGAAGGAAAAACGATCGTGGCGGCGCCGGTTATTGCCGAGCTGAATATGCCGCGCTTCCTCGCCAGCGGAGATACCACTCGCCTGGCGCTGGATCTCAGCAATCTGACCGATAAGCCGCAGACCCTCAACGTTGCGCTGGCCGCCAGCGGTCTGCTGCAGCTTGAAGGGGGAGAAATACCGCCGGTGCATCTGGCTCCCGGCGCGCGCAGCACGCTGTTTGTGCCGGTTCGCGCGCAGCAAGGCTTTGGCGATGGTCAGGTGAATGCCACCATCAGCGGCCTGAACCTGCCGGGTGAAACCTTCGCGCCGATGCAGAAGCAGTGGCAGCTGGGCGTGCGTCCGGCTTTCCCGGCGCAAACCGTGAATTCCGGCGCTGTCCTCCAGCCGGGTGAAAGCTGGCAGGCTCCGGCGGCGCAAAGCGAGGGCTTCTCGCCCGCGACGTTGCAGGGGCAGCTGGTGTTCAGCGGTAAGCCGCCGCTGAACCTGGCGCGCTATATACGCGACCTGAAAGCCTATCCTTACGGCTGCCTGGAGCAGACCACCAGCGGGCTGTTCCCGTCGCTCTATACCAACGCCGCCCAGCTTAAAGCCCTGGGGATCGGCGGCGATAGCGATGAAAAGCGACGCGCGGCGGTGGATATCGGCATTTCTCGTCTGCTGCAGATGCAGCGCGATGATGGCGGTTTCGCCCTGTGGGATAAAGAAGGGCCGGAGGAGTACTGGTTGAGCGCCTACGCGATGGACTTCCTCGTCCGGGCGGGCGAGCAGGGCTACAGCGTACCAACGAACGCCGTCAATAACGGCAACCAGCGCCTGCTGCGTTATTTACAGGAGCCGGGGCTGATGACCGTCCGCTATAGCGATGATGCCCAGGCCAGCCGCTTTGCCGCTCAGGCCTACGCCGCGCTGGTACTGGCCCGGCAGCAGAAAGCGCCGCTCGGCGCGCTGCGCGAAATCTGGAGCCGTCACGACCAGGCGCGTTCCGGTCTGCCGCTGCTGCAGCTGGGCGTGGCCCTGAAATTGATGGGCGATGCGCCGCGCGGCGGCGAAGCCCTGAAGCTGGCGCTGACGACGCCGCGGCAGGACGCGAATCGCTGGCTCGGCGATTACGGCAGCGAGCTGCGCGACGATGCGCTGAAGCTGGCGCTGCTGGAGGAGAACAAACTGCTGCCGGAAGCGCAAAATACGCTGCTCAGCCATCTGGCGGACGAAGCCTACGGCCAGCGCTGGCTCTCGACGCAGGAGAGTAACGCCCTGTTCCTGGCCGGGCGTACGCTGCAGGATCTCCCCGGCAGCTGGCAGGCGCAAACCTCCGTGCAGGCCGAACCGCTCTCCGGCGAGAAAGCGCAAACCCGCAACCTGACCGGCGACCAGCTGGCGGCCTTGCAGGTGACCAATACCGGCCAGCAGCCGCTGTGGCTCCGTCTCGACAGCAGCGGATATCCGCAGAACGCGCCGCAGCCGGGGGGCAACGTACTCGGCATTGAACGGCAAATTTTCGATACCCAGGGCCAGCAGAAATCGCTCTCTTCGCTGCGCAGCGGCGAACTGGTGCTGGTGAAGCTGGAAGTGACGGCTAAGCGTAACGTCCCGGACGCGCTGGTGGTGGATTTACTCCCGGCGGGGCTGGAGCTGGAAAACCAGAATCTGGCCAACAGCAGCGCCAGCCTGCAGGAGAACGGCGAGGTGGTGCAGAATCTGCTTAACCAGATGCAGCAGGCCGATATTCAGCACATTGAGTTTCGCGACGATCGCTTCGTCGCCGCGGTGGCTATCAATGAAGGCCAGCCGGTGACGCTGGTTTATCTGGCGCGCGCGGTGACGCCGGGCACCTATCAGGTACCGCAGCCGCAGGTCGAGTCAATGTACGTGCCGCAGTGGCGGGCAACCGGCGCGGCCAGCGGACCGCTCACCGTTGCACCCTAAATGCGGGCACTGAAGCGCATTAAACGCCGCTGGCGCTGGCTGGCGGCGTTTATTTTTTTGCTGTGGCTGCTGCTGCTGGCCGCCGATCGCCTGTGGCCGCTGCCGCTGCGCGAGGTGACGCCTGCCCGAGTGGTGGTGGCGGAAGACGGGACGCCGCTGTGGCGTTTCGCCGACGCGCAGGGCGTTTGGCGCTATCCGGTGACCCTGGCTGACGTTTCGCCGCGCTATTTACAGGCGCTGATCCAGTATGAAGATCGCTGGTTCTGGGATCACCCCGGCGTTAATCCGTTCTCGATCGTTCGCGCTGCCTGGCAGGATCTCACTTCCGGGCGGGTGATCTCTGGGGGCAGCACCCTGACCATGCAGGTGGCGCGCCTGCTCGATCCGCATCCCCGAACCTTTGGCGGCAAGCTGCGTCAGCTATGGCGCGCGCTGCAGCTGGAGTGGCATCTGTCAAAAAGCGAGATCCTCACGCTCTACCTCAACCGGGCGCCGTTCGGCGGTACGCTGCAGGGGATCGGCGCAGCCAGCTGGGCCTATCTCGGTAAACCGCCCGCGCAGCTCAGCTATGGCGAAGCGGCGCTGCTGGCGGTACTGCCGCAGGCGCCGAGCAGGCTGCGTCCGGATCGCTGGCCGGAGCGAGCGCAGGCGGCGCGCGATAAGGTGCTGCTGCGGATGGAAAATCAGGGCGTGTGGCCGGCGCAGCCGGTACGAGAAGCTATCGAAGAGCCCGTCTGGCTCTTTCCGCGGCAGATGCCGCAGCTGGCGCCGCTTTTTGCCCGCCGCGCGCTGGCGAGCAGCCGCGCAGAGAAGGTGGTAACGACGCTGGATGCCGGACTGCAGCGGCAGCTGGAAGACCTGGCGCTGAACTGGAAATCGCGCCTGCCGCCGCGCAGCTCTTTAGCGATGATCGTGGTCGACCATACCAATATGAAGGTGCGCGGTTGGGTAGGGTCGGTGGATATCAACGATGATAGCCGCTTTGGTCATATTGATATGGTCTCGGCGATCCGCTCCCCGGGCTCGGTTCTGAAGCCGTTTGTTTATGGTATGGCGCTGGATGAGGGGCTGATCCATCCGGCTTCGTTGTTACAGGATGTGCCGCGACGGTTTAGCGACTACCGGCCGGGGAATTTTGACAGCGGTTTTCACGGGCCGGTGAGCGCCAGCGACGCGCTGGTTCGCTCGCTGAACCTTCCGGCAGTGCAGGTGCTGGAGGCCTACGGGCCGAAGCGTTTTGCCGCCAGGCTACGCAATGCCGGATTGCCGCTGATGCTGCCCGCCGGCGCGGAGCCGAATCTGTCGCTGATCCTCGGCGGAGGCGGCGCGCGTCTGGCGGATATCGTGGCGGCGTACAGCGCGTTCGCCCGCCATGGTAAGGCGGGACAATTGCGCATCACGCCAGACTCACCGCTGGTTGAGAGGCCGCTGCTGTCGCCGGGCGCCGCGTGGATCGTGCGGCGCATACTGGCCGGCGAAGCGCAGCCGGTGCCCGATGCGTCGCTGGTGCAGGTGGTGCCGCTGGCGTGGAAAACCGGAACCAGCTACGGCTACCGCGATGCCTGGGCGATCGGCGTGAACGCCCGCTATCTGATAGGTATCTGGACCGGGCGACCCGACGGCACGCCGGTCGTCGGGCAGTTTGGCTTCGCCAGCGCGGTGCCGCTGCTGAACCAGGTGAATAATATGCTGCTGGCGCGCCCGGCGATGAGCCGCGGCGGATTGCCGGCCGACCCTCGCCCGTCGTCGGTCAGCGCCGGGACGGTTTGCTGGCCCGGCGGGCAGAATTTACCCGCGGGCGACGCGAACTGCCGCCGACGGCTGGCCACCTGGTTGCTCGATGAGAGCCAGCCGCCGACCCTCCTGCTGCCCGGCCAGGAAGGTATCCGCGGGATTCGCTTCCCGGTATGGCTGAATGAGAAAGGGCTGCGGGTGGCGGCAGATTGCCCCGGCGCGGTAGAGAAAAGCCTCGACGTCTGGCCCCTGCCGCTTGAACCCTGGCTACCCGCAGGCGAACGGCGTCGCGTCAGGCTGCCTGCGGTTTCGGCGGCGTGTCCGCCGGTGCAAACCGCGGATGCCGCTCCGCTGGTGCTCTCCGGTCTTCGTGAAGGCGCGGTGGTTAAACGGCTGCCCGGCGAGCAAAAGGTGATGCTGCCGCTGCAAACGACCGGCGGGGAGGGGCGCCGCTGGTGGTTTCTTAACGGTGAGCCTCTGCCGGCGGAAGGCGCCAGCGCGACCCTTAACATCGATCGCCCTGACCGTTATCAGCTGGTAGTGATGGACGAGGCGGGGCAAATTGTTGCCGTGAACTTCACCGTGCAATAAACGTAACGTGCCTTAATTGGCGGGATTTGTTGTTTAAGGTCGCTTTTTTTTAAAAAAATGTTACCTAAACACATAGGCAATCGCCTTAGATGATGATTATAATTCGCGCCGTATTTATCGGTCTCATCTGCTCATCTGCAAAACAGAACAACATATATAAAGAGGTTATCATGGCTATTGAACGTACTTTTTCCATCATCAAACCAAACGCGGTGGCAAAAAACGTTATTGGCGGCATCTTTTCTCGCTTTGAAGCTGCAGGGTTCAAAATTGTTGGCACCAAAATGCTGCATCTGACCGTTGAGCAGGCTCGCGGCTTCTATGCTGAGCACGAAGGTCGCCCGTTCTTTGACGGTCTGGTTGAATTCATGACTTCCGGCCCGATCGTGGTTTCCGTGCTGGAAGGCGAAAATGCGGTTCAGCGTCATCGTGACCTGCTTGGCGCAACCAACCCGGCGAACGCGCTGGCGGGTACCCTGCGCGCAGACTACGCTGACAGCTTCACCGAGAACGGCACCCACGGTTCCGATTCCGTTGAATCCGCTGCGCGCGAGATCGCGTTTTTCTTTGCTGAAGGCGAGGTTTGCCCGCGCACCCGCTAATCTCCCGCGTCTTTCACGCCACCGCTTTGTTGGCTTCATTCGCGCACCCCGGTCACATAGTTATCTATGCTCCCGGGATTTGCGAATTCGCCGCCTCGCCGTGACGTAAAATACTTTGGAGATACCCATCCTCGTCGTCTTTTCGACTATCGCTGTGTTGGCTGCGCGCGTTCACCCCGGTCGCTTATCTATGCTCCCGGGGCTTCACTTGCTTACCGCCTTGCGACAATCGAAAATCCTTAGAGGATCTGCCAGGCAGTTACAGATTTTTTCATCATTGCTGCGTGCAAACGTGGTATTGATGGACCAGAATTTGTAGAATACAGCGCCCCGGATGAGCAGTCGCTCCCGGGGCGTTTCTTTTTTCAACCCTCCAGGGGCCATAACGTGTAATAACGAGGCCGGAATCAATTATGTCTGAACAAATAGTCACACCTGATAGCGCCGCTCTGACGGTGCCGAACAAAGATGCCAAAATCAACCTGCTGGATTTGAATCGTCAGCAGCTGCGCGAGTTTTTCAAAAACATGGGCGAAAAGCCTTTCCGCGCCGATCAGGTGATGAAATGGATGTATCACTACTGCTGCGATAACTTTGACGAGATGACCGATATCAACAAAGTTCTGCGCGGCAAATTAAAGGAAGTCGCGGAGATTCGCGCCCCGGAAGTCGTTGAAGAGCAGCGCTCCAGCGACGGTACCATTAAGTGGGCGATTGCCGTTGGCGATCAGCGCGTCGAAACCGTGTATATCCCGGAAGACGATCGCGCCACCCTGTGCGTTTCTTCCCAGGTGGGCTGCGCGCTGGAGTGTAAATTCTGCTCTACGGCCCAGCAGGGCTTTAACCGCAACCTGCGGGTTTCGGAAATTATCGGCCAGGTCTGGCGCGCGGCGAAAATCGTCGGCGCGGTGAAGACCACCGGCGTACGTCCGATTACCAACGTGGTGATGATGGGGATGGGCGAGCCGCTGCTGAACCTGACTAACGTGGTGCCGGCCATGGAGATCATGCTCGATGACTTCGGTTTTGGTCTCTCTAAACGTCGCGTCACGCTCTCCACTTCCGGCGTGGTGCCGGCGCTCGATAAGCTTGGCGATATGATTGACGTCGCGCTGGCCATCTCTCTGCACGCGCCGAACGATACCATTCGTGATGAAATCGTGCCGATCAACAAGAAATACAATATTGAGACCTTCCTGAACTCGGTGCGTGGCTATATTTCGAAGTCCAACGCCAACCAGGGACGCGTCACTATCGAATACGTCATGCTGGATCACGTCAACGACGGCACCGAGCATGCGCACGAGCTGGCCGCGCTGCTGAAAGATACGCCGTGCAAAATCAACCTGATCCCATGGAACCCCTTCCCGGGCGCGCCGTATGGCCGTAGCTCCAACAGCCGTATCGACCGTTTCTCCAAGGTGTTAATGGAGTATGGTTTCACCACGATCGTGCGTAAAACCCGCGGCGACGATATTGATGCCGCATGCGGTCAGCTGGCCGGCGACGTTATCGACCGTACCAAGCGTACGCTGCGTAAACGTATGCAGGGCGAAGCCATCGACGTGAAGGCGGTCTGATAATCAATGATGCAGCGCACAGCCCTGGCGGTGCGCTGCATATTTATGTGGAATCGCCGGGCGAAATACGCTGTTGTGGTTAATAATTACGGTGCGTTTTTGTCGACTTTGAGGCAGTATGTAGCGGTACAACAACCGCTTAGCATTCAATATTGATAAGTCTCTGTGATACCAGGTCATACGGACTTATACTGTTTGTCTGACGTTGAGCAGATGTCTCGCGGCGCGGGGTCACCGGCGCTGAATTTTAAATTTCACGTACCAGTAGTTGTAGCGAATGAATACTGAAGCCACTCAAGACCATCAAGAAGCAAACACCACGGGCGCGCGTCTGCGTAATGCCCGCGAACAACTCGGGCTCAGCCAGCAGGCGGTGGCTGAACGCTTATGCCTGAAGGTTTCCACGGTTCGTGATATTGAAGACGATAAGGCACCCGCCGATCTTGCTTCAACCTTCCTGCGCGGCTATATCCGCTCTTATGCCCGCCTTGTGCACATTCCTGAAGAAGAGCTGCTGCCGATGATGGCCAAGCAGGCTCCGATCCGGGCGGCGAAAGTTGCCCCCATGCAGAGCTTCTCGCTGGGTAAACGCCGTAAAAAGCGCGACGGCTGGCTAATGAGCTTTACCTGGCTGGTGCTGTTCGTGGTGATTGGCCTCAGCGGCGCCTGGTGGTGGCAGGACCACAAAGCGCAGCAGGACGAGATCTCCACGATGGCCGATCAATCCTCCGCCGAACTGAATGCGGGCGATAGCAACAGCCAAAGCATCCCTCTGGATAATCAATCGGCGAATTCTGCACCGGATACCGCCGCCAACAGCGCGCCTGTAGAAACGTCTCCGGCGCCAGCGGCGTCGGCCCCGGCCCCGGCTCTGGCCGAGAATAACGCCGTTGTCGCGCCTTCTCAGGCCAACGTCGATACGGCGGCAGCGCCGGCAACTTCGCCGTTACCGACCGACCAGGCAAACGTGACCGCTGCGGCGGCCTCCGCCCAGGATCTGGTGCTGAATTTTACCGCCGACTGCTGGCTGGAAGTGAGCGATGCGACCGGTAAAAAGCTGTTCAGCGGTTTACAGCGTAAAGGCGGTAACCTCAATCTGAGCGGTCAGGCGCCTTATAAGCTGAAAATCGGTGCCCCGGCGGCGGTACAGATACAGTATCTGGGTAAACCAGTCGATTTGAGTCGTTTTATCAGAACTAACCAGGTTGCACGTCTGACCCTCAATGCCGAACAATCACCGGCGCAGTAATAGACGGGTAACGCGGGAGATTTTTCATGCATAACCAGGCTCCGATTCAACGTAGAAAATCAAAGCGAATTTACGTTGGGAATGTGCCGATTGGCGATGGCGCTCCCATCGCCGTACAGTCGATGACAAACACGCGCACCACCGATGTGGCGGCGACGGTAAATCAAATTAAAGCCCTTGAGCGCGTTGGCGCGGATATCGTGCGCGTTTCGGTGCCGACGATGGACGCGGCGGAAGCGTTCAAGCTTATCAAACAGCAGGTTAGCGTACCGCTGGTTGCCGATATCCACTTCGATTACCGCATTGCCCTGAAGGTAGCGGAATACGGCGTTGATTGCCTGCGCATTAACCCGGGCAATATCGGCAACGAAGAGCGTATCCGCATGGTGGTGGACTGCGCTCGCGATAAAAATATCCCTATCCGCATCGGGGTGAACGCCGGCTCTCTGGAAAAAGATCTCCAGGAAAAATACGGTGAACCCACCCCGCAGGCGCTGCTGGAATCGGCAATGCGCCATGTCGATCACCTCGATCGTCTCAACTTCGATCGGTTTAAAGTCAGCGTGAAAGCTTCCGATGTGTTCCTGGCGGTTGAATCCTACCGCCTGCTGGCGAAACAGATCGATCAGCCTCTGCACCTCGGGATCACCGAAGCGGGCGGGGCGCGCAGCGGCGCGGTGAAGTCCGCGATCGGCCTCGGCCTGCTGCTGTCTGAAGGGATCGGCGATACGCTGCGCGTCTCCCTGGCGGCGGATCCGGTTGAAGAGATCAAAGTGGGCTTCGATATTCTCAAGTCGCTGCGCATTCGCTCTCGCGGAATCAACTTCATTGCCTGCCCGACATGTTCACGTCAGGAGTTTGACGTTATCGGTACCGTTAACGCGCTGGAGCAGCGCCTGGAAGATATCATTACGCCGATGGATATTTCGATCATTGGCTGCGTGGTAAACGGTCCCGGCGAGGCGCTGGTTTCCACCCTCGGCGTGACCGGCGGCAACAAGAAAAGCGGCCTGTACGAAGACGGCGTACGTAAAGACCGACTGGATAACGACGATATGATCGATCAGCTGGAAGCGCGTATTCGCGCTAAAGCATCGATGCTTGATGAGGCGCGTCGCATCGATATTCAGCAGGTTGAAGCGAAATAACGTGTTGGGAAGCGATACGCTTCCCGTGTATGATTGAACCTGCGGGCGCGAGGCGCCGGGGTTCATTTTTGTATATATAAAGAGAATAAACGTGGCAAAGAACATTCAAGCCATCCGTGGCATGAACGATTATCTGCCGGGCGAAACCGCTCTCTGGCAGCGCATTGAAGGCTCACTGAAGCAGGTGCTCGGTAGCTACGGTTACAGCGAAATCCGTTTGCCGATTGTAGAGCAGACCCCGTTATTCAAACGCGCGATCGGCGAAGTGACCGACGTGGTTGAAAAAGAGATGTATACCTTCGAAGACCGCAATGGCGACAGCCTGACGCTGCGTCCGGAAGGGACGGCGGGCTGCGTACGTGCCGGCATCGAACATGGTCTGCTGTACAATCAAGAACAGCGTCTGTGGTACGTCGGGCCAATGTTCCGTCACGAGCGCCNATTTTTGTATATATAAAGAGAATAAACGTGGCAAAGAACATTCAAGCCATCCGTGGCATGAACGATTATCTGCCGGGCGAAACCGCTCTCTGGCAGCGCATTGAAGGCTCACTGAAGCAGGTGCTTGGTAGCTACGGTTACAGCGAAATCCGTTTGCCGATTGTAGAGCAGACCCCGTTATTCAAACGCGCTATCGGCGAAGTGACCGACGTGGTTGAAAAAGAGATGTACACCTTTGAGGACCGTAACGGCGATAGCCTGACTCTGCGTCCGGAAGGTACCGCTGGCTGCGTACGCGCCGGCATCGAACATGGTCTCCTGTACAATCAAGAACAGCGCCTGTGGTATATCGGGCCGATGTTCCGCCACGAACGTCCGCAAAAAGGGCGTTATCGCCAGTTCCACCAGATTGGCGCGGAAGCGTTCGGTCTGCAGGGGCCGGATATTGATGCCGAGCTGATTATGCTGACCGCCCGCTGGTGGCGCGAGCTGGGCATTTCCAGCCACGTTGCGCTGGAGCTGAACTCTATCGGTTCGCTGGAGGCTCGCGCTAACTATCGCGACGCGCTGGTGGCCTATCTTGAGCAGTATAAAGATAAGCTGGACGAAGACTGCAAACGCCGCATGTACACTAACCCGCTGCGCGTGCTGGATTCTAAAAACCCGGACGTCCAGGCGCTGCTGAACGACGCCCCGACGCTGGGCGACTATCTTGATGAAGAGTCCAGAGCGCATTTTGCGGGACTTTGCGCGCTGCTGGATGATGCCGGTATCCGCTATACCGTGAATCAGCGTCTGGTGCGCGGTCTCGACTATTACAACCGCACCGTGTTTGAGTGGGTCACAACCAGCCTCGGTTCCCAGGGCACCGTCTGCGCCGGCGGCCGTTACGATGGTCTGGTTGAGCAGCTTGGCGGTCGCGCAACCCCTGGCGTCGGCTTTGCGATGGGGCTGGAACGTCTTGTTTTACTGGTTCAGGCAGTGAATCCGGAATTTAAAGCCGATCCTGTTGTCGATATATACCTGGTAGCCTCCGGAACTGACACCCAGTCCGCAGCAATGCGTCTGGCTGAACAGGTACGCGATGCGTTACCCGGCGTTAAGCTGATGACCAACCACGGCGGCGGCAACTTTAAGAAGCAGTTTGCGCGCGCTGATAAATGGGGCGCTCGCGTTGCGCTGGTGCTGGGCGAATCAGAAATCGCTGACGGAAACGTGGTAGTGAAAGATTTACGCTCAGGAGAGCAAACTACCGTAACGCAGGATAGCGTTGCCGCGCATTTGCGCACACTTCTGGGTTAATCTCCCGGGAATCATTAGTCAGGAGAAGGACTGCGTGGAACTTTACAATAACGAAAACGATCAGGTCGACGCGCTGAAGCGTTTCTTTGCTGAAAATGGCAAGGCGCTGGCCGTTGGGGTGATTTTGGGCGTTGGCGCGCTGGTTGGCTGGCGCTACTGGACCTCCCATCAGTTGGATACCGCCAGAGGCTCGTCTCTGGCTTATGAAAATGCGATTTCCGCCCTCAAATCGGATAAACCAGAAGCGCTGAACGCTGCGCAGAAATTTGCCGCCGACAGCAAAAACACCTATGGTGCGTTTGCTTCTCTTGAGCTGGCGCAGCAGTTTGTCGATAAAAACGACCTGCAGAACGCTGAAAAGCAGCTTCAGCAGGGGCTTACGGCCGCTTCTGATGATAACCTGAAATCGGTTATCAATATGCGTCTTGCTCGCGTCCAGCTGCAGCTTAAGCAGCCTGATGCCGCGCTGAAAACCCTGGATGCCGTGAAAGGCGAAGGCTGGACCGCAATTGTCGCTGACCTGCGCGGCGAGATCCTGCTGAGCAAAGGCGATAAGCAAGGGGCGAAAGCAGCATGGGAAGCGGGCGCGAAAAGCGATGCCTCACCGGCGCTCAGCGAAATGATGCGTATGAAAATAAATAATTTGTCCATCTGAGAGGGACTCGATGCAATTGCGTAAATTACTTCTGCCAGGGCTGCTTTCCGTTACCTTATTGAGCGGCTGTTCGCTGTTTAACAGCGAAGAAGATGTGGTGAAAATGTCGCCACTGCCGACGGTGGAAAACCAGTTTACGCCGTCCACCTCCTGGAGCACCTCCGTTGGCGGCGGTATTGGCGAATTCTACTCTAACCTGCACCCGGCTTTTGCTGATGGCGTCGTGTATGCCGCAGATCGTAAAGGTACCGTTAAAGCCCTTAATTCAGGCGACGGCAAAGAGGTGTGGTCGGTTAATCTGGCAGAGAAAGACGGCTGGTTCTCCCGCGCGCCTGCGCTGCTCTCCGGCGGCGTGACCGTCTCCGGCGGCCACGTTTATATCGGTAGCGAAAAAGCGAAAGTTTATGCGCTGAACACCAGCGACGGCACCGTCGCGTGGGAAGCGAGCGTGGCGGGTGAAGCGATTTCTCGTCCGGTCGTCAGCGACGGCATGGTGCTGATTCATACCACTAACGGTCAGCTTCAGGCGCTGAACGAAGCCGATGGCGCGGTGAAATGGACCGTTAACCTTGATATGCCAGCGCTCTCCCTGCGCGGCGAATCCGCTCCGGCTACCGCCTACGGCGCAGCTATTGTAGGCGGCGACAACGGTCGCGTCAGCGCGGTGCTGATGCAGCAGGGCCAGATGATTTGGCAGCAGCGTATCTCTACCGCGACCGGTCCGACCGAAATCGACCGTCTTAACGACGTCGACACGACGCCGGTTATCGTGAACGGCGTGATTTACGCGCTGGCCTACAACGGCAACCTGACGGCGCTGGATCTGCGCAGCGGCCAGATTATGTGGAAACGCGAGCTGGGTTCAGTGAACGATTTCATTGTCGACGGCAACCGTATTTACCTGGTTGACCAGAATGACCGTCTGCTGGCGCTCACCACCGACGGCGGCGTGACGCTGTGGACGCAAAGCGATCTGCTGCACCGCCTGCTGACGGCGCCTGTGCTGTATAATGGCAATCTGGTTGTTGGCGATAGCGAAGGCTATATGCACTGGGTCAACCCTGAAGATGGTCACTTTGTGGCTCAGCAGAAGGTGGACAGCTCAGGCTTCCTGACCGATCCGGTTGTTGCTGACGGCAAACTGCTGATTCAGGCGAAAGACGGCACGCTGTACGCGATTACGCGTTAACAACAGCGGTAGTCTATTTTTGAGAAACGGCCCCTGGCAGACAGGGGCCGTTTTGGCTTTTTTAAAAACGCCGTGAAAACGGGCGTTGTATCGATTTTTGTATGAGGCATTTAACATGATACCTGTGGTCGCGCTTGTCGGGCGCCCTAACGTTGGAAAATCCACGCTCTTTAACCGCTTAACGCGCACTCGCGATGCGTTGGTCGCGGATTTCCCGGGGCTGACTCGTGACCGTAAGTACGGTCGTGCTGAAGTGGAAGGCCGCGAATTTATCTGTATCGATACCGGCGGGATCGACGGTACCGAAGATGGCGTAGAAACGCGAATGGCGGAACAGTCGCTGCTGGCGATTGAAGAAGCGGACGTGGTGCTGTTTATGGTCGATGCGCGTGCGGGCCTGATGCCGGCGGATTCGGCAATTGCGAAACATCTGCGCTCCCGTGAGAAACCGACTTTCCTGGTGGCAAACAAAACTGACGGTATCGATGCCGATCAGGCGATTGCCGATTTTTGGTCGCTGGGGTTAGGCGAGATTTATCCTATCGCCGCTTCCCATGGCCGCGGCGTCACCAGCCTGCTCGAGCACGTGCTGCTGCCGTGGGTTGACGAGGTGAACCCGCCGGAAGAAGTGGACGAAGACGCAGCATACTGGGCGCAGTTCGAAGCCGAGCAGAACGGCGAAGCGCTTGAAGAGCCGGAAGATGATTTTAACCCGCAGGATCTGCCGATTAAGCTGGCGATTGTGGGCCGCCCGAACGTGGGTAAATCAACGCTCACCAACCGTATCCTGGGTGAAGATCGTGTGGTGGTTTACGATATGCCGGGAACCACTCGCGACAGCATCTACATCCCGATGCAGCGCGATGAGCGTGAATACGTCCTTATCGATACCGCAGGCGTGCGCAAGCGCGGCAAAATTACCGATGTCGTCGAAAAATTCTCGGTGATCAAAACGCTGCAGGCGATTGAAGACGCCAACGTGGTGCTGCTGGTGATTGATGCGCGCGAAGGGATTTCCGATCAGGATCTCTCCCTGCTGGGCTTTATCCTCAACAGCGGTCGTTCGCTGGTGATTGTCGTCAATAAATGGGACGGCCTGAGCCAGGAAGTAAAAGAGCAGGTGAAAGAGACCCTGGACTTCCGTCTGGGCTTTATCGACTTTGCCCGCGTGCACTTTATCTCCGCGCTGCACGGCAGCGGCGTAGGCAATCTGTTTGAATCCGTGCGCGAGGCGTACGACAGCGCAACCCGTCGCGTGGGTACCGCTATGCTGACCCGCATCATGACCATGGCTGCTGAAGACCATCAGCCACCGCTGGTGCGCGGCCGTCGCGTGAAGCTGAAATATGCCCACGCCGGTGGTTATAACCCGCCGATCGTGGTTATTCACGGTAACCAGGTTAAAGATCTGCCGGATTCTTATAAACGCTACCTGATGAACTACTTCCGTAAATCGCTGGAAGTGATGGGCACGCCGATTCGTATTCAGTTCAAGGAAGGGGAAAACCCGTTTGCCAACAAACGCAATACCCTGACGCCGAACCAGATGCGTAAGCGTAAACGCTTGATTAAGCACATCAAGAAAAGCAAATAAGCTATCTGCCAGCATCAAAAACCTAAAGCCCGCATCCGCCGGGCTTTTTTATTATCGCCATTGTACATGCGCAGAATAATAAACTCGCTTGAGGCCGGGTTATAAATGTGAGACAAACCAGGGAGGATAAATATTTTTGTGACAATGAGGTCTGAATGAAACGCCTTTTAACCCTCCTGATGCTGTTTCTTATTCCCATAGCCTGTGCCGCTGAATCACAACCGATTGAACCACGCGTTAAGCCTGCTTATCCCGCGAAAGCCGAAAAAAAAGGGATACCGGGCCTGGTTAAAGCGCAATTTGACGTTGATGAGAATGGGCGGGTGACTCACGTTCGGTTATTAAGCTCCGATCCTTCCGGAATGTTTGATAATGAAGTCAGGGCCGCAATGGAAAAATGGCGATACGTCAAAGGGAAGCCTTCCAGCAATAACATCATTACCATTCATTTCACGCCGGGGCCGCTTTGCGTAGAGGTGCCAGCGCCAAACCAGCCCGGCAGTATTCAAAGCAGCGGCGTCCCTTTTCGCTAAAGTAGAACACGGGTAAATGAGCGTAGGGGAGAATCGTGTCAAACGATGGGGGCAGGGATATGAAAAAAACAATAGTGATGGTCGGTTTGGTTATTTTAGCCAGCAGCTGTACGCCGTTTCATCCTTCTGACTGTCATAAGACATCAGCGCTTGGGAGCTGTAGCTCCGGACGCTTCAGCGATGACGATAAATATGGCAAACAGGCGAGAGCGATAAAAGAGTCTATTGATTCCCGGTTATCCAATCGCTACGGCTGGACGGGAAAAAAATGCACAATACATCTGAGATTTAGCGATGAGGGGAAACTGAATAGCGTGACAACGAGTGAAGGTCATAAAGCCTATTGTGCCGCGCTGGTTGATGCCGCTAAACGGGCCACTTTTCCGCCGTTTACCGATAAGCAGGTCTATGATGCTTTTGCTCAGTCCCGATTCAGTATGCAGGGTGAATAAAATTAAAGGTGGCGGACCGCCTGGGGGCGAATAACCTGCTGGAGGATAATGACTGGCAGCAGCCACAGATTGTGCAACCGTGATAAAATAAAGCGATATACCCGTCGTCAGGAGTCACCATGGAATTTGATTGCCCCGTGTGCCATACGCAGCTTGCTGTGCAGGGCAATAGCGCCCGCTGCGAGCGTTGTGCGAAAGAGTATGTTGTCGAAGCCCGCTGCCCGGACTGCCACAAGCCGCTGGAGGTGTTAAAAGCCTGCGGCGCGGTGGATTATTTTTGCCAGAATGGCCACGGGCTGATTTCGAAAAAACGCGTCGAGTTTGTGCCGATTTAATCTTTATCGCTGACGCAGCCTTCGCCGTCGCGCCAGAGTTCAACCAGTGAATCTGGCGCACGATCCTCCGGGATGAGAATAATCAGGCTGTGGTAGCGCTGCTCGCTAACGATCTGGATGCGAAAAAAACGCTGGTCGCCCCGGCCAGGCGAGTCGGGCTGGCCCGGCGGCTTGCCCAGCGGTAGCGACTGTTGGAGAATCGTCGCGATCCGCTGCTTCTGTTGCTCGTTGAGCTTCGCCACGACGATCTTACGCATCCCGCTGAGCGCCGGGATCCAGGCAACGCCACCCTCGCGCGCCAGCTCAATCACCGCGTCATCGCTAAGATCGGCAAGATTCATAGCACCACTCCGACCCGCTCCCAGGCCTGAGTAATCGCCTCTGCGGCCTCTTTGCCAGAGCGTTTCTCGCCGTGGCGAATCGTCAGCCTGGCAAAGGCTGAGAAATCGGCGTCTTTTGCCAGAGATTGATCGCACACCGCGTCGTACCAGGCGTATCCCGCTTTCTCCCATGCAAAACCGCCGAGGGCGCTGGCGGCGAGATAAAAGGCGTGATTAGGAATGCCGGAGTTGATATGCACGCCGCCGTTATCCTGCTGGGTATGAACAAAATCTTTCATATGGGCGGGTTGCGGATCTTTGCCAAGGACAGGGTCATCGTATGCGGTACCCGGCTGCGACATTGAGCGCAGACCTTTGCCGTGGATGCCTTTCGCGAGTAGCCCCTCGCCAATGATCCAGTCCGCTTTGTCTGCCGTCTGCTGGCGCTGATACTGTTTGACCAGCGAACCGAAAACATCGGAAAGCGATTCGTTCAGCGCGCCGGATTGTTCGAAATAGATGAGACCGGCTTCGCTCTCCGTCACGCCGTGGCTTAGTTCGTGCGCCACTACGTCAATGGCGATAGTAAAACGATTAAAAATCTCGCCATCCCCGTCGCCAAACACCATTTGTTGGCCGTTCCAGAATGCGTTTTGATATTCGTGACCATAGTGGACGCTGCCGGTGAGCTTCAATCCGCGGTTATCCAGCGAATCGCGCTGGTAGCTCTTCCAGAAAAAATCATGGGTGATGCCGAGATAGTCATAGGCTTCATCAACGGCAACGTCGCCGTTGGAGGGCTGTCCCTCAAAACGGACCTGAGTACCCGGTAGATCCTGGGTCTGCCCGGCATCATAAATGTCGCGTTCAAGCAGGCCCGGCGTGGTGACGTGGGGCGCGGCAGGGCGCCCCGGAACGTGCGCCATCAGGGTCTGAACGTGGCTGAGGGTATTCTGCGCGCAGCGCTGCTGCTGAAGGGAACCGCGATCGACAATGCGGCGTAAAATGTAGGGCGGAATTACATAACGAGGATAAGCATCTGGCATATCACGCTCCTTAGCCGGATAGAACCGTTTAAAAAGGGCATGACAGCAGTATAGTTATCCTCGGTCGAAATGGCAGGCTTATCCGGCTTTTTTGCGGGAACGGGTTTTCTTCACCGGCGTGATGTTCTTCACTTCGCTCTCTACCCAGCCATCGTTCAGGCGGGTAGTGAGAACGTCTCCCTCGCGCACCTGTTTCGTTTGTTTCAGCACCTTGCCGTCGCTGGCGGAAGTGACGCTATAGCCGCGGGCCAGCGTCGCCAGCGGGCTGACGGCTTCCAGGTGCGTGACCATATTACCGAAGCGTTCACGTTGCTCGCCAAGACGCGCTCGGATGTTTTCCGCCAGCCGGTATTCCAGCTGTTGAATACGGCTCTGGGCGCGGTGAATTCGCGGCTGTGGGTTTTGTTGATTCAGGCGCTGCGCGGCGCGCTGCTGGCGCTGGTCGGCGCGCTTTATTTGCGTCTCAAGAGCGAAACGCATGCGCTGACGCAATCTTTCAAGCTCCGTTTGCTGACGGGCCAGCCGCAGCTGAGGATGCTGCTGCTGCAGGCGGTGAAAAACCTGGGTAAAGCGACGATGGCGGTTGGCAAGGAAGTAGTCCATCGCCATTTCAAGGCGCTGCTGCCCGGACTGGAGCTGGCGCAGCAGCTCCTGCTGGTTGCGGCTGACCATTTCCGCCGCCGCGGAAGGCGTCGGCGCGCGCAGGTCGGCGACAAAATCGGCGATAGTGACGTCAGTCTCATGGCCTACGGCGCTGACGATGGCAATAGGGCTGGCAAAAATCGCCCGCGCCACTCGCTCATCGTTAAAGCTCCATAAATCTTCCAGCGAACCGCCGCCGCGCCCGACAATCAGCACGTCGCACTCCTGGCGCGCGTTGGCCAGCTCAATCGCGCGAACGATCTGCCCCGGCGCATCTTCCCCCTGGACGGCGGTCGGGTAAATAATCACCGGCAGGGAAGGATCGCGGCGCTTGAGCACGTGTAAAATATCGTGCAGCGCAGCACCGGTTTTAGAGGTGATGACGCCGACGCAGTGCGCGGGAGAGGGGAGCGTTTTTTTATGCTGCTGATCGAACAAGCCTTCCGCCGCCAGCGCGGTCTTGAGCTGTTCATACTTCTGCTGAAGCAGACCTTCGCCCGCAGGCTGCATGCTTTCCACGATGATCTGATAATCGCCGCGCGGCTCGTACAGCGTGATATTGGCGCGGACCAGCACCTGCTGCCCGTGCTGCGGACGGAACGTCACGCGGCGGTTGCTGTTGCGGAACATCGCGCAGCGCACCTGGGCGTTATCGTCTTTTAGGGTGAAGTACCAGTGGCCGGAAGAGGGCTGGCTGAAATTGGAAATCTCGCCGCTGATCCATACCTGACCCATTTCACGTTCGAGCAGCAGTCGAACCGACTGATTGAGGCGGCTAACCGTGTAAATTGAGGGGGATTGAGATGGCAACATGTGAGCAAGATCAAATTCTAAATCAGCAGGTTATTCAGTCGATAGTAACCTGCTGGGAGGGGATCGCAAGTATTATTTGCAAAAAAGGGTAGATG
>NZ_VOJB01000104.1:261140-261474 GCF_007910085.1 Klebsiella sp. ME-303 | reverse complement strand
CAATCGGTTACGCTCTGTATAATGCCACGGCAATATTTATCCACCCTGGTCGAGATATTGCCCATGCTACGTATCGCTAAAGAAGCCCTGACGTTTGACGACGTCCTCCTCGTTCCCGCTCATTCTACCGTTCTGCCGAATACTGCCGATCTCAGCACTCAGCTGACGAAAACCATTCGTCTGAATATTCCTATGCTCTCCGCAGCCATGGATACCGTAACGGAAGCGCGTCTGGCTATTGCCCTGGCACAGGAAGGCGGCATCGGCTTTATTCACAAAAACATGTCCATCGAGCGCCAGGCGGAAGAAGTTCGTCGCGTGAAGAAACATGAGT
>NZ_VOJB01000104.1:260534-261118 GCF_007910085.1 Klebsiella sp. ME-303 | reverse complement strand
CTGCGTGAAGTGAAAGAGCTGACCGAGCGCAACGGTTTCGCCGGCTACCCGGTGGTTACCGAAGAAAACGAGCTGGTTGGCATCATCACCGGCCGCGACGTGCGTTTCGTCACCGATCTGAACCAGCCGGTCAGCGTCTACATGACGCCGAAAGAGCGTCTGGTCACCGTTCGTGAAGGCGAAAGCCGTGAAGTGGTCTTCGCTAAGATGCACGAAAAACGCGTTGAGAAAGCGCTGGTCGTGGATGAGAGCTTCCACCTGCGCGGCATGATCACCGTCAAAGACTTCCAGAAAGCAGAACGTAAACCGAACGCCTGTAAAGATGAGCAGGGCCGTCTGCGCGTAGGCGCGGCGGTCGGCGCTGGTGCCGGCAACGAAGAGCGCGTAGACGCGTTGGTAGCGGCAGGCGTTGACGTTCTGCTGATCGACTCCTCGCACGGTCACTCAGAAGGCGTTCTGCAGCGTATCCGTGAAACGCGCGCGAAATATCCTGACCTGCAGATCATCGGCGGCAACGTCGCCACTGGCGCAGGCGCACGCGCGCTGGCGGAAGCCGGCTGCAGCGCGGTGAAAGTGGGCATCGG
>NZ_VOJB01000104.1:260262-260522 GCF_007910085.1 Klebsiella sp. ME-303 | reverse complement strand
GGGCTCCATCTGTACTACCCGTATCGTCACCGGCGTGGGTGTGCCGCAGATCACTGCTGTTTCCGACGCGGTGGAAGCGCTGGAAGGGACCGGTATTCCGGTTATCGCTGACGGCGGTATCCGTTTCTCCGGCGATATCGCCAAAGCGATCGCCGCCGGTGCGGCGGCGGTGATGGTTGGCTCCATGCTGGCGGGTACCGAAGAGTCCCCGGGTGAAATCGAACTCTATCAGGGTCGCTCTTACAAATCCTACCGCGGGA
>NZ_VOJB01000104.1:259576-260231 GCF_007910085.1 Klebsiella sp. ME-303 | reverse complement strand
GCTCCCTTGGCGCGATGTCCAAAGGCTCCTCTGATCGCTATTTCCAGAGCGATAACGCCGCTGACAAACTGGTGCCGGAAGGTATCGAAGGCCGCGTGGCCTATAAAGGCCGCCTGAAAGAGATCATTCACCAGCAGATGGGCGGTCTGCGTTCCTGTATGGGTCTGACCGGCTGTGGTACCATTGACCTGCTGCGTACCAAAGCTGAATTCGTACGCATCAGCGGTGCGGGCATTCAGGAAAGCCACGTTCACGACGTGACCATCACCAAAGAGTCCCCGAACTACCGTCTGGGCTCCTGATTTCTTCGCCCGACCTTGCGTCGGGCGATTTATTTACTCTGTTTCACTTGCCTCGGAATTAGCGTCAATGACGGAAAACATTCATAAACATCGCATCCTCATCCTCGACTTCGGGTCTCAGTATACTCAGCTGGTGGCGCGTCGCGTGCGTGAGCTGGGCGTCTACTGTGAGCTGTGGGCATGGGATGTCACGGAAGCACAGATCCGCGAATTTAATCCAAGCGGCATCATTCTTTCCGGCGGCCCGGAAAGCACCACCGAAGAGAACAGCCCGCGTGCGCCGCAGTATGTGTTCGAAGCCGGCGTGCCGGTATTTGGCGTCTGCTACGGCATGCAGACCATGGCGATGCAGC
>NZ_VOJB01000104.1:196879-259543 GCF_007910085.1 Klebsiella sp. ME-303 | reverse complement strand
AGGTTCTAACGAGCGTGAGTTTGGTTACGCACAGGTTGAAGTGGTTAACGACAGCGCGCTGGTGCGCGGTATCGAAGATTCCCTGACCGCAGACGGCAAACCGCTGCTGGACGTGTGGATGAGCCACGGCGACAAAGTGACCGCCATCCCAGCGGACTTCGTAACCGTCGCCAGCACCGACAACTGCCCGTTCGCCATTATGGCCAACGAAGAAAAACGCTTCTACGGCGTGCAGTTCCACCCGGAAGTGACCCACACCCGTCAGGGAATGCGTATGCTGGAGNCAATCGGTTACGCTCTGTATAATGCCACGGCAATATTTATCCACCCTGGTCGAGATATTGCCCATGCTACGTATCGCTAAAGAAGCCCTGACGTTTGACGACGTCCTCCTCGTTCCCGCTCATTCAACCGTTCTGCCAAATACCGCCGATCTCAGCACTCAGCTGACGAAAACCATTCGTCTGAATATTCCAATGCTCTCTGCTGCAATGGATACCGTGACGGAAGCGCGTCTGGCAATTGCCCTGGCACAGGAAGGCGGCATCGGCTTTATTCATAAAAACATGTCCATCGAGCGCCAGGCGGAAGAAGTTAAGCGCGTGAAGAAGCATGAGTCCGGCGTGGTTACCGACCCGCAGACCGTCCTGCCGACCACCACTCTGCGCGAAGTGAAAGAGCTGACTGAACGCAACGGTTTTGCTGGCTATCCGGTGGTGACCGAAGACAACGAGCTGGTCGGCATCATCACCGGTCGCGACGTGCGTTTCGTCACCGACCTGAATCAGCCGGTGAGCGTTTATATGACGCCGAAAGAGCGTCTGGTGACCGTTCGCGAAGGCGAAAGCCGCGAAGTGGTTTTTGCCAAAATGCATGAAAAACGCGTTGAGAAAGCGCTGGTTGTGGATGACAGCTTCCATCTTCTCGGCATGATCACCGTTAAAGATTTCCAGAAAGCGGAGCGTAAACCAAACGCCTGTAAAGATGAGCAGGGTCGCCTGCGCGTCGGTGCGGCGGTGGGTGCGGGCGCCGGTAACGAAGAGCGCGTGGATGCGCTGGTTGCCGCGGGCGTAGATATTCTGCTGATCGACTCCTCTCACGGCCACTCTGAAGGCGTATTGCAGCGTATCCGCGATACCCGTGCGAAATACCCTGACCTGCAAATCATCGGCGGCAACGTGGCGACCGGCGCGGGCGCACGTGCGCTGGCGGAAGCCGGCTGCAGCGCGGTGAAAGTAGGGATCGGCCCTGGCTCCATCTGTACGACTCGTATCGTGACCGGCGTGGGCGTTCCGCAGATCACCGCCGTTTCTGACGCGGTTGAAGCGCTGGAAGGCACCGGTATCCCGGTTATCGCCGACGGCGGTATTCGTTTCTCCGGCGATATTGCGAAAGCGATTGCCGCAGGCGCAGCCGCCGTCATGGTTGGCTCAATGCTGGCCGGTACCGAAGAGTCCCCGGGCGAAATCGAACTCTATCAGGGCCGTTCGTACAAATCTTACCGCGGTATGGGTTCCCTTGGCGCGATGTCTAAAGGTTCCTCCGATCGCTACTTCCAGACCGATAACGCCGCCGACAAACTGGTACCGGAAGGTATCGAAGGCCGCGTCGCCTATAAAGGCCGCCTGAAGGAGATCATTCACCAGCAGATGGGCGGCCTGCGTTCCTGTATGGGCCTGACCGGTTGTGGTACCATCGACACCCTGCGGACCAAAGCGGAATTCGTACGCATCAGCGGCGCGGGTATCCAGGAGAGCCACGTTCACGACGTGACTATCACCAAGGAATCCCCGAACTACCGCATGGGCTCCTGATTTTCATCGCCCGGCCACGCGCCGGGCGATTTATTTAACCTGTATCACTTGCCTCGGAATTATCGTCAATGACGGATAACATTCATAAACATCGTATTCTTATCCTGGACTTCGGTTCTCAGTACACCCAGCTGGTTGCGCGTCGCGTTCGTGAATTAGGTGTCTACTGTGAACTGTGGGCATGGGACGTGACTGAAGCTCAAATTCGTGAGTTTAATCCTAACGGCATTATTCTTTCCGGCGGCCCGGAAAGCACCACCGAAGATAACAGCCCGCGCGCGCCGCAGTATGTCTTTGAAGCCGGCGTGCCGGTATTCGGCGTATGCTACGGCATGCAGACCATGGCGATGCAGCTGGGCGGCCACGTTGAAGCCTCTAATGAACGTGAGTTTGGCTATGCGCAGGTTGAAGTGCAGACCGATAGCGCCCTGATTCACGGTATCGAAGATGCGCTGAGCGCGGATGGTAAGCCGATGCTGGACGTCTGGATGAGCCACGGCGACAAAGTCACCGCCATCCCGTCTGACTTCGTCACCGTTGCCAGCACCGAAACCTGCCCGTTCGCCATTATGGCTAACGAAGAGAAACGTTTCTACGGCGTACAGTTCCACCCGGAAGTCACCCACACCCGTCAGGGTCTGCGCATGCTGGAGCGTTTCGTACGCGATATCTGCCAGTGTGAAGCGCTGTGGACCCCGGCCAAAATTATCGACGATGCCATCGAGCGCATTCGTCAGCAGGTTGGCGACGATAAAGTGATCCTCGGCCTGTCCGGCGGCGTGGATTCCTCCGTGACCGCCATGCTGCTGCACCGCGCCATCGGCAAAAACCTGACCTGCGTCTTTGTGGATAACGGTCTGCTGCGTCTGAATGAAGCCCAGCAGGTTATGGATATGTTTGGCGATCGCTTCGGCCTGAACATCGTTCATGTCGAAGGCGAGGCGCGTTTCCTGGCTGCGCTGGCGGGCGAAAACGATCCGGAAGCGAAGCGTAAAATCATCGGCCGCGTGTTCGTTGAAGTGTTTGACGAAGAAGCGCTGAAGCTGGAAGACGTGAAATGGCTGGCGCAAGGGACCATCTATCCTGACGTCATCGAGTCCGCTGCTTCCGCAACCGGTAAAGCGCACGTCATTAAATCTCACCACAACGTGGGCGGCCTGCCGAAAGAGATGAAGATGGGCCTCGTTGAACCGCTGCGCGAGCTGTTCAAAGATGAAGTGCGTAAGATTGGCCTCGAACTGGGTCTGCCGTACGATATGCTGTACCGCCACCCGTTCCCGGGGCCGGGTCTGGGCGTGCGCGTGCTGGGCGAAGTGAAGAAAGAGTACTGCGACCTGCTGCGCCGCGCGGACGCAATCTTCATTGAAGAGCTGCACAAAGCTGACCTGTACAACAAAGTGAGCCAGGCGTTCACCGTATTCCTGCCGGTCCGTTCCGTCGGCGTCATGGGCGATGGCCGTAAGTACGACTGGGTCGTTTCCCTGCGTGCGGTTGAAACCATCGACTTTATGACCGCTCACTGGGCGCATCTGCCGTACGATTTCCTCGGCCGCGTATCCAACCGTATCATCAATGAAGTCAACGGTATTTCCCGCGTGGTGTACGACATCAGCGGTAAGCCGCCGGCGACCATTGAGTGGGAATAAACTTTATTCTTTGCGTTAATTGAATAAAAAAATAATGCCATTAATGATTGACGTCATTAATGGCATTTTTCTTAACAATATCGCCGAATTACGGCATTCCCTGAGACGATGAATACCGATACACCGGGTTTCTACTGTCAACCCCGTTCTTCAATTGCCGCTGGCGTATTCTCCCGCTGACACCATGCAACGGCCATCGCCAGAGCTGCCACCACCAGGGCCAGCGCGGCGGAAACCGCTAAACTGCCCCTTATCCCGAGATAATCATTCAGCCACGCGTAGGCAAACGGCGAGGCGGCGGCCAGCAGCTGCGCGGGAATCAACAAAATACCGGTTCGTCGGGCATAATCCTCGGCGGCAAAAAGCTGCAGCGGCAGAGTGGCTTTAAAAACGGTCGTCAGGCCGTTGATCGCGCCGTAACCCAGCACAAATCCGCCGGCCGCCCACGACAGATATGGCCCGCTCAGGCCGAGCGCAAAGCAGAGCGGCATCAACAGGGTGGTCAGTATCGTTAGCCGCAACGGCGTAAGGACAGAACCGGATGCCACTTCGAGAAAGCGCGCGCCGGTTTGCCCAATCCCCCACAGCATTCCCACCGCGACAGGAAGCCCGACGCTGGCGATATACTCGGGGAGATGCGTCGAGGTACCGTTGGAAACAAAGGTTACCAGCGCAATCAGCGACGCGTACAGGAGGGCAGGGCGTTTATCGCGGCGGGAGAGCCGCTGGCGTTGCATTATCCGTTTCGGTGACGGCAGTCTGTGATTTGGCATTTTCCACAGCAGCATCGCGCTAAGCAGGCCAAACAGGGCATAAATCAGCAGCGCATGCCGCCAGTCCATCTGCGTCAACAACCCGGCGCCGAGCGGCCAGAACAGAGCCGAAGCCAGGCCGCCGGCCAGCGTCACGCGCGAGATAGTTAATCTGGCGCTTTGCCCATAGATATTCACCAGCGCGGCGAACAGCGCGTCGTAGAGCGCCAGACGCATCCCGGCGCCGGTCAGAACCCAGGCGGCGAACCAGCCCGGTAGACTCTGGACGTAAGCCATTATCAGGCAGCCCGCTGAAATCATCAGCGTACCCGTGACCACCACCCGTTGGCCCCCAAAGCGGGCCAGTAGCCGGGCGACAAACGGGGAGAGCATCGCCATCATCAGCATGGCGATAGTCAGGCCAAAGTAGATTTCCGTTGCGGCCCAGCCGGTCTCCTGAGCAATAGCTCTGGCGAAAGTGCCGGGCATATAAAATGAGACTCCCCAGTTTATTAGCTGGTTGCACCCGGCGGCAAGCGTGACGGCGCCCGGCGCGGAGAGTGGTTTTGCAGATGTTTTCATGATCGTCCATTTTGTTACGCTGTTGTCGGCAGCATACCCTGCACGCTATTGTGGAGGCAGGCCGGTCCATTTATGACCCTTATAAGAGAAACTTTGTGATGATGACGCTCAATCTGGGAAATCTGGCGACGTTCCGCCTGGTGGTACAGCGCGGAAGCTTTTCCGCCGCAGCTGACCTGCTGGGGCTGTCGCAGCCTGCGGTAAGTCTGCAGGTACGTCAGCTGGAACAATTTCTCCAAACCAGACTGCTTGAGCGAACAGGACGAGGCATCAAAGCGACGGCGGCCGGCATCGCCCTGCTGGCGCACAGCGAGCGGATTGAACTGGCGGTGGGCGCGGCAGTGCAATCGGTTAGCGAATTCAATCGAGAAATCAGCGGCTCGATAACGTTGGGTACCGGGGCGACCGCCTGTATCCACCTGTTACCGCCGCTGCTGCAGAAGCTGCATCAGGATCACCCTCTGCTGACGGTGAGGGTCACGGTTGGCAATACCCTGGAAGTGGTTCGGGCTATCGAGGAGAACCGGCTTGATCTGGGCCTTTGTACGCTTCCGGCGAACGGACGCAGCCTGGCGGTGACGCCGGTTTTAGATGAAGAGTTTGTCGGTATTTTTAGCGATGCTCAGGACGACCTGCCCTCGCCGCTGACGCCAGAGGTTCTGCAATCATTGCCGCTAATTGCTTTTGAAGCGGGGAGCGGAACCCGGGATCTGATTGACGGCTGGTTTCGCCATAATGGACTGATGGTCGTGCCAGTCATGCAGTTAGGCAGCATTGAGGCGATTAAGCGGATGGTGCGAGCGGGACTGGGATACAGCATCGTGCCGCGTATGGCGGTAGAGGATCCGCAGGATCGCGTCGGCCTGAACGTGCAATCGTTGACTCCGCGCCTGTATCGGCAGTTAGGCATCGTCATGCGGCAGGATAAAATCATCAGCAAAGGCATCGCTGAAGTGCTGCGTTTGCTCTCTCAGGCCGGTTGCTGAACAGCGTACCGCGCTTATTTTTGTACCGGCGTTTTTAGCGGATCTGAAGGTTCAACGGTGATAGTGGATTGCTGCGATTGCTTTTTGTCCTGATGATGGTACCAGGCACCGATGGAGGAGTAGACAAAGCGTCCAAAGAAGAAGATAAAGCTGATAAGCAGTACGATACGGGTCATGCGACGGTTAAATCGATGTCGTTTACGCATACTGGGTGCCTGACTCACAAAAGGTTCCTTAAAGTATACCCAAAGGATGGGCGATGTGCGTATTAAGGCACAGTAACGCGGAAGGGTCAATTGATGAGGATGTAAAAATCCCAGGGGTAAAACATTAATTAATGTTATATAAGATAATCCTCGTATTTACATGCTTTCTGCTTATCGCAAATTGATGTTAAAAAAAAGACATTATTAATATTAGCGACGTGATTTTTTGATTTATATCAATCGTCTATTCTCACCGACAACTAAAATCACCAGCCAGTTCCGCGTTGTTATTCCTTGCGCGATTATGACGGTTGGTTGGATGCCTGCCTGAATATACCCTGCAGGATTTAGGGTTATCCGTAGAGCATCTATGAACATTATTAAACTTTACAGAAGATATCGGGATAAATGGTGGTCGCTGCCGCTCATCTTACCCATCCTTTTACTCCCCCTGGCAAGATGGGCGAACACCGTTGCTGTACTGAATGGTAATGAAGTTTATCTTTACTATTTACCTCTGGCGTTAGTGCTGAGCCTGATGCTGTTTTTCGGCTGGGCTGCTTTACCGGGGATCGTTGTCGGTTTGCTGCTTTCCATTACGCGCGGCATGGCGCTGGAAGATTCCATCGGCGTGATTTTCCACTTTCTTATTCCGACCGTCCTTTGCTGGGGCGGGTATCGCGTTTTTGTCCCGCGAAGGCAGCAAATCTCGCATGGCAATGTGCGACTGATGCCTCAACGATTGTTCTGGCAAATGTTGCTGCCATCGCTGATCTTTCTTATCCTTTCCCAGCTCGCCGAGTATTTGGGGATCCATCCTCGCGCGACCGGGTTGATTGGGGTCAACCCCTTAAGTTTGCGTTCGCTTATCACCTTTCAGGCCCTGATGGCCGGATGCCTGACCGGCGTGCCGCTATGCTACTTTCTGATTCGAATTATCCGCAACCCGCTCTATATTCGGGGTTTTGTTTCTCAGATTCGCCTGCAGATCGATCCGAAAATAAAGCCCTTAGAGTTTATTTTATGGGCGGTAGTGCTGTTAATTTTATTAGTTTTGCTATTAATGCCGCTAAGTAGTACGAGCACTATTTTTAGTACAAATTATACCTTGTCCTTGCTTATGCCGGTGATGCTGTGGGGGGCGATGCGTTTTGGCTATCGCTTCATTTCATTGGTCTGGTCCCCTATATTAATTGTTATTATCCACTTTCATTATCAATATCTCCCGCATTCACCGATTTACAGTAATCAGCTGGCTATTATCTCCTCAAGCTATCTGGTGTTTTCATTTATTATCGCCTATATGGCGATGCTGGCGACGCAGCAGAGAATTTTTTATGCGCGTATGCGGCGGATGGCCTTCATTGATCCGGTTGTACGCTTGCCCAATATCCGCGCGCTGAGCCGGGCGTTAAATAAATCCTCCTGGTCAGTACTGTGCTTCTTACGCATTCCCGAGCTGGAAATATTGGGCCGCCATTACGGCGTTCTGTTGCGCATTCAGTACAAGCAGCTGCTGGCCGAGTCGCTTGGCGATCTATTGCAGCCCGGGGAGGATATCTATCAGATGGCCGGGCACGAGCTGGTTATCCATCTGCACAGTGAAGACCATCAGCAGCGAGTCCCCCTGCTGTTTGACCATCTCAAAAAGTTTCGCTTTGTCTGGAACGGTATGCCGCTGCAGCCGCCCGTGGGATTCAGCTATTGCAACGTTCGCTCTCCGGTGATGCATCTGCATTTACTGCTTGGAGAACTCAGCGGCGCGGCTGACCTTTCCCTGGCGACCGGAAGTCCTGAAAATTTACAGCGTCGCGGCGCCATTAATACGCAGCAGGAGCTGAAAGACAAAGTCATGATAATGAATCAGCTGGTGAAGGCGCTGGAGCACGATCGCTTCGTTCTGATGGCACAACCGATCGTCGGCATCCGGGGGGATAGCTATCATGAAGTTCTGCTGAGAATGCTGAACGACAACGATGAAATCATCATGCCGGATGTCTTTTTACCAGTGGCGCACGAGTTTGGACTGTCGGCGCGTATCGATAGCTGGGTCCTCGAACATACGTTGATCTTTATGGACAAGCGGCGCAAAAAGCTTCCTGGAATGCGCCTGGCGATAAATATCTCGCCGTTTTCAGTGAGTAACAGTTATTTTCATCAGCAGGTAAAAACGCTGCTGGAGCATTATGACATTGAACCCTGGCAGATTATTTTTGAGCTGACGGAGAACCATTCACTGACCAATCCCGAGCAGGCGCGGAAAACCCTGGCGCAGCTTCAGGACCTGGGCTGTCGGGTAGCGATTGATGACTTTGGCACCGGCTATGCCAGCTACGCGCGGCTGAAAACGATGAATGCGGATCTGCTGAAAATCGACGGTAGTTTTATTCGTAATCTGGTGACCAGCAGTCTGGACTATCAGGCCGTTGCCTCTATTTGCCTTCTGGCGAGGATGAAAAATATGCAGGTGGTGGCCGAATATGTCGAAACGCCCGAGATTCGGCAGGCTGTGGTTTCGCTGGGGATTGATTATATGCAGGGCTATGATATCGGCAAACCGGCCCCGCTTGAGGCGCTGGTTG
Source organism: Klebsiella sp. ME-303 (assembly GCF_007910085.1). Lineage (NCBI taxonomy): Bacteria > Pseudomonadati > Pseudomonadota > Gammaproteobacteria > Enterobacterales > Enterobacteriaceae > Klebsiella > Klebsiella sp. ME-303. The sequence continues at coordinate 250,975 of NZ_VOJB01000104.1, read as the reverse complement.
AGGATTGATAAGCGAATGGGCCGGACGTCCGGCCCATATGCGCGAAACTAGCTTGCCGCGTCAGGCTTCTCTTCTTCGCTGATTTTCAGCCACCAGTCAGGTACCCCTTCCCAGTATTCCTGCTCTTTTTCCAGATCGAGCAGCACCAGCGCATTCTGGCTAAACCAGTCGTGCGGGAAGGTCAGCGTCCAGTGGTTTGCCTCGGTTTTCAGCGTAAGGCTCGGCGGCGTTGTCGTTGCCTGACGCTGGTTATTCAGCAGCACGCCAAGGCGCAGCAGCTGAATTAACGGCAGAAACTGCTTCTTCTTAAACAGCGTGAAACGCGGTAAATCATCCAGCTTAATCGCTTTACGGTGATAGCGAACTAAGGTGGCCATCAGCATCTGCTGTTCCTGATTAAAGCCCGGCAGATCGCTGTTTTGCAGGATATAAGCCGAATGACGGTGCATGCCGCTGTGGTTAATATTCAAGCCGACTTCATGCAGCATGGTCGCCCATTTCAGCAGCGCCGCCAGATGGGGGTTCGCGAGCTTGGGATTCTGCTCCTGCCATTGCTCATAAATATGCGTGGTGGTCTCCAGCACCCGACGCGCCTGCTCGCGGTCGATATTGTACTGGTTCGCCAGGCTCTGCGCGGTGCGGCTACGGATATCCTGGTGACGGAAACGTCCTTCCATCTCGTACAGTACGCCTTCGCGCAGCGCGCCGTCGGACAAGCGCAGCTCTTTAATCGCCAGCGCGTCAAACACCCCGCACAGGATAGCCAGACCGGGCGCAAAAACGGCTTTCCGATCTTCAGACAGCCCGGGCAGGCTTAGCGAGTCGAAGTTTTTATACTTCAGCAGCTCTTCGACCAGCATCTCGAGGCGCTCGGGAGTGATGAACCCGTCTTTCTCGCCCATGGCCACCAGCACTTCGTGAGCGGCTTTAATGGTGCCCGATGCGCCCAGGGCGACGTTCCACCCCTGGATGCGGAACTGCCAGGCCAGAGTTTCCAGCTTCTGCACGGCGGAAAGACGCGCGCGCTGGAAATTCTCTTTGTTGATGACGCCGCCAGCAAAGTAGGCCTGAGAGAAGCTCACGCAGCCCATACGGCGGCTTTCCACCAGACGAGGCTCGAAATCCTCGCCGATAACCAGCTCGGTAGAGCCGCCGCCGATATCGATGACCAGCTTACGGCCTCGCTCCGGCTGCGTGTGCTCCACGCCCATAAAAATCAGACGCGCTTCTTCGTTGCCGGGAATGATTTCGATCGGGTAGGGGATGACCTGCTCCGCGCGCTTGAGGAACTCTGCGGCGTTTGTCGCCTGGCGCAGCGTGTGCGTGCCGACGATACAGACGCTTGATGGGTCAAAACCCTGCAGGCGCTCGGCGAACAGCGACAGGCAGTTCAGCCCGCGCGCAATAGCCTCTTCGCTCAGTACAGAGTTTTCATCCAGGCCGTCGGCCAGATGTACGCGCTGCTTCAGGCGACCGATGATCTGCATTGCCCCGTCAACGACACGGGCGATCACCATATGAAAACTGTTCGAACCGAGGTCGACCGCAGCGAACTCCTGCGGCCGAGGGGCATTTTCGTTTATTGGCATAGGTTAATCGGGCTGTTCAAGTGATTTGAGGTAGTCGTATATCGCCATCTGTGCGCGCACTTTGCGGCGATTGCCGCGCGGCACGTAGCGATTACTCAGTTCTTTATCAAGATAGCGTGCTTTCACCGTATCGTTGAAGAGGAGATCGAAAATATCCAGCACCCGCTGTTTCAGGCGCGGATCCAGCAGCGGCGCGGCCACTTCGATACGATAGTCAATATTGCGCGTCATCCAGTCCGCGGACGATAGCCAAACCTGCTTATCGCCGCCGTTTTCAAAGCAATAAACGCGGTCATGCTCAAGGAAACGGTCAACAATGCTGGTCACGCGAATATTTTCGCTGATTCCTTCCAGACCGGGGATCAGCGAGCACATACCGCGAATAAGCAAATTAACCGGCACGCCGGAGCTGGAAGCGGCGTAGAGACGGTCTACCAGCCCCTTATCGACCAGGTTGTTCAGCTTCAGCATGATGCCCGACGGCTGGCCATTTTGCGCGTTGGCGATTTCACGATCGATCATCTCATAAAGCAGGCGACGCGAGTTTTGCGGCGACACCAGCAGATAATCGAAGCTGACCGGGCGGTAGGGGTTTTCGATAAAGTTAAATACCCGGCGGACTTCATTGGTGATGCGCGCATCGGCGGTCAGCAGCGAGTAGTCGGTGTAAAGACGCGCGGTTTTTTCGTTGAAGTTGCCGGTGCCGATATGCGCATAGCGCACGACTTCATCGCCCTCTTTGCGCGAAACCAGGAACAGCTTGGCGTGGATCTTGAGGCCCGGCGCGGAGAAGATAACGTGCACGCCGGCTTCGGTCAGGCGTTTAGCCCAATGAATATTGGCTTCTTCATCGAAACGCGCCTGCAGCTCCACGACCACCGTCACTTTCTTACCGTTGTGGGCGGCGTGAATCATCGAGTCGATAATCCGTGAATCTTTCGCGACGCGGTAGATGTTGATTTTGATAGCCAGCACGCTTGGGTCGAAAGAGGCCTGGCGCAGCAGCTCAAGGACGTGTTCAAACGTATGGTACGGGTAGTAAAGCAGCACGTCGCGTTCGCGGATTGCGTCAAAGCCGTTGCGGAATTTATCAAACCACAGATGACGCAGACGCGGCATCGGTTTGTTAACCAGATTGGCTTTGCCGACGTTCGGGAAGCCGATAAAGTCTTTAAAGTTGTGGTAACGACCGCCCGGCAGCATTGAATCGTAGTTGGAGATGGAGAGCTTATCGCGCAGCATTTCGACCATCGCGTCGGGCATATCGCGCTGATAAACGAAGCGCACCGGCTCGGCGGTCAGGCGCTGTTTCAGGCTGGAGGACATCAGCTCCATCAGGCTCGATTCCATCTCGTGCACCAGATCGTATTCGGCGTCACGGGTCATTTTCATCGAGTAGGCGTTCAGCGCGTCGTAATCAAAAAAGCCCTTGAAGATATCATCCAGGCAGTAGCGCAGGATGTTATCTAACAGAATCATCGGCTTGCGGCGGCGAGGCGCTTCCGGCGGCAGGTTCACAAAACGCGGCACCTTGTCTGACGGAATTTCAAGCAGCGCGTAATTGATGGTATCCCCGCGAATAATCTCGACGGCCAGGTAGGTGTAATCATCCTTCAGGAACTGCACCAGATCCGTTTCGCGGTTAATCAGGATTGGCGTGATGTGCTGACGAAGATACAGCTTGAAGTAGTTACGCAGCCAGGACTGCTGGTTGACGGAGAGCTGGCGTTCGTTGATCAGGAAAATCTGGTTACGCGCCATTTCCAGCAGCAGCTCGTTGTATAAGCCGTCAAACTCCTGATCGGCCTTGAGCACGCGGGCCTGAATTTTGCCCAGCAGATGGCGAGAGTGTGCGGTACTGCCTTGTTCTTCGCTGATGATGATGCGGCGCTTCAGCTCGGCAAAGCGCACTTTATAAAATTCATCGAGGTTATTGGAGTAAATCCCTAAAAAGCGCATGCGCTCGATCAGCGGGTTGCTTTTGTCCGCCGCTTCCTGAAGTACGCGCTCGTTAAAGGATAACCAGCTGAGTTCTTTTTCGATGTATAGCTTTTCCTGGCCCATTACAGCTCACACTCCGGTAGATGTATGTTGCTATTTCATTATGGCGAGCTTTGCCACTGAATGTCCAATTATGTCAAAGAAGTATGACTGTTTTCTTTCAGTATATAGCGAAGAAAAACAGACGATTTTCGCGACTTACGTTATGTTCAAGGCAAGGTGAGATTCAGGAGCAAAACCATGTGGGAGACGCGAGCGTTAGAACTGAATAATCAGGATATATGGAACTGGTCATCGGTATGCAATCTGGTCAGGTATGCCTCTCAGCATGGCTTTAATGCTATCGTGGTGGGGCAGGCAGATCTCTTCGGTAAGCTGGTGTCCCCGAAGGGATATACGCCTTTCCACTATAACGATAGCGTTTCCAGCCAGCAGAGAGCGCGCTGTATCTACCTTAATCGTCTCGCCATGTATTGCCGCGAGCAGGGGCTGCGATTTTATTTACAGGCAAAAGAGCTGGATTTCCCAACGGAATTGCTGTTGTCGCATAAGTATCTACTGGATAACCAGCAAGGGATCCTTTTTGATGTGGATTTCTGGAGCCGCTGGCTGACAGACAAAATTCGCGGCGTTTGTCAGGGAATTCCAGCTTTAACAGGGCTAATTATTGCGCTTTCCAGCACCGATGGTTTATTGCCGATTACGCGCCCTAAATGGGATATAAACGCCAGGGATGAGCCTGAAAATACCCGGCAACCGTCGCAAAGCTTTGTGCTCTATCGCCGTTGTTTTCAAGCGCTCAGCCAGGTGGTTACCGCACAAAATAAACATCTGGTTTTGCGGGTTTTCCCTGCAAGTAATGATGATCTTGGTACCGTTCTCGATGCTATCGAGCCGCTTCCGCCAACCGTTTCGGTATCGATCAAGTTAACGCCAGAACGTTTCTGGCCAGCATTTCCAAATAATCCCGCACTGCTTCAGGTCACTATGCGAGACGTCTGGGTTGATATTGATTTAGCAGGCGAAGAGGTGGGCTGGGGCGTTATGCCTTTCTTGCGCATTGATGAGTTAAAAGGCCGACTGCTGTGGTGCCAAAGCGCGAATCCCAGAATCACCGGTGCGATATGCAAAACCAGTTGGGAGAGCGTTGATAACCACTGGATACCGGAAACGTTAAGCGAATGCAATCTGTTTGCCTGTAGCCAGCTGTTAGGTCATGGTGCGGGAAAGACCCAGGAGCAGCTGTTGGATCTCTGGCTGGCTGAGCGTTACGGCTGGTGCCCCGATGTTACAGTCACCCGCCGTTTTCAGCAGCTACTTGAGCAGGCAACGGAGGTGCTTTACCAGGCGATTTATGTTCGCGATCACGTTTTTCACCGCCATAGTCAGCTACCGGAAAGCTACGGTCAGGCAGTATGGAGTTTGTACAGCCAGCTGGCGCGTAATCACTGGCTGCCGGGGTCGGCCAAGGATATCCACTTCACGCGTGACGATCCGCAAATATCGATGGAAAACCTCACGCGAATTGCGCAAGAGAAGGATGAGGTAGCGGCAGATGCCCTGAAGCTATGCGCGCAGGCGCTGGAGTTTGCCGAGAATGCCGCGTTTCCCACGGCGCTCTATCGGCTCTGGCAGAATGAATGGCGGGGGCTCGCACTCTACTGTCAGCTGTTCACGCATGCACAGAAAGCTTTTTTTACGCTGCATTTTGCTCGTGAGGTGGAGAATAGCTGGAGTATGAGAGAAATCTGCCATATCAACGTGCAGGCGTTGTATCAGGGGGCATCCGAAATGGAGATGCTTTGCCAGCAGATGAACGAAGCATCGCCTGGGTTTTATATCATGTTCGATGCGGGTCGGGTTCGTAGCCTGGCTGATAGCCTGAGTAGCGAACTATCGGCACTCAGGCATTAGGTATTAACGCGTGCGGTATAAAGCCTCGACCAGGCTGAGTATCGCCAGCGCCTGGCCATATGGCATTGCAGTTAGGGGGATTCGTCGGTAATGGTCAAGGTCGTGTCCCATTGCCGTGCCAAATGAAACCTGGGTTAATTCTCCCTCCGGCGAGATATGCTCAATAATGCCTGCGATTGCTCGTTCGGCAACGGGTAGATAGCTGTCGTCGAGGTAGCCGAGACGTATCGCTTTCAGGATACCGGCTGCAAATCCCCCTGTTGCTGAGGCTTCAGCGTAGCTTGTTGCATCATCTAATAGCGTCGGCCATAGCCCGTTTTCACATTGACAGCGGGCGAGGGCGGATACCTGGCCCTGCAGGATGTTACAGAGCTGGCGATAGAAGGCGTCATGCTCATCAAGATTGAGCATTTCCAGTAGTTCAGGAATCGCCAGTGTTATCCAGCTATTGCCACGAGCCCATCGGGCACCGGCAAAATGATGCCTGCCGTCGAAATTCCAGCCGTGAAACCATAAACCACTTTTTCTATCCGTAAGGTAGTGAATGTGCTGTAGAAATTGAAATTTTGCTTCTTCTACCCAGTAAGGTTTTTGCAATAAAAGCCCAATCCTGGCCAGAGGCAGGACCGCCATCATCAAGGTGTCATCCCAGATTTGCTGATAATGCGCGTTTTCGTAGGTGACATGCTGCATGCAGCCTTCATCAGTGCGCGGAATCTGACGATAAAGCGCATCTCCCCACACTTCCAGATACGCGCGCCATTCGTGACGCGCGTCCTGCTGGTAGCGACTGGCAAGCGTCAAAAAAGGGATCGCGGTATTAATATTCTTCTCCGGCGTTCCTTCGGCGAAACGGGCGCTGAACCAGTCGTCAATAATCTGCCTGGCGCGAGATGAGCCGGTAAGTTCATGGTAGCGGTAGAGACCAAACAAGCCGATACCATGTGTCCATTCCCATCCAGCCCAGCCTTTTGTATCAATCACGCGCCCGTCAGGCAGGCGCTGCAGGAATTGACCATTGTCATCCTGAATTGCGGTGAGGCTATCGATCAGTTTTTCGATAAGACGGATGATTTCAGGATGGCTTATTTTCTGCGACATAGAGATTCCCTTGCGTTGTCGTTTCAGCTGTATGCTGCCAGTGGGTATTCATATGCGGATGCCCGGTAAGTAACTCTACGGTTTGTCGTACCTGCGTTGATGCATCTTCGGGTTTACCGCCAGACCGCAGACGCTCTAGCTCGAAGGTAAGCGTCTTATGACACTCCTGGCTTAGACGAAAGCGAAACGCGCCGTACATCGCCAGCAGAGTGAGTAAACCCGGTCCGATAAGGAATACCCACCAGATGCCGTTTAGCGCGGCGGCATCTTGCGACTCTGCACCTTTGGTAAAGCCAAACGCCTCCAGCGCCAGTCCAACAATAAACAGGGCCAGCGCCTGGGAAAATTTGCGCGTTAGCATCATGACGCCCGCGTAAATGCCTTCACGTCTGACGCCGGTATAAGCTTCATCCACATCAGGTAAAAAGTTGTAGACGTTCCATGGGATAAGATAGGTTCCGCCGCGTGCGATGCCCATCACGATGGCCCCGCCGAATAAGAATCCTGATAAATGGCTAATGGAGGCGGAAAGCTGGCTGAACCACAGTAGAGCGCACATAATCAGTGCAATTGCCAGTTTGTAGGCGTTGCCGTTGCCGATGCGAATACAAAGCCAGGTAAAGAAAGGGATGGCAAAAAATTGAAATAGCGTCATCAGGCTCATTGCCTGGGAAGCTAAGGATGCGCCGACCTGAAGTACATATGTAAGATAGTGCATAAACAGCGAGCCGAAAATATCCAGGGCGACGGCTCCGCCAACGTACATCATGATGTGAATGCGAAAAGTACGTAAACGGAAAGTTGAAGCCATTTCTCGATACAGCGAAATAATTGTTTTCCCCATCCCGCGCTGAGTCGAAGGCGGCGGGAGATTCTCCCGTTCCCAGGTTCCCCGCCAAACGAAGATCCACGGTAGGGCGAAGAGTACGGAAAAGACCAGGCCGATATATAAAAATGCCTGCGATTTATCGGCGACGTGCGCCAAAATTTGTCCTGGGATAAGTGCAGATAAAAACGCTGTCGCCTGGGCAAATAGCATCCGCGCGCCAGACATTTTTGAACGCAGATCGTAACGCGAGGTCATCTCCGCAGGCAGCGTATCGTAGGGCACCATCAAGAGGGTAAAAACGGTGCTGAATAACAAATAAGTACCAAGATACCAGGCATAGCCAAAACCGCTTACCCACATCAGGGCAAAGCAAAAGGAGAGCGGCGCGCCGATAATAAAGAATATTCGGCGTCGCCCCCAGCGCGTGCGAATATTGTCGGTGATATAACCCATGATCGGGTCGGTGATGCCATCCCAAATTTTGGCGATCGCAAAAATGGATGCTGCGGCGGCGGGAGAAAGGCCCGCCACTTCAATATAAAAATAAAGCAGCCAAAGCCCGGTGATCGTCATTGCCCCGCTGCCGAAGATATCGCCCATCCCCCAGCAGAGAATATTGCGTGTTTTTACTTCCCGTGGTGCCGTTACTGTCCTCGTCATTTTTCCTGTCTCTTCTGTCAGTAAAGAGGAAGTAGCACAGTAAAAGAGGTGAAAATTTTGCGGAATCGTCATTAAGGCGCTTTTGTTAAGAACTGAGAGCGGGGCGGAGAAAGCGGATTAAATGAAATAAATAGCGTGATATGGCCGGCAGTATTAGGACGGGCGAAAAAATGAAATGTGATAGCCATCGCTATTTCTGCGGAAGGAGCGAGAAGAAATGTGTCCGAAATCACAGATGAACTGCGGGAAAAAAGGACGTTGTGAGAACGGCGACAGATTACTTATGTCGATGCTGTTTTGCCCTACGGCGATCGATAATGACTGTGTTCAGATAGCATTCCCATTTCATCTCAGGAAATCCTATGAACATTTTTCTTTCAAACTGGCGCCCGCACGCAGATGGTATTACTCGCGACACTGAGATTTTTCAAAAAGCGCTGGATACCTTATCGCAAGCGGGCGGCGGTACGCTGGTGGTGGAAAGTGGAAAATATTACCTTGGCGGGTTACGCATGGGGTCAAACACCTGCCTGTGGTTGTCACCCGGTGCAGAACTCATCGTCAGCGATAATTATGCTGATTTCACCCAGGCGGTGGCCTTAAGCCGCGCAGAGTGCTCAGACCGGGCTTTCCTCTATGCCCTGGATGCCGAAAATATCTCGATTTGTGGGGGCGGTACTATTTACGGTAATGCCGATGGTTGGTTCTCCTCATCGGTTGATGATATGGGCTATCGCACGCCCGCCGAACAGCGGCCGCGCATGATTCTTCTGGAAAATTGCCAGCGGGTCAGGCTGGAAAATATCTGTATACACCATGCGCCGATGTGGACAATTCATCTTGTTTCATGTTCACAGGTGGTGATTGATGGCATTACCGTCGATAACGATCTGACAATGGCAAATACTGATGCGCTGGATATCGATAGCTGTCAGCAGGTACACGTTGCTAATAGTTTTTTTAGTGCGGCGGACGATGCAATTTGTCTGAAAACCACCGATAAACCGGCGGCTATCCAACGTCCTTTACGTCAGGTGACGATCGTCAATTGTACCCTGCGCTCAAAAAGCTGCGCTTTTAAAATCGGCACGGAAACCTGGCAAGATATTGAAGATATTGTGGTCAGCAACTGCACTATCTATGATTCGAATCGCGGTATCGGCCTGATTTCACGAGATGGCGGCCGGCTACGAAGAATGCTCTTTACCAGCATGACTTTTGAGTGTGTGGCGGCGCCAGCCTGTCACTGGGGGGAGGCGGACCCGATTTTCCTCTCCGCGCGTCGCAGGAATCCGCAGATCGAGCCCGGTGAGATTACGCAAATCCAGTTTCGTGGGCTTTGCGGAGAATGTGAAGGCGCCATCAATATGCACAGTGAAACCCCTTCCATGATCAACCGAATACGACTCGAGAGTATTCAGCTTACCCAGCGACTGCATTGCCACGGTTGGCAGGGGAATTATGATATTCGTCCGCCGTGTAATCCTCTTTCGCCAACAGGAATGGGTGTCGATAACGCCTGGTGCCTCAACCCAGAAACGGGAAAGGCCTGGGGAGTCGAACCCTATCCCGGAGGGCTACCCGTCCTGTTTGCGCAGGGGGTTTCCGATTTAGTCATCAGAGAACTTGATTGGCAGCGTCCAGTTCCCCTACCGGCAGGCTGGAATACGCAAGCGCTGTGTCTGGAAAAATGCGAGCGGTCATCCGTGCGGGAAACCTGAGCTAATGAAAAACGCCTCCAGCGGACGCCAGAGGCGGGAAAGTTTACTCTTCTGCCGCATATCCCTGCGGTGGAAGAGGAACATCATCAAGCCAGGCTTCGTTTCCTTCCGCGCGCAGGCGGCCATCGACAAACCAGCTGATAGCCAGGGGATAGATATCGTGTTCCTGCGCCTGTACGCGGGCGGTAATGTCGTCCTCGGTATCTTCAGCGAAAACCGGTACCTTTGCCTGCAGAACCACCGGACCTCCGTCCAGCTCATCGGTCACAAAATGCACCGACGTCCCGTGCTCCTCATCGCCATTTTCCAGCGCCTGACGATGGGTGTGCAGCCCCGGATATTTTGGCAGCAGGGAAGGGTGGATATTCAGCATGCGCCCCTGGTAGTGGGCGACAAAAGCCGGGCTAAGAATACGCATGTAGCCGGCGAGAACCACCAGATCCGGCGCGTAAGCATCGATCTCGTGCATCAGCTCGCGGTCGAAAGCTTCCCGGTTGGCAAACTGGCTGGCGGCGAGCGCGTGAGCCGGAATATTGGCCGCGCGCGCGCGCTCAAGGCCGAACGCGTCGGCCTTGTTGCTGAAGACTGCACGCAGGGTGCCGTTGATTTTTTTCCGGGCGCAGGCGTCAATAATCGCCTGCAGGTTGCTACCGTTACCGGAAATCAGCACCACGATGTTTTTCATTCAATGACCACACGCTGTTCGGAATCAGAGGCTTTGATATACCCTATTTTCCACGCGCTTTCACCTTTGTCGTTCAGGAAGGCAATGGCTTTATCCGCCGCTTCCGCCGGCAGCGCGATGACCATGCCGACGCCGCAGTTAAAGGTGCGATACATTTCGTGGCTGCTAACGTTACCCGCGGTTTGCAGCCAGTTGAACACGTCCGGCCACTGCCAGGAGGATTCATCAATGACCGCCTGGGTGTTGTCCGGCAGCACGCGCGGGATGTTTTCCCAGAAGCCGCCGCCGGTCAGGTGGGCGATGGCGTGCACGTCAACGTTGGCGATCAGGTCGAGTACGGATTTCACATAAATGCGGGTCGGCGCCAGCAGATGGTCGGCCAGCGGCTTACCGTTGAGATCGGTGGTTTGCGTGTCAACGCCGCTGACTTCGATAATTTTGCGCACCAGAGAGTAGCCGTTAGAGTGCGGGCCGCTGGAAGCCAGCGCCACCAGCACGTCGCCATCGGCCACTTTGCTGCCGTCGATAATTTCTGATTTTTCTACCACCCCAACGCAGAAACCGGCCACGTCATAATCTTCGCCGTGGTACATGCCCGGCATTTCCGCCGTCTCGCCGCCCACCAGCGCGCAGCCTGACTGCAGACAACCTTCGGCAATGCCGCTGATTACGCTCGACGCAGTATCGACATCCAGTTTGCCGGTCGCGTAGTAATCAAGGAAGAACAGCGGCTCTGCGCCCTGAACCACGAGGTCGTTTACGCACATAGCGACCAGGTCGATACCGATAGTGTCGTGACGCTTGAGGTCCATCGCCAGACGCAGCTTGGTGCCGACGCCGTCGGTGCCGGAGACCAGAACCGGTTCGCGATACTTCTGCGGCAGCGCGCACAGCGCGCCGAATCCGCCCAGTCCACCCATCACTTCCGGGCGGCGGGTTTTCTTCACCACGCCCTTAATACGGTCGACGAGAGCGTTGCCTGCATCAATATCCACGCCGGCATCTTTATAGCTGAGAGAGGTTTTATCGGTCACTGCGAAGTCTCCACGCGTTTGCGGTAGCAATAAAAAACGGCGCAATTCTAACAGGGATAGCAAACGTTTGCGAGCCTGCTTTGCAGCCGATGTAAAACGGCCGTTAAGTGCGCAAATTTGATACTGTTCACGAAAATGAAACCGGGTACATTCTTCTGCTTGCCAGCGTTGTCGGGAATAATCATCATGCCAGTGAAACCGGTTTCTTTTCTGATTTCTGGAGAGATAAACCGCGAATGTGATGGATTCTGGAGGAAAGCTGAGGATGAACATTGCCGCATTTGATATCGGTGGCACGGCGTTAAAAATGGGGGTAATGACGCGCGAAGGCACGCTGCTGGAGAAAGGAAAGCAGAACATCGTCGACAGCGACGGCGACCAGATCCTGCAGGCGATGCTGGCGTGGATCGCCGCTCACCCGGCGTGTGAAGGGGTGGCAATCAGCGCGCCCGGCTACGTTAACCCGCACACCGGCTTTATCGAAATGGGCGGCGCCATCCGTAAATTCGATAACTTCGCCATCAAGCGCTGGCTTGAGCAGCAGGTGCGGCTGCCCGTGGCCATTGAGAATGATGCTAACTGCGTGCTGCTGGCCGAGCGCTGGCGGGGTAAAGCCGCCGACATGAGCAACTTTCTGGTCCTGACCATCGGCACCGGCATCGGCGGGGCGATTTTTTGTAATAATCAGCTGGTCCACGGCGCGCGCTTCCGCGCCGGCGAGTTCGGCTATATGCAAACCGCGCGTCCGGGCACCCGCGATGTGCGGCGCTATTCGATGAACGAAAACTGCACGCTGCGCGTGCTGCGCCATCGCTACGCTGAACATATCGGCAAGGCGCTGGATGACGTCACTGGCGAAGAGATTTTTGACCGCTACGATGCGGGCGACGCCACCTGTCGACGTCTGGTCGCTGAATTCTTTAACGGCCTGGGTACCGGGCTTTACAACCTCGTCAACTTATTCGACCCGCAAACGATTTTGATCGGCGGCGGGATTGTGGAACGACCGGGCTTTCTGGCGCTGCTGCGCGAACATCTGGCCTGGTTTGGCATTGCGGAATATATCGACACCGTCAGCCACGGCAACGATGCCGGGCTGGTAGGCGCGGTTTACCATTTCAATCAGCAATACCGGTCGCAGAGCGGCGACTGCGCATAGGGAGAGAACATGTCCGGATTTAAAGAAGGTTTTCTGTGGGGCGGCGCGGTGGCGGCGCATCAGCTGGAAGGCGGCTGGAAAGAGGGCGGTAAAGGGGTGAGCGTCGCCGACGTGATGACCGCAGGCGCGCACGGCGTACCGCGCGAAATCACCGATGGCGTGCTGCCGGGGAAAAACTACCCCAACCACGAAGCGATCGATTTTTATCATCGCTATAAAGACGACATTCGCCTGTTTGCCGAAATGGGCTTCAAATGCTTCCGCACCTCCATTGCCTGGACGCGCATCTTTCCGCTGGGCGATGAGCAAGAACCTAACGAGGCCGGGCTGCAGTTTTACGACGACCTGTTCGATGAGTGCCTGAAGCACGGTATTGAGCCGGTGATTACGCTCTCCCACTTCGAAATGCCGTACCATCTGGTGACGGAGTACGGCGGCTGGCGTAACCGTAAACTGATTGATTTCTTCGTCCGCTTTGCCCGGGTGGTATTTACCCGCTACCAGCACAAAGTGAAGTACTGGATGACCTTCAATGAGATCAATAACCAGGCCAACTTCCACGAAGATTTTGCGCCGTTCACCAACTCCGGACTGAAATATCTGCCGGGGGAGGACCGCGAGCCGGTCATGTTTCAGGCGGCGCACTATGAGCTGGTCGCCAGCGCGCTGGCGGTTAAAGCCGCCCGCGAAATTAACCCGTCATTGCAGATTGGCTGCATGATCGCCATGTGTCCGATTTACCCGCTGAGCTGCGCGCCCAACGACATGATGATGGCGATGAACGCCATGCATCGCCGCTACTGGTTTACCGACGTTCACGTGCGCGGCCGCTATCCGCAGCACCTGCTGAACTACTTCGAGCGTCGCGGTTTTGCGCTGGACATCACCGAAGAAGACCGCGTGGCGCTGACTCAGGGCTGCGTCGACTATATCGGCTTTAGCTACTATATGTCGTTCGCCACGAAAGCAACGGATGATAATCCGCAGCTGGATTACGATGAAAGCAAGAGCCTGGTTTCCAACCCGTACGTGCAGAAGTCAGACTGGGGCTGGCAGATTGATCCGGTCGGGCTGCGCTACTCCCTGAACTGGTTCTGGGACCATTACCAGCTGCCGCTGTTTATTGTGGAGAACGGCTTTGGCGCCATCGACGTGCGCGAAGCGGACGGCTCGGTGGATGACCAGTATCGTATTGACTACCTTTCCGCCCATATCGCCGAAATGAAAAAAGCGGTTGTTGAGGATGGCGTCGACCTGATGGGCTATACCCCGTGGGGCTGTATCGACCTGGTTTCCGCGGGAACCGGTGAGATGAAAAAACGCTACGGCTTTATCTACGTGGATAAAGATAATGAGGGCAACGGCACGCTGGCGCGTAGCCGTAAGAAATCTTTTGCCTGGTATCAGCAGGTTATCGGCAGCAACGGCGAAAAGCTATAAACGGCCGTAAAGCCCCATTCAGCCCCGCCTTCGCGGGGTTTTTTTATTTTGTCTTATACTGGCTCAGGCAGCGTAAAGCATTTTGGTTGATCCCGGTCAAACATATCGGCTATGGCGTAAAAGGAAAAAGGCGGTATAATCCGGCGATTTTTTTTGTGGCTGCCCCTCAGAGGAGAAAGAGAATGAAGATCGTGGAAGTGAAACACCCACTCGTCAAACACAAGCTGGGCCTGATGCGTGAGCACGACATCAGCACCAAACGCTTCCGTGAACTCGCCTCAGAAGTTGGCAGCTTACTGACTTATGAAGCTACTTCCGATCTGGCGACCGAAAAAGTCACCATCGAAGGCTGGAACGGCCCGGTAGAAATTGAGCAGATCAAAGGCAAGAAAATTACCGTAGTGCCGATTCTGCGCGCGGGTCTGGGGATGATGGAAGGCGTGCTTGAGCACGTGCCGAGCGCGCGTATCAGCGTGGTGGGCATCTATCGTAACGAAGAGACCCTTGAGCCGGTGCCTTACTTCCAGAAGCTGGTATCCAACATCGACGAACGCATGGCGCTGGTGGTTGACCCGATGCTGGCGACCGGCGGCTCCATGATCGCCACCATCGACCTGCTGAAAAAAGCGGGCTGCTCCAGCATTAAGGTGCTGGTTCTGGTGGCGGCGCCGGAAGGCATCGCCGCGCTGGAGAAAGCGCATCCGGACGTTGAGCTGTACACCGCGTCCATCGACCAGGGCCTGAACGAGCACGGATACATTATTCCGGGGCTCGGCGACGCCGGCGATAAGATTTTTGGTACGAAATAAATGATGAAGTAGAAAAAGCCGACTTTGAGAGTCGGCTTTTTTTTGAATAAAACACACCAACAGCAATCAACAAACGACTCTCAGAGGAAAATGCCATGACGCGCCGTGCTATCGGGGTGAGTGAAAGACCGCCGCTTTTACAGACAATCCCGCTTAGTTTGCAACATCTGTTCGCCATGTTTGGCGCAACGGTACTGGTGCCCGTTCTGTTCCATATCAACCCGGCCACGGTACTGCTGTTTAACGGCATCGGAACGCTGTTATATCTTTTCATCTGCAAAGGCAAAATTCCGGCTTATCTTGGATCGAGCTTTGCGTTTATCTCCCCGGTGCTGCTTCTGCTGCCGCTGGGCTACGAAGTCGCTCTCGGCGGCTTTATCATGTGCGGCGTGCTGTTTTGTATCGTCTCCTTTATTGTCAAAAAAGCCGGAACCGGCTGGCTGGACGTGATGTTCCCACCGGCGGCGATGGGCGCGATTGTCGCGGTTATCGGCCTGGAGCTGGCGGGCGTGGCGGCGAATATGGCCGGTCTGCTGCCCGCTGACGGGCAATCGCCGGACAGCAAAACCATTATTATTTCGATGGTGACGCTGGCGGTGACGGTTTTCGGTTCGGTGCTGTTCCGCGGTTTCCTGGCGATTATCCCGATTTTAATCGGCGTCCTGGTCGGCTACGCGCTCTCCTTCGTGATGGGCGTCGTCGATACCACGCCCATCGCCGAGGCCCACTGGTTCGCGCTGCCGACCTTCTACACCCCGCGCTTTGAATGGTTTGCGATTTTCACCATTCTCCCCGCCGCGCTGGTGGTGATCGCCGAGCACGTTGGACATCTGGTAGTCACGGCCAATATCGTCAAAAAAGATCTGATCCGCGATCCGGGCCTGCATCGTTCAATGTTTGCCAACGGCCTGTCTACGGTGATCTCCGGCTTCTTTGGCTCCACGCCAAACACCACCTACGGCGAGAACATTGGCGTGATGGCGATCACCCGCGTCTACAGTACCTGGGTTATCGGCGGCGCGGCGATCATCGCGATTCTGCTCTCCTGCGTCGGCAAGCTGGCGGCGGCGATCCAGATTATCCCGCTGCCGGTAATGGGCGGCGTCTCACTGCTGCTGTACGGGGTTATCGGCGCTTCGGGTATTCGCGTGCTGATCGAATCTAAAGTCGATTACAACAAGGCGCAGAACCTGATTCTGACCTCCGTTATCCTGATCATCGGCGTCAGCGGGGCAAAAGTGCATATCGGCGCCGCCGAGCTGAAAGGCATGGCGCTGGCGACCATCGTTGGCGTCGGGCTGAGCCTGATCTTCAAACTGATTAGCGTGCTGCGTCCGGAAGAGGTGGTTCTCGACGCTGCGGATAGCGAAGAAGCAAAACATTGATCCTTATACCGGGCGGCGATCCTGCCCGGTTCTCTCCTTGCGTATTTCTGTGCTAAACTCTCCGCGTTTTTCTGCAAGCCTATGTTGAGGTCCATCTGAACGCACCGGCACAGCTCTCTTTGCCACTGTATCTTCCCGATGATGAAACTTTCGCGAGTTTCTGGCCGGGCGATAACCCTTCTCTTCTTGCCGCCCTTCAGAACGTGCTGCGGCAGGAACATAGCGGATACATCTACATCTGGTCACGCGAAGGGGCGGGGCGCAGCCATCTCCTGCACGCGGCCTGCGCGGAGCTCTCCCAGCGCGGCGATGCGGTGGGCTACGTACCTCTGGATAAACGGACGTGGTTTGTTCCTGAAGTGCTGGACGGGATGGAGCACCTGTCGCTGGTTTGTATCGATAATATTGAGTGCGTAGCGGGCGATGAACTGTGGGAAATGGCGATTTTCGACCTCTACAACCGCATTCTCGAGTCCGGTAAAACCCGGCTGTTGATTACCGGCGACCGACCGCCGCGCCAGCTCAAGCTTGGCCTGCCGGATCTGGCTTCGCGTCTTGACTGGGGGCAAATCTACAAGCTGCAGCCGCTGTCGGATGAAGACAAGCTCCAGGCGCTTCAGCTTCGCGCCAGACTGCGCGGTTTCGAAATGCCGGAAGACGTCTGTCGGTTCCTGCTTAAGCGGCTGGATCGCGAAATGCGTTCGCTGTTTATGACGCTCGATCAGCTCGATCGCGCTTCCATTACCGCCCAGCGCAAGCTGACCATTCCTTTCGTGAAAGAGATCCTCAAGCTTTAGCGGGCCGCGGCCTGAGGATCAACAACTTAGTTAACGATTTCCAGAACCTGCTCCGGCGGGCGACCGATACGGGCCTCGCCGTGGCTAACGACGATAGGCCGTTCAATCAGCTTTGGATTATCAACCATCGCCTGGATCAGCGCATCTTCGCTAAGCTGCGGGTTTGCGAGATCGAGGGATTTATAGAGATCTTCTTTCTGGCGCATTAAGTCGCGCGCGCTGGCCATCCCCAGCATCTTCAGCAGCTGGCGCAGCGTGGCGGCATCCGGCGGCGTCTCCAGATAGAGCACCACTTCGGGGTCGATGCCGTTAGCCTTCAGCAGGCTCAGCGTGTCGCGACTCTTGGAGCAGCGCGGGTTGTGATAGATTTTGACCGTATCGGACATGAGGTCTCCTTACATTTTCTGGTACGGTTTGAAGCGTTCCTGCAGCTGACGCAGCTGATCGATACGCGCATCGTAGCGGGCCTGCTGCAGGCTGCCTAATTTTACCTGTGAGCTGGCGCTGCTGAGCAGGGTAATGGCCTGATCGAGTCGGCCAACCAGCGCCATGCCTTCCGCTCGGGCTGCCAGCTCCTGATCGCGATTTCCCAGTTTAGCTTCCGCTTGCGCCAGCAAATCCCAACCATTGACGTCATCTTTATTATTGAAGGTATAGCGGTTAAGGATCGTCGCCGCTTCCCCCGGCTGCCCGCCTTCCAGCAGGGCGTTGGCGAGGTTGAGCTGCAGCACCGGATTAGTACGCAGCTCGCGGGCGCCCTTCAGGCGATTAATCGCGTCTGTGGCTCTCTTTTGCCCGAGATCGATATCGGTCGCCAGGTCAAGGTACCAGGCGTTCTGCGGTTCGGCGCTCAGCAGCGGCTGCAGCGTTTTGCGCGCCAGATCGTAATTGTTATTGCCCATGGCCAGCAGCGCGCGGCCGTACTGGGCGGCGTGCTGCTCGCGAATATTGCCTTTTTCCCAGCTGCTCAGCAGGTCGTTGCCCAGCTTATTGTCGCCGGAGGTGTACATGCCCAGCGTTCTGGCCTTCGCCAGGTAGAAGTCAGCGGAGGACTGCACCACAACCGGGCGCATCTGGTTCGCACGGTTGCGGGCGTCGGCGAGACGGCTTTCCGGTAAGGGGTGGGTCAGCAGCATTTCCGGCGGCCGGGTGGAGTAGCGCGACTCGTCGAGCAGCTTACCCATAAACGCCGGCATTGCCTGCGGGTCGAACCCGGAGCGCTGAAGGACCTGAATGCCAATGCGGTCGGCCTCTTCTTCATTTTGACGGGTAAAGCTGATCAGCCCCTGCTGGCTGCCCGCCAGGGTGCCGGTCAGCGCGGCCATCCCGGCCTGCGGGCTGGCCATCGCCAGCAGAATCGACCCCAGCGCGCCGACCCAGGTCAGCGGAGCGTTACGCTTTTGGTCTTCCATCGCGCGGGCGAGATGGCGCTGGGTGACGTGAGAAATTTCGTGCGCCATTACCGACGCCAGCTCGCTTTCATTATCCGAGTAGCGGAACAGGGCCGAGTGCAGTACGACGTTACCGCCGAAGAAAGCAAAGGCGTTTATTTGATCGTTATTAATCAGATAAAAGTGGAACGGGGTGCGAACGGAATTGGCGTGCGACACCAGGCGCATGCCTAAACCGTTAATATACTGCACCAGCAGCGGATCGTTGATTAACGGCGCGCTGCCGCGCAGCTGGCGCACGTAGTAATCTCCCATCTGCATTTCCTGGCCGATGGAGAGCGTGCTTCCTGCAGAGGTGCCCATGTCCGGCAGCGTGTCTGCGGTATCGGCAAAAGCAGGTAATATTGAACCCAGCGTCAGCGACGCTATGACGGTCGCCACCAGCGTTTTCTTCAACTGCCTGAACATAACCTCTGTCCTGTAATGTAGGTGTGCCAGTTTGACCGATTGTGCGGCGTAATGTTCCCTGACCGCAAGCAGGTCCAGCGAGTTTAGCCGTCGTTCGCGGCGTTGCAAATATGATATTCATCCGGCCAGTAATGTTTGTGGTTTTACCCATAAAAAGCGAAGTCTTTTTTGTGACATTTCGATACAATTCCTGAGATTGTTACAGTTCCGCTCTTCAGGGAAGGGTTTTATGCTCCAGATGTTAATGCAGTGGTACCGTCGTCGGTTCAGCGACCCGGAGGCGATAGCGCTGCTGGTCATTTTGCTGGCTGGGTTCGGCATTATGTTTTTCTTCAGCGGCCTGCTGGCACCTTTGTTAGTGTCGATTGTTCTGGCCTATCTGCTGGAGTGGCCCACCGTCAGACTGGAGCGTATCGGGTTTTCACGTACCTGGGCCACCTCGGTCGTTCTGATTCTGTTCGTCGGCATTCTGCTGCTGATGGCGTTTGTGGTGATGCCGGTTGCCTGGCAGCAGGGCATTTATCTGATTCGCGATATGCCCGGGATGCTGAATAAACTTTCCGATTTCGCCGCCACGGTGCCGCGCCGTTATCCGGCCCTCATGGATGCCGGCATTATCGACGCGATGGCGGAGAATATGCGCAGCCGGATGTTAACCGTCGGCGACTCGGTGGTGAAATATTCGCTGGCCTCCCTGGTCGGGCTGCTGACCCTGGCGGTCTATCTGGTGCTGGTGCCGCTGATGGTTTTCTTTCTGCTGAAAGATAAAGAGCAGATGCTTAACGCCGTACGCCGGGTGCTGCCGCGCAACCGCGGCCTGGCCGGGCAGGTATGGAAAGAGATGAACCAGCAAATTACCAACTATATTCGCGGTAAGGTGCTGGAGATGATCGTCGTCGGCGTGGCGACGTGGATTGGCTTTATCCTTTTTGGCCTCAACTATTCGCTGCTGCTGGCGGTGCTGGTGGGGTTCTCGGTATTAATCCCCTATATCGGCGCGTTTGTGGTCACCATTCCGGTGGTGGGCGTGGCGCTGTTCCAGTTTGGCGCGGGAACCGAGTTCTGGAGCCTGTTTGCGGTGTACCTGATTATTCAGGCGCTGGATGGCAACCTGCTGGTGCCGGTACTCTTCTCGGAAGCCGTTAACCTGCATCCGCTGGTGATTATTCTGTCGGTGGTGATTTTTGGCGGTCTGTGGGGATTCTGGGGCGTGTTCTTCGCTATCCCGCTGGCGACGCTCATCAAAGCGGTGGTGCACGCCTGGCCGGATGGCCTGATAGTGGAAGACGAGCATTAGCGCGAAGCCGCAAGGAATGCCCTAAAAAAAGACGCCGGGTGGTTGAGAACGACCCGGCGTCTTGCGTTTATCTTAGCGTCAGGCGTTTTCTTTCAGCCAGTTCAGCACCACGTCGTGGTGATTGCTGGTTTTGAAATCATCAAACACATGTTCGATTTTGCCGTTGGCGTCGATGAGGAAGCTAATACGATGGATACCGTCGTAGGTTTTCCCCATAAAGGTTTTTTCACCCCAGATACCAAACTGCTCGCATACCTGATGATCTTCATCAGACAGCAGAGTGAAGTTCAGCAGCTCTTTTTCGGCGAAACGGGAGAGTTTTTCTGGTTTATCCGTACTGATACCCAGTACTTCAACGCCTGCTTTTTTCAGGTCGTCCATATTATCGCGTAAACCGCACGCCTGTACGGTGCAGCCCGGGGTCATGGCTTTCGGATAAAAATAAACCAGAACACGCTGTCCCTGGAAGTCGGTCAAATTTACTTCCTCGCCGTCCTGGTCCGGTAAGCTAAATTTCGGTGCAATATCACCGGCTTTCAGTGGGTTCATCACTCAAACTCCATCCTGTTCATCATGCTGTGAATAATTAACAATGTTAATACTGCCTTGTGCATTCAGTTCTGTACATAGGGCTTTGAACGCTTGTTCGATATTTGATGCATTTTGCGTAGTCGGGCTGTGGGCGGTGATTTGAATAAAAAGCTGTGCTGACTCGTCGTTCGCTCCGGGCTGAGTGCGGGAAACCAGCTCGGCAATGTTCATTTTCCACGTATCGCACAGCGCCGTAAACCGCTCAATGATATGCGGCGAATCCGGCACCTCAACCTGTACCCAGACGGTGTTCTGCATCGCCTGAGGTGGTCTCGCGGTTGTACGCTTCATCACGATAAGCAGATCCAGCTCGGCGCCTTTCAGCGGCAGAGTGGATTCAATCAGGTTAATTGCATTCCACGAGCCGGAAAGCAGCATGATAAACGTAAACTCATCGCCAAGCATGGCCAGCCGACTGTCTTCAATATTACAGCCGCAGCTGCTGACGTGACGAGTGATCGTATTCACGATGCCTGGGCGGTCAGCACCCAACGCGGTAATAACCAGATAGTGTTGTAATGAGGCTGTCAAACCTGTTCTTCCTTTAAAAAGGTGAGGTAACGTTAGGAAAGCATAAAAAAAACCGGCATACAACATCCCTGATGGCATCGGGTCTCTTGCTTTTATTACGACTCCAAACGTAACATTGAGAATCTTGTCCCACTTATGCTCTGAGGATGGCCCATGTTTACGGGAAGTATTGTAGCGCTTGTCACGCCAATGGATGAAAACGGCAACGTCTGCCGGTCAAGCCTGAAAAAACTGATTGATTATCATGTCGCCAGCGGAACCTCGGCGATCGTTTCGGTAGGGACTACCGGAGAGTCCGCAACATTGAGCCATGAAGAGCATGGTGATGTGGTGATGCAGACGCTGGAGCTGGCCGACGGGCGTATCCCGGTCATTGCCGGTACCGGTGCAAATGCAACCGCAGAGGCGATTAGCCTGACCAAGCGATTTAACGATAGCGGCGTGGTTGGCTGCCTGACGGTAACGCCGTATTACAACCGTCCGACCCAGGAAGGGCTGTTCCAACACTTTAAAGCTATCGCAGAACATACTGACCTGCCGCAAATCCTGTATAATGTGCCGTCCCGTACCGGTTGCGATATGCTGCCTGAAACCGTTGGTCGTCTGGCGGAAATTAAAAATATTATCGGTATTAAGGAAGCGACGGGGAACTTAAGCCGCGTTCATCAGATCAAAGAGCTGGTTTCAGATGACTTTATTCTGCTGAGCGGCGATGATGCGACCGGAATGGACTTTATGCAGCTTGGCGGTCATGGCGTGATTTCCGTAACGACAAACGTTGCGGCGCGCGAAATGGCCGAGATGTGCCGACTGGCGCTAGCAGGTCAATTTGCCGAAGCTCGTGCGATTAACCAGCGTCTGATGCCATTGCATACCAAATTATTTGTCGAACCCAACCCTATCCCGGTCAAATGGGCCTGTAAGGCGTTGGGTCTTGTGGCGACCGATACGCTACGCCTGCCGATGACCCCGATTACCGAAAACGGTATTAAGGTTGTGACCGCAGCGCTGAAGCATGCCGGTTTGCTGTAAAGTTTAGGGAGATTTGATGGCTTACTCAGTACAGAAGTCGCGCCTGGCGAAGGTTGCGGGTGTTTCGCTGGTTCTACTCCTCGCGGCCTGTAGTTCTGACTCGCGCTACAAGCGTCAGGTGAGCGGCGACGAGGCCTATTTGCAGGCTACGCCGCTTAGTGAACTTCACGCGCCAGCAGGGATGATCCTGCCGATTCAGGTGGGTGATTATAATATTCCGGTTGCGACCAGCACCGGTAACACTGGCAAAGCCCTGGACATTCGTCCGCCGGCCCAGCCACTGGCGCTGGTCAGCGGCGCGCGTACGCAGTTTAACGGTGATACCGCGACGCTGATGGTGGAAAACGGGCGCAGCGGTTCGCTGTGGGCGCAGGTGGCAAGCATCGTGCAGTCGAAAAACTACACTATCGCGAAACGCGACGATGCCAGCCAGACGCTGAATACCGACTGGGTCGAATGGAATCGCCTCGATGAAGACCAGCAGTATCGTGGTCGCTATCAAATCTCAGTTAAGCAGCAGGGCTATCAGCAGGCGGTGATCGTGAAGCTGGTGAATCTGGAGCAGGCGGGTAAACCTGTTGCCGATCCGGCTTCGCTGCAGCGCTACAGTACCGCCATGCTGAACGTCATCTCCGAAGGTCTGGATCTGAACGCCACCAGCGCGCAGAACGCCGCGCAGAAAAACGCCGGGGCGACCTTCGACGTGCAGAGCGGCGCTGATGATACCGGCCTGCCGATGCTGATCGTTCGCGCGCCGTTTAACCTGGTGTGGCAACGCCTGCCGGGCGCGCTGGAAAAAGTGGGCATGAAGGTCACCGATAGCTCTCGTTCTCAGGGCAGCTTCTCCGTCACCTACAAACCGCTTTCCGACAGCGGCTGGACCGATCTGGGCGCCCGCGACCCGCAGCTGGTTTCCGGCGATTATAAACTGCAGGTCGGGGACCTCGATAACCGCAGCAGTCTGCAGTTCATCGACCCGAAAGGCCATACGCTGACGCAGTCGCAAAATGATGCCCTGGTTGCCGTATTCCAGGCTGCATTAAGTAAGTAATTAACAGGGCTGGAGCAATCCGGCCCTTTTTAATGTATAGTGACGCAAACGTGTGCGTCGGCAGAAAAGCACAAATTTTTATCGTTAATCATCACTGGAGTGACAAAGATGCAAAAGCAAGCTGAGTTGTATCGTGGTAAAGCGAAGACGGTATACAGCACCGAAAACCCGGATCTGTTGATACTCGAATTCCGTAACGATACGTCAGCAGGGGACGGCGCTCGCATTGAGCAGTTCGATCGTAAAGGCATGGTGAACAACAAGTTCAACCATTTCATTATGAGCAAGCTGGCGGAAGCGGGTATCCCGACCCAGATGGAAGCGCTGTTGTCCGATACCGAGTGTCTGGTTAAAAAGCTGGATATGGTGCCGGTGGAGTGCGTGGTACGTAACCGCGCTGCCGGTTCGCTGGTGAAACGCTTAGGGATTGAAGAGGGCATCGAGCTCAACCCACCGCTGTTCGACCTGTTCCTGAAAAACGACGCCATGCACGACCCGATGGTCAACGAATCCTACTGCGAAACCTTTGGCTGGGTGAGCAAAGAGAACCTGGCGCGTATGCAGGAGCTGACCTACAAAGCTAACGATGTGCTGAAAAAGCTGTTTGACGATGCGGGCCTGATCCTGGTGGACTTCAAGCTGGAGTTCGGTCTGTTCAAAGGCGAAGTGGTGCTGGGGGATGAATTCTCTCCGGACGGCAGCCGTCTGTGGGATAAAAAAACCATGGATAAAATGGACAAAGACCGCTTCCGCCAGAGCCTTGGCGGCCTGATTGAAGCCTACGAAGAAGTCGCTCATCGCCTGGGCGTGAAGCTCGACTAATCCCCCGACGCCAGAAGAAGTTTTCTTCTTCTGGCGCTCTTCTTGCTGTTTCCTGTGGTAATCCTCCGCTGAACCGCCTACGATCTTATTCATTGGTTAATATGATGAATTGAGGTGCTTATGCGCTGGCAAGGACGTCGCGAGAGCGACAATGTGGAAGATCGTCGTGGTCAATCTGGTTCACCGATGGGCGGAGGAGGCGGTTTTCGTCTCCCCAGCGGTAAAGGCGGCATTGTACTGCTGATTATTGTTCTGGTGGCGGGCTATTACGGCGTGGATTTAACCGGCATGCTGACCGGCGAGCCGGTATCTCAACAGCAAACCACCCAACGCTCCATTAGCCCGCAGGATGAAGAGGCCGCGAAATTCACGAAGGTGATTCTGGCGGACACGGAAGATACCTGGGACGCTATTTTTAAAGATATGGGCCGTCAGTATCCGCAGCCCAAACTGGTGATGTACCGCGGCGCGACGCGGACCGCCTGCGGCACCGGTCAATCGGTCATGGGGCCTTTTTACTGCCCTGCGGACAGCACGGTGTATATCGACCTGTCATTCTACGATGAGATGAGAAACAAGCTTGGCGCCGGCGGCGATTTCGCGCAGGGCTACGTTATCGCCCACGAGGTTGGCCATCACGTACAAAAGCTGTTGGGTATTGAATCGAAAGTGCGCCAGCTGCAGCAAAACGCTTCGCAGGCGGAAGCGAACCGTCTGTCGGTAAAAATGGAGCTACAGGCGGACTGCTTTGCCGGCGTCTGGGGCTACAACATGCAGAAGCAAGACTACATGGAGACCGGCGATCTGCAGGAAGCGCTGAATGCCGCAGAGGCGATTGGCGACGATCGCCTGCAGCAGCAGAGCCAGGGGCGCGTCGTGCCGGACAGCTTTACCCACGGAACGTCGCAGCAGCGCTATACCTGGTTTAAACGCGGTTTCGATAGCGGCGACCCGGCGCAGTGCAACACCTTCGGCAACGCGCTGTAATGCTCTGTTGTCATGGATGAACTGCGTCACCTGACGGCGCAGATGGCGCGCGAAGGCGTTCGTCGTCTGCTGGTTCTCAGCGGCGACGATGCCTGGACCCTGCGTCAGGCGCAAAGAGTCCGTACCGCGCTGGCGGGCGACGGGCTGTGGGTCGGCCCGCGTCCGATGCCCGAGCCGTACGTCTCGTCTGCTGCCCTGAAATCGCTGCTGGGCCGCGAATTCCAGCACGCCTTTTTCGATGCCCGCGAGGGTTTTGATGTGGCGGCCTTTGCCGCATTAGCCGGTACGCTGCGCGCCGGAAGCTGGCTGGTATTGCTCACCCCCGACTTTGCGCAATGGCCGGCCCGTCCTGATGCGGATTCTCTGCGCTGGAGCGACGCTCCCGACCCCATCCCTACGCCGAATTTTGTTTATCGTTTTTGCCAACAGATTAGTGCGGATAACGCGTCCATTCTCTGGCGGCAGGGCAATGAACTTGCGGCGCCCGCGTTACCCGTGCGCCCGCCATGGCATCCCGCCGACGGACATCCGCAGGCGGAGCAGGCTGCCGTGCTTGCCGAACTGGCCCGGTTCCCTCCCGGTATTGCGGCGCTAACCGCCGAGCGCGGGCGAGGCAAGTCCGCGCTCGCGGGAATGCTTATTCGCCATCTGGGGGGAGATGCCATCGTCACGGCACCGGCGCGGGGAGCAGCGGAGGTGATGGCGACATTCGCCGGGGAGGCTTTCCGCTTTATGGCCCCCGACGCACTGCTGGCTTCCGGCTGCACCGCCGGATGGCTGATTGTCGATGAGGCCGCGGCCATCCCCGGGCCGCTGCTGCGCCAGCTGGTCTCCCGCTTCCCGAGGACGCTGTTGACCACTACCGTTCAGGGGTACGAGGGGACGGGACGCGGCTTTTTGCTTAAGTTTTGCGCCAGTTTTGCGCACTTACGGCAGTTTAGCCTGACGACGCCCATCCGTTGGGCAAGCGGCTGCCCGCTGGAGGCGGCGATTGCGCGGCTGCTGCTGTTCAACGACGAGACCTTTCAGCACGCGCCAGGCGGCGATATCGTGCTGGAAAGCGTCAGCCAGGAGAGCTGGCGGCGACAGCCTGCGTTACCGGAAGCGATGTATCAGCTGCTCTCCGGGGCCCACTATCGCACGTCGCCGCTGGACCTCCGGCGCATGATGGATGCGCCGGGGCAGCATTTTACCTGCGCCCGCGGCGGGGAGCGCATCGCCGGATCGCTATGGCTGGTGGAGGAGGGCGGTCTTGAGCCGCCGCTTAGCCAGGCGGTGTGGGCCGGCTATCGTCGTCCGCGCGGCAATCTGGTGGCGCAGTCGCTGGCGGCGCACGGCGGTAGCCCACTGGCGGCTACGTTAGCGGGGCTGCGCATCAGCCGTATTGCCGTGCATCCGGCTCGCCAGCGCGAAGGGCTGGGGCAGCGGCTGGTGGTCCGGGCGGCGTCGCAGGCTGCGGACCGGGATTATCTCTCGGTGAGTTTTGGCTACACGCCTGAGCTGTGGCGCTTCTGGCAACGCTGCGGTTTTACGCTGGTGCGGCTGGGCACGCATCGGGAAGCCAGCAGCGGCTGTTACACCGCGATGGCGCTCTATCCTCTCAGCGAAGCGGGCCATCGCCTGGCACGCGAAGAAGCCCAACGGCTGCAGCGCGACGAATTCTGGCTGCGCGAGTGGCGAGATGAACCTGTGCCGCTGACGGCGCTGAAAGCGACTATTCTTACTGAAGAAGACTGGCTGGAGGTGGCGGGTTTTGCTTTTGCCCATCGTCCGCTGCTGACCTCGGCGGGTAGCCTCAATCGCCTGCTTATATTGGTGGAGCTGCCGCTTCCGGCGCTGCGGGCCCGCCTGCAGCAGCAGGATGAGGCCGCGCTTTGCCAAACGTTAGGTTTATCCGGACGGAAAGCGCTGCTGGCCAGGCTGCGCGAAGAAGCGGCGCAGGCGCTGCTCAGCCTGGATGAAAACCGCGCCAACGACCTGCGCCGGCAGGTTCAAATGCTGCAATTTTTTTAACTAACTCCTTCAGTTAAATGGCATGGTCATATTTCGCCTGCGGCGTAAACTTCCTTGCAGACATTAAGGAGACAGCCATGAAACACGATCATTTTATTGTTCAAAGCCCCGCGACACCTGCACAGCAACTGCTGCTGCTGTTTCATGGCGTCGGCGATAACCCGGTGGCCATGGGGCAAATCGGTAGCTGGTTTGCGCCGCTGTTTCCCGATGCGCTGATTGTCAGTATCGGCGGCGCTGAGCCGTGCGGTCCGCCTCCGGGACGCCAGTGGTTTTCCGTGCAGGGCGTTAGCGAAGAAAACCGCCAGCAGCGAGTGGATGCCATCATGCCGACCTTTATCGAAACGGTGCGCTACTGGCAACAGCAGAGCGGCGTCAGCCCGCAGGCGACGGCGCTGATCGGCTTCTCACAGGGGGCGATTATGTCGCTGGAGAGCATTAAAGCCGAGCCGGGTCTGGCATCGCGGGTGATCGCCTTTAACGGCCGCTATGCGACGCTGCCGGAGACCGCGACGACCGCGACCACTGTTCACCTGATCCACGGCGGTGAAGATCGGGTGATCGATCTGGCGTGGGCGGTGGCGGGGCAGGAGGCGCTGCAGCAGGCCGGCGGTGACGTGACGCTGGATATTGTTGAAGATCTGGGGCACGCGATTGACGATCGCAGTATGCAGTTTGCCCTCGATCATCTGCGCTTTACCGTACCGAAGCACTATTTCGACGAAGCCCTCAGCGGCAGCACGCCGAAAGACAGCGATATTATTGAACTGCTGTGATAATAAACCCGGAGGCGGCGCGATGCGCCTGTCCGGGCTACCGGACCTGCAGACGGGCTGGAAACCCGTAGCCCGGGCAAGGCGCGTTAAGCGCCGCCCCCGGGATAAAGAGCGCAGAGTGGGATAATTTCCCGGAGGCGATGCTGCGCATCAGTCCGGGCTACCGGACCTGCAACGAGCTGTAAACCCGTAGCCCGGGCAAGGCGCGTTAAGCGCCGCCCCCGGGAAAAGAGCGCAGAGTGGGATAATTTCCCGGAGGCGATGCTGCGCATCTGTCCGGGCTACCGGCCGGCAGACGGGCTGTAAACCCGTAGCCCGGGCAAGGCGCGTTAAGCGCCGCCCCCGGGAAAAGAGCGCAGAGTGGGGTAATTTTCCGGAGCCGATGCTGCGCATCTGTTCGGGCTACCGGACCTGCAGACGAGCTGGAAACCCGTAGCCCGGGCAAGGCGCGTTAAGCGCCGCTCCCGGGAAAAGAGCGCAGAGTGGGGTAATTTCCCGGAGGCGATGCTGCGCATCTGTCCGAGTACCGGACCTGCAGACGAGCAGGAAACCCGTAGCCCGGGCAAGGCGCGTTAAGCGCCGCCCCCGGGATAAAGAGCGCAGAGTGGGGTAATTCCCCGGAGGCGATGCTGCGCATCAGTCCAGGCTACCGGCCGGCAGACGGGCTGTAAACCCGTAGCCCGGGCAAGGCGCGTTAAGCGCCGCCCCCGGGAAAAGAGCGCAGAGTGGGATAATTTCCCGGAGCCGATGCTGCGCATCTGTCCGGGCTACCGGACTTGCAACGAGCTGGAAACCCGTAGCCCGGGCAAGGCGCGTTAAGCGCCGCCCCCGGGAAAAGAGCGCAGAGTGGGATATTTTCCCGGAGGCGATGCTGCGTATCTGTCAGGGCTACTTGACCCGCGTCGAACTCGCCGGGCGATTGCTTTATGGCAATCCGCGGTAAGATGTTACTTCTTCTTCGACGGGTCGTTCTTCGGCCAGTCGTCATCGTCGTCCCACTTGTCGTTGAAGTCGCGATGCGGGGGCAGATCCGGTTTATTGTTGAGAAATTTTTTGTGGTCAACGCGGGTCAGATCTTTAATCACGTTGATCATCACGCCCACCAAAAATACCAACACCAGAACCCACCAGTATTTCGTTAGCCAATCCATGCGCTTACCTCTTCTCTATTGATGCCGTCAGGCGACCAGCTGTTCCATGATGCGTTGGTACATCCGCGCCAGCAGCTGGAGGTCGGCGGCATTCACACACTCGTTTATTTTATGAATGGTGGCGTTCACTGGCCCCAGTTCAACCACCTGCGCGCCCATACGCGCGATAAAGCGCCCGTCGGAGGTGCCGCCGTTGGTCAGCAGCTGCGGTTTTATTTCATTATAGTGCTCAATGGCGTTAACCACCGCATCAACCAGCTTACCGCGGCTGGTCAGGAACGGCTGGCCTGAGAGCCACCAGTCGACGCTGTAGCGCAGCGCGTACTTCTCCAGCAGCGCCACGACGCGCGCTTTAATCATTTCGTCGGTCAGCTCGGTGCTAAAGCGGAAGTTGAACTGGACGAACATATCGCCGGGAATCACGTTGTTGCTGCCGGTGCCGGCCTGCACGTTAGCGATTTGCATACTGGTCGGCGGAAAGAACTCGTTGCCCTTATCCCATTCGATATTCACCAGCTCCGCCAGCATCGGCGCGGCGCGGTGCACCGGGTTATCGGCGAGATGCGGGTAGGCCACGTGCCCCTGCACGCCGTGAATGGTCAGGTTGCAGGTCAGCGAGCCGCGACGGCCGTTTTTCACCACATCGCCGACGACTTCGGTGCTGGACGGTTCGCCGACCAGGCAATAATCCAGGCGCTCGTTGCGCGCCATCAGCGCTTCAACAACCTTAACGGTGCCGTTTTTGGCGCTGGCTTCTTCATCAGAAGTGATCAGGAAGGCCAGACGACCTTTATGATTCGGATACTGAGCGACAAAACGTTCGGCGGCGACGACCATTGCCGCGAGCGAGCCTTTCATATCCGCGGCGCCGCGGCCAAACAGCATGCCGTCGCGAATGGTGGGTTCAAAGGGGGGATTAATCCAGCGATCGGCGTCCCCCGACGGGACGACATCGGTATGGCCGGCAAACGCCAGCGTTTCCCCGCGCCCGCGCCAGGCCCAGAAGTTTTGGGTATCCCCGAAATCCATCGGTTCAACGGTAAAGCCAATCGCACGCAGGCGTTCAATCATTAACGCCTGGCATCCCGCATCATCGGGGCTGAGGGAAGGGCGGCGAATAAGCTGCTGAGCCAGCTCAATGACCGGGCAAGACATAGACTACACCTCGTTAAACTGCTGATAACTTGATTCACTGAAACCCAGCAGCATAGGCTGACCGGGCGCGCAGAGCAATGGGCGTTTAATGATTGCCGGCATTTCCAGCATCAGTTTTGCCGCAGCGTCGGCGTTATTGATACCGGCGCGGACCGTTTCATCCAGCTTGCGCCACGTCGTCCCCCGGGTGTTAAGCAGGGCTTCCCAGCCGAGTTCAGCGATAAAGGTATCTAATAAAGTGCGATCCAGACCATCGACACGATAATCATGAAAGCGATATTCTATCTGCTGCGTCTCCAGCCAGCGGCGAGCCTTTTTTATGGTGTCGCAGTTTTTTATCCCGTACATGGTAAGCATGATTAAACCTTTTCCGTTGAATTAAACGATTGGCTAAGAATGTTCCGAATATATAAGCCCTGAATAAATAATACGTGAAATGCTTTAATAAATATCGTTTTTTCCCGTCGGGATATATTCATCGTTACATTTTGGCTGTTTTTTAAACGCTCCCTGACGGTGTTTCCTGGCCTCAAGGCGGATCCCGGTGATTCAGGCTGATGAACAAATGTTGCTAAATGTTGCTGTTGGTCACATTAAAATGCGCAAAATCGGCTCATAGTACTTACGAATGAAAGAGAACGTTCCGCAGGGGGTAATGAAAGTTATCAGTACGATAGCGCAAACAGGCTTTTAACCATCAATGAATTTGCATAAAATCACCCATAATAATAAGAGAGGCTATTATGATTGAACACGAACTGGGGAACTGGAAAGACTTTATCGAAGGCATGCTTCGTAAATAGTTTTCCGCAATAAAAGCATGGCGATTTCACAGGCAGAATAATAATGCAGTTGAAGCGACCACATGAAAAAGGCGACCTGTCCGGTCGCCTTTTCTGTTATTTGGCCCTGGCGAAAATATCGTCAGGGCGCGTCCCGATTATTGCGGCCGTTCCTTGAGCGGGAAGCGGCGACGTACCAGCACAAAGAACAGCGGCACGAAGAAGATAGCCAGCACCGTAGCGGAAATCATCCCGCCCATCACCCCGGTGCCGACGGCATGCTGGCTGCCGGAGCCCGCCCCTGTGCTGGTGGCCATCGGCAGTACGCCGAAGATAAACGCCAGTGAGGTCATCAGGATCGGCCGCAGACGCTGGCGGCAGGCGGAGAGCGTGGCGGTAAGCAGATCTTCGCCTTTCTGATTCAGCTCATTGGCAAATTCGACAATAAGAATGGCGTTCTTCGCCGACAGGCCGATAACCGTCAGCAGGCCTACCTGGAAATAGACATCGTTTTCCAGGCCGCGCATCCAGGTGGCCAGCAGCGCGCCGATAACCCCCAGCGGCACCACCAGCATCACCGAGAACGGCACCGACCAGCTTTCATACAGCGCCGCCAGGCACAGGAACACCACCAGCAGCGAAATGGCGTACAGCGCCGGCGCCTGCGCCCCGGAGAGCCGCTCCTGATAAGACATCGCCGTCCATTCGAGACCAAAGCCGTTCGGCAGCTGCTGGGCCAGCTCTTCCATAATCGTCATGGCGCTACCGGTACTGACGCCCGGCGCGGCTTCACCGACGATCTCTACCGCCGAGTAGCCGTTGTAGCGCTCCAGACGCGGCGAGCCGGTCTCCCAGCGCGAGGTCGCGAAGGCGGAGAAGGGCACCATCGTACCGCTGCTGTTGCGCACGTACCACAGGTTGATATCGTCCGGCAGCATGCGATACGGCGCGGCCGCCTGAACGTAGACCTTCTTCACGCGGCCGCGATCCATAAAGTCGTTGACGTAGCTTGACCCCCACGCGGTCTGCAGGGTGTCGTTGATATCGTCGATAGAGACGCCCAGCGCCTGCGCTTTACGCTGATCGATGTCCACCTGAAGCTGCGGGCTATCGTCGAGGCCGTTGTGGCGGACGCGGGTGAGCTGGTTATTTTTGCCGGCCAGCTCCAGCAGGGTATCGCGGGCGGCCATCAGCGCTTCGTGTCCGTTGCCCGCGTGATCCTCCAGCTCCATATCAAAACCGGCGGAGCTGCCCAGACCGCTGATGGCCGGCGGACTGCTGGCAAAGACGCGCGCTTCTTTAATTTTGTTAAACGCTTTGGTTGCGCGTTCAATGATGGCGAAAGATGAACCGGTTGTGGGATCGCGTTCGTCCCAGTCCTTCAGGCGTACGAACATACGCGCCACGTTCTGGCCGTTGCCGCCGGGGCCGGAGCCGATGGTCGCGAATACCGATTCGACGTTTTGCTTCTCATTGTTCAGGAAGTAGTCTTCCGCCTGCTGCACCACCTTCAGGGTTTGCTGCTGGGTTGAGCCGCTCGGCAACTGCACCGAAGTGGTAAACATGCCGCGGTCTTCCAGCGGCAGGAATGACGTGGGCAGATGCAGAAACAGAAAGACCATCCCGCCCAGCAGCAGGACGTAGATCATTATCCAGCGCAGCGAACGATGAAGAATTTTACCGACCGCGGTTTCGTAGCGGCTGGCGTTGCGGTTAAACGTGCGGTTAAACCAGCCAAAAAAGCCCCGCTGCCCGTGGGTTTCGCCTTTATGAACGGGTTTAAGCAATGTGGCGCACAGCGCCGGGGTGAGGATCATCGCCACCAGCACCGACAGCACCATCGCCGAGACGATGGTAATCGAGAACTGGCGGTAGATCGCGCCGGTGGTGCCGCCGAAGAAGGCCATCGGCACAAATACCGCCGATAGCACCATGGCGATACCGACCAGCGCGCCCTGAATCTGCCCCATTGATTTTCGCGTCGCTTCACGCGGCGAGAGGCCCTCCTCGCTCATGATACGCTCGACGTTCTCTACCACCACGATGGCATCGTCCACCAGCAGGCCTATCGCCAGCACCACCGCGAACATGGTTAAGGTGTTGATGCTGTAGCCGCAGGCGTAAAGGACGGCAAAGGTTCCCATCAGCACCACCGGAACGGCGATGGTCGGGATCAGCGTGGCGCGGAAGTTCTGCAGGAACAGATACATCACGAGAAAGACCAGCGCGATGGCTTCAAGCAGCGTTTTCACGACGTCGGTAATCGACGCCTTAACGAATGAGGTGGTTTCGTAAGCGACTTTATATTCCAGGCCGTGCGGGAAATATTGCGACAGCTCGTTCAGACGGCTGATGACGCGTTCAGCGGTCGCCATTTCGTTTGCGCCAGAGGCCAGCTTAACCCCCAGCCCGGACGCCGCCTGGCGGTTGTAGCGGCTGAGGTAATCGTATTTTTCCGCCCCCATCTCGACGGTGGCGACGTCGCCAAGGGTGACTTCCGAACCGTCCTGATTAACCCGCAGGGTAATATCACGGAACTGTTCCGGCGTTTGTAACAGCGATTGTGAATTAATCGTCGCGTTGAGCGCCTGTTTATCCACCGACGGCGTGCCGCCCAGCTGGCCGACGGCGATCTGCGCGTTTTGCGAAGAGATGGCATCAGTGACGTCTTTCGCCGTCATCTGAAAGCTGTTGAGTTTGGCCGGATCGAGCCAGATGCGCATCGAATACTGCGAACCATAGGCGTCAATATCTCCGACGCCGTTGACCCGGCTGAGCGGGTCCTGAATATTACTGGCGACGTAGTCGGCGATATCCTGTTTATCCATACTGCCGTCGGTAGAGACGAAGGCGATCGTCAGGATATTGGTATCCCCGGTTTTACGCACCGTTACGCCCTGGTTCTGGACGGCCTGCGGCAGTTTGCGCATCGCCGACTGTAGCTGGTTCTGCACCTGCTGGACCGCTTCATCCGGATCGGTCCCGGCGGTAAAGCTCAGCGTCACGGTGGCCTGGCCGGTGCCGCTGCTCTGGGATGACATATACATCAGGTTATCGAGGCCGGTCATATTTTGCTCGATAACCTGGGTGACCGTATTTTCCAGCGTCTGTGCCGAAGCGCCCGGATAGTTCGCTGTGATCCGTACGTTAGGCGGGGCAAGGTCGGGATATTGCTCAACGGGAAGCGACAAAATTGCGAGCGTACCGGTCAGGCATAAAAGTATTGCCAGTACCCACGCAAAAATGGGGCGATCGATAAAAAAATTCGCCATCAGAATTAGGACCTCATTTTGCACATTTTTTTGTTATTGCACAGCCTGTGACACTCTAGCGGCAAGCCCTCAGGCAATCGTGGAGAAAATAAGGAGATAGTGTAATTTATCGTGTGCCTTTTATGGCAGCGTAAAGAACTCTCTTTCTTCCTCTACCTGCTCCTTCCTTTCGGCGCGCCGCCGCGGTGGCGCATACGTAGCGCATTATTACTTAGCTAAATAAAACGTGATTTCATTTAAGTCAAAAAAATTGATCCACCTCGGGTTATTACCAAAAAATCGGCAACCTGTGCAAATGCACATTGTTCCGGCACCGTTTTGTCGGGTAATAGATAAGCATGCGAATTGAGGGGTTATTCACCACGAAGACTGAAGGATGTCATGAACCACTTTATTTTAAGCGATAGTCATAAGTGCATCGGATGCAAGGCTTGTGAAGTTGCCTGCGTCATGGCGCACAACGATGAGCAGCATGTTTTGACCCCGCAGCGTTTTTTGCCGCGCATTACGGTTATCAAAAACGAGCAAAAACGTAACGCCGTAACCTGCCACCATTGTGAAGGGGCGCCGTGCGCCCGCAGTTGTCCCAATGGCGCCATCAGCCAGCTTAACGACAGCGTCCAGGTTAATCAGGAGAAATGCATCGGCTGTAAATCCTGTATGGTTGCCTGCCCGTTTGGCGTGATGCAAATCGTCCTGACGCCGGTACAGGAGGAGAGGGTCAAAGCGACGGCGCATAAATGCGATTTGTGCAGCGGTCGCGAAGAGGGGCCCGCCTGCGTACAAAACTGCCCGGCCGAAGCGCTGGTACTGGCAACGGACAGCACGCTGGTGAATCTGGCGAAACAGCGGCGTCAGCGCGCGGCGCGTCTTGGCCACCCCGGCGCGGCGATGGCGCCTTGCTCCGCGGGCAAAGTCGCGCAGATGGCCGCGACGCCGCCGCGCGGCGAGCCCGACAAGCTATCCGCCGAGGCGCGTAAGGCCAATTTTAGCGAAATCTATCTGCCGTTCAGCGCCGGGCAGGCCAACCGCGAGGCGGAGCGCTGCCTGACGTGCGGCGAGCACAGCATTTGTGAATGGACCTGTCCGCTGCATAACCACATTCCGCAATGGATTGAACGCGTGAAAAAGGGGGATATTTCCGCCGCCGTGGAGCTTTCTCACCAGACCAACTGCCTGCCGGAAATTACCGGCCGCGTCTGCCCGCAGGATCGCCTGTGCGAAGGGGCCTGCACGCTGCGCGATGAGCACGGTTCGGTGACTATCGGCAACATTGAACGCTATATCTCCGACCAGGCGCTGGCCAACGGCTGGCGGCCGGATCTTTCTCAGGTCGTTGAAAGCGGCAAGCGGGTGGCGATTATCGGCGCGGGTCCTGCCGGGCTCGCCTGCGCCGACCGTCTGGTGCGTAACGGCGTGAGTCCGGTGGTCTTTGACCGTCACCCGGAAATTGGCGGTCTGCTGACCTTTGGTATTCCGGCCTTTAAGCTGGATAAATCTCTGCTTGCCCGGCGGCGGGAAATCTTTACCCAGATGGGCGTGCGCTTTGAGCTGAACTGCGAGATAGGCAAAGATATCCCGCTGACGACGCTGCTTGATGACTATGACGCGGTATTTATTGGCGCCGGAACCTATCGCTCGATGAAAGCGGATCTGCCGAATGAAGACGCGCCCGGCGTATATGACGCGCTGCCGTTCCTGATAGCCAACACCAAACAGGTGATGGGGCTGCTTGAGCTGCCGGAAGAGCCTTACGTCAACACCGAAGGGCTGAACGTCGTGGTGCTCGGCGGCGGCGATACGGCGATGGACTGCGTGCGTACCGCGCTGCGCCACGGCGCGAAGCAGGTTACCTGCGCCTATCGTCGCGATGAAGCCAATATGCCTGGTTCGAAGAAAGAGGTGAAAAACGCGCGCGAAGAGGGGGCGCAGTTTGAATTTAACGTCCAGCCGGTCACCCTGGAGCTGAACGAAAAGGGACACGTCAACGGCGTACGCTTTCTGCGTACCCGGCTGGGCGCGCCGGACGCTCAGGGGCGCCGCAGCCCGTCGCCAATCCCCGGAAGCGAGTTTGTCATGCCCGCCGACGCGGTGATCATGGCCTTTGGTTTCCATCCGCACGGTATGCCGTGGCTGGAATCGGTGGGCGTTAAGCTCGATAGCCGGGGTCGAATCAAGGCCAATGTGGAAAGCCGCTACCGCTACCAGACCACCCATCGCAAAGTGTTTGCCGGCGGCGATGCGGTGCGTGGCGCCGATCTGGTGGTGACCGCCATGGCGGAAGGCCGCCACGCGGCGCAGGGGATAATGGACTTCCTCGAGGTTAAATCGATTCCGCTTCACTGACGACAAAGCGGGCTTCACAGCGTAGTATGGAATCGTCATTTCACGCTGTGGGGCTCGTATGTCACTCAATATCAACATTATCAAAGATAAAATCCTCTCCGAAAACTGGTTCCTTTTGCGCAACATGACCTATGAACTGACGCGCAGCGACGGCAGCGTGGTTCGCCATAGACGCGAAGTCTACGATCGCGGCAACGGCGCTACCATCTTGCTGTATAACCGCCATAAGCAGACCGTCGTGCTGGTTCGCCAGTTTCGCATCGCGACCTGGGTAAACGGCAACGAAGACGGGATGCTGATTGAAACCTGCGCCGGGCTGCTGGACAGCGATGAGCCGGAGGAGTGCGTGCGCAAAGAAGCTATTGAAGAGACCGGTTTCGAAGTCGGTGAAGTGCGCAAACTGTTTGAACTGTTTATGTCGCCCGGCGGCGTCACCGAGCTTATCTATTTCTTTATTGCCGAATATAACGATACTCAGCGGGCCAACGATGGCGGCGGCGTTGATGATGAAGATATTGAGGTGCTGGAGCTCCCTTATCATCGGGCGCTGGAGATGATGGCGAACGGGGAGATCCGCGATGGCAAAGCGGTGATCCTGCTGCAATATTTGCAAACCTCCGGGCTGATGAACGGGGATCTCTGATAAATCCGATTGAGTAAAACCTCGCCGCTGGTGAACATAGCCGCTGTGTATGGCGTTTTCTCCGGGGTTGTGCCGCTCATGTTGCATCGGGTTATTTTGTTTCTGCTTTTCGGTTTACTGCCGACGTCGCTGGTGCGGGCGGCGCCGGCACAACAGCTCTTCAATGACTGGCAGGTAACCTGCAACAATCAGAACTTCTGCGTGGCCCGCAACGTCGGGCTGCATCACGGCCTGGTCATGACCCTCACCCGCAGCGCCGGGGCGGCCACCAACGCCAGCCTGCGCATTGAACTCGGCGGCGTGGGCAATCCGGTCGCGGCGCTGGCGCCGATTGCGCCGCGCCTTCGCCTCGATGGTAAACCCCTGTCTCTGGGCGATAAACATTGGCAGATCGCCGACAAACTGCTTGAAACCGACGATAGCGTCACCATTGATGCCTTTCTGCAGCAGGTGCAGGCAGCAAAGGCGATAACCCTCGAAAATGGCCTGCAGGCCATCTCTTTACAGGGGCTGAAAGCCGCCCTGCTGTTTATCGATAGCCGGCAGAAGCGCGTGGGGAGCGAAACCGCGTGGGTAGGGAAGGGGGAAGAGCCGCCGCTCAGCGTTCCGCCCGCCCCGGCGCTGCGCTCGGTGGCGAGAATCGACGTGGCGGAGTCCCCCCTCAGCCGCGATGAACTTAACGATCTCATGGATTATGGCAACGAGCGCATGAACAGCAGCGCCTGTTCGCTGGATCCGTTTCGCCGCGAGGTGCGGGTTGCCGCGCTGACCGACGATAGGGTGCTGCTGATGACCAGCTGCGAAGCGGGCGCCTACAACACCATTTGGCTGGCCTGGCTGGTGTCGCGCCAGCGGCCGTATATTGCTCATCCGGTACGGCTCACTCTGCCTTTCCAGCCCCCCGGCGACGGGCCGCGCGATGTCGAACTGGTAAACGCCCGCTACGACGATCGACGCCAGGAACTGGTGACGCTGGATAAAGGGCGCGCGCCCGGCGACTGCGGGACGCAAACGCGCTGGCGCTATGACGGCCAGCGGTTTAGCCTGGTACGCTACGCGCGGCAGCCGCAGTGCGATAATTGGCAGGGGCCAGACGCCTGGCCCACGCTATGGGTTACCCGTTCAGTACCTCGTCCCCTACGGTAACGATATGCTCAACGGTAAAGCCGAAGTAAGGGAAGAGCTTATCCGCGGGGGCCGATTCACCGTAGCCGGTCATGCCGACGATTTTGCCTTTTAGCCCCACATACTTATACCAGTAGTCGGCGATGCCGGCCTCAACCGCGACGCGGGCGCTGACGTCCGACGGCAGGACCGATTCCCGGTAGGCTTCCTCCTGGGCATCAAACACGTCGGTCGATGGCAGGGAAACCACGCGCACGTTCACCCCTTTGGCCAGCAGCTTCTCCGCCGCCAGCACGGTGATCTCGACTTCCGAACCGGTAGCTATCAGGATCAGGTCCGGCTTGCCGCCAGCGTCCTTCAGCACGTAGCCGCCGCGGGCGATATTCTGTACCTGCTCCGGCGTGCGCGCCATTTGCGCCAGATTTTGCCTTGAGAGGATCAGCGCCGTCGGCCCGCTGTGACGTTCGACCGCCAGCTTCCACGCCACCGCGGCCTCCACCTGATCGCACGGTCGCCAGGTGCTGAAGTTTGGCGTCAGGCGCAGGCTGGCCAGCTGTTCTACCGCCTGGTGCGTCGGACCATCTTCGCCGAGACCGATGGAGTCGTGGGTATAGACCATGATTTGCCGCGCTTTCATCAGCGCCGCCATACGCGCCGCGTTGCGGGCATATTCGACGAACATCAGGAAGGTGGCGGTATAGGGGACAAACCCGCCGTGATGCGCGATGCCGTTGGCGATGGCCGTCATCCCGAACTCGCGTACGCCGTAGTGGATATAGTTACCCGCCGGATCCTCTTTCAGCGAAGTCGATCCTTTCCAGATGGTCAGGTTGCTGGGCGCGAGGTCAGCGGAGCCGCCCAGCAGTTCCGGCAGATGCGGGCCGTAGGCATCGAGGGCATTTTGCGAAGCCTTGCGGGTGGCGATTTTCGCCGGGTTAGCCTGCAGATCGGCAATATACTTCCGCGTCGTTTCATCCCACGACTCAGGCAGTCCGCCGCTCATGCGCCGCGTAAACTCCGCCGCCAGCTGCGGATGGGCCTGCTGATAGGCGGCAAACTTCTCCTCCCAGCTTTTCTGCGCCTTTTGTCCCTTTTCACGCGCGTCCCAGGCCCGGTAGATCTCTTTCGGGATCTCAAACGCCGGGTGATGCCAGCCCAGCTGCTGGCGCGCCAGCGCCACTTCCTGTTCTCCCAGCGCGGCGCCGTGGGCCTCTTCTTTCCCGGCTTTATTCGGCGAACCAAAGCCTATCACCGTACGGCAGATAATCAGCGAGGGTTTGTCCTTCACGCTCTGGGCTTCCAGAATCGCTTTCTTCACGGCTTCGGGGTCGTGGCCGTCAATTTCATGCACCACATGCCAGTGATAGGCCTCAAAGCGTTTTGCCGTGTCATCGGTAAACCAGCCTTTGGTTTCGCCATCAATGGAAATGCCGTTGTGGTCGTAGAAGCCGATCAGCTTGCCTAGTCCTAACGTCCCCGCCAGAGAGCACACTTCGTGAGAAATCCCCTCCATCAGGCAGCCATCGCCCATAAACACGTAGGTGAAGTGATCGACGATCTCATGGTCTGGCTGATTAAACTGGGCCGCCAGCGTGCGCTCGGCGATAGCCAGGCCCACGGCATTTGCCAGTCCTTGCCCCAGCGGACCGGTGGTGGTTTCCACTCCCGGCGTATAGCCAATCTCCGGGTGGCCCGGGGTTTTTGAATGCAGCTGACGGAAGTTTTTTATCTCTTCGATGGGCAGGTCATAGCCCGTCAGATGCAGCAGGCTGTAGAGCAGCATCGACGCGTGGCCGTTGGAGAGAATAAAGCGGTCGCGATCGTACCATTGCGGGTTTTCAGGATTGTGCTTGAGGAAATCGTTCCATAGCACCTCGGCGATATCGGCCATACCCATTGGCGCGCCGGGGTGGCCGGAGTTGGCTTTCTGGACTGCATCCATACTCAGGGCGCGGATGGCGTTGGCTAGTTCTCTACGGGACATAATGTGCTCCTGAAACAATAGGTTACATGAGTTTTTATTGGATTAGGATAGAGAGGGTGATGAGTTGCATAACTAAAAAGCATAGCAGACGGGGCTATCCTTGCTTCTGAAACTAAGTTACATAAACAATATAAATCGATAACAAATATAACTTTGTTATGGCGAGAGTTTGGCGGTGTTCAAAGTTTACGAAGCCGTCAGGCGAGATACTAGGTGGCCCTTTAGGGTGAACACCAGGTACGCGATAACGTTTCACCCCCTACGATCGATACGTGAAAGGAACGATAAAATGGATGAGCAGTTAAAACAAAGCGCCCTTGATTTCCACGAATTCCCGGTCCCCGGAAAAATCCAGGTCTCCCCGACAAAACCGCTGGCTACCCAACGCGATCTGGCCCTGGCCTACTCGCCGGGCGTCGCCGCGCCCTGTCTGGAAATCGAGAAGGATCCGCTGGCAGCCTATAAATATACCGCGCGCGGCAACCTTGTGGCGGTGGTCTCCAACGGCACGGCCGTTCTGGGGCTGGGCAATATCGGCGCGCTGGCCGGTAAGCCGGTGATGGAAGGCAAAGGCGTTCTGTTTAAAAAATTCGCCGGTATCGATGTGTTCGATATTGAAGTCGATGAACTGGACCCGGACAAATTTATCAACGTCGTCGCGGCGCTGGAGCCGACCTTCGGCGGTATCAACCTTGAAGATATCAAAGCGCCGGAGTGCTTCTACATCGAGCAAAAGCTGCGCGAGCGCATGAATATTCCGGTTTTCCATGACGATCAGCACGGGACAGCGATTATCAGTACCGCGGCGATTCTTAACGGTCTGCGGGTGGTGGAGAAAAACATCTCCGACGTGCGGATGGTGGTCTCCGGCGCGGGCGCGGCGGCGATTGCCTGTATGAACCTGCTGGTGGCGCTGGGGATGCAGAAACACAACATCGTGGTCTGCGACTCGAAAGGCGTTATCTATAAGGGCCGCGAGCCAAATATGGCGGAGACGAAAGCGGCCTATGCGGTTGAAGACAGCGGCAAACGCACGCTGGATGACGTGATTGACGGGGCGGACATTTTCCTCGGCTGCTCGGGCCCGAAAGTGCTGACTCAGGAGATGGTGAAGAAAATGGCCCGCGCGCCGATGATTCTGGCGCTGGCTAACCCGGAGCCGGAGATTCTGCCGCCGCTGGCGAAAGAGGTGCGCTCCGACGCCATTATTTGTACCGGCCGCTCCGACTATCCGAACCAGGTGAACAACGTGCTGTGCTTCCCGTTCATCTTCCGCGGCGCGCTGGACGTCGGCGCAACGGCGATTAACGAAGAGATGAAGCTGGCGGCGGTGCACGCGATTGCCGAGCTGGCGCACGCTGAACAGAGCGAAGTGGTGGCCTCCGCCTACGGCGATCAGGATCTGAGCTTCGGCGCGGAATATATCATTCCGAAGCCGTTCGACCCGCGGCTGATCGTCAAGATTGCTCCGGCAGTAGCGAAAGCGGCGATGGACTCCGGCGTCGCGACCCGCCCGATCGCCGATTTTGATGCGTACATCGAGAAGCTCAGCGAGTTCGTCTACAAAACGAACCTGTTTATGAAGCCGATTTTCTCGCAGGCGCGCAAAGAGCCGAAGCGGGTGGTACTGGCGGAAGGCGAAGATACCCGCGTACTGCACGCGACTCAGGAGCTGGTCTCCCTTGGGCTGGCGAAACCGATTCTGATCGGTCGTCCCGGCGTCATTGAGATGCGCATCCAGAAGCTGGGACTGCAGATCAAAGCCGGGGTTGATTTTGAGATCGTCAATAACGAATCCGATCCGCGCTTCAAAGAGTACTGGAATGAATATTACACCCTGATGAAGCGCCGCGGGATCACCCAGGAGCAGGCGCAGCGGGCGGTGATCAGCAACACTACGGTCATTGGCGCGATCATGGTGCAGCGCGGCGAAGCCGATGCGATGATCTGCGGCACCATCGGTGACTATCACGAGCACTACAGCGTCATTCAGCCGCTGTTTGGCTACCGCGAAGGGGTTCATGCGGCCGGGGCGATGAACGCGCTGCTGCTGCCGAGCGGCAACACCTTTATCGCCGACACCTACGTCAACCACGATCCCTCGCCGGAGCAAATTGCCGAGATCACCCTGATGGCGGCAGAAACCGTTCGTCGATTCGGGATTGAACCGCGGGTGGCGCTGCTGTCGCACTCGAACTTTGGTTCCTCGGACTGCCCGTCCGCCAGCAAAATGCGTCAGGCGCTGGAGCTGGTGAAGGCGCAGGCGCCGGAGCTGATGATCGATGGCGAAATGCACGGCGATGCCGCGCTGGTGGAAAGCATTCGTAATGAGCGGATGCCGGACAGCCCGCTGAAAGGTTCGGCCAATATTCTGGTGATGCCGAATATGGAAGCGGCGCGTATTAGTTACAACTTACTTCGCGTCTCCAGCTCTGAAGGCGTCACCGTCGGACCGGTGCTGATGGGCGTCGCAAAGCCGGTGCATATCCTGACGCCAATTGCTTCGGTACGGCGTATCGTGAATATGGTCGCGCTGGCGGTTGTTGAAGCGCAAACTCAGCCGCTGTAATGTTCATTTAATTATTTCAGGCGCGGGAATTCTCCCGCGCTTTTTTATTTCTGTTTATAAGTGATCTATCTCACCTTTCAAATCAACTTGCCGAATTTTGTTATTTACTCCAGCGGAAACTTGTCACGATAAGCGCAAGTTTTAGCGGAGCGGTGAGCCATGGATAAAGAACGCATCATTCAGGAATTTGTACCCGGCAAGCAGGTGACGCTGGCGCATCTGATTGCACATCCTGGGGCAGAACTGGCGAAAAAGATCGGCGTTCCCGAATCCGGCGCTATCGGCATTATGACCTTAACCCCTGGAGAAACCGCCATGATCGCCGGTGATTTAGCGATGAAGGCCGCCGATGTGCATATCGGTTTTCTCGACCGGTTTAGCGGCGCGCTGGTGATTTATGGCTCGGTCGGCGCGGTAGAAGAGGCGCTGCTGCAGACGGTGAGCGGGCTTGGCCGATTATTAAATTACACCCTCTGCGAGTTAACCAAAAGCTAATTAGAGGCGGCAATGAAACGTATTGCATTTGTCGGTACGGTGGGTGCGGGAAAAACAACGCTATTTAATGCGTTGCAGGGGAATTATTCCCTCGCGAGAAAAACGCAGGCCGTGGAATTTAACGAGAAAGGCGATATTGACACCCCGGGGGAATATTTCAGTCATCCGCGCTGGTACCACGCATTAATTACCACGCTGCAGGATGTCGATACGTTGATTTATGTCCACGCGGCAAATGATACCGAAAGTCGCTTACCCGCCGGGCTACTGGATATTGGCGCGAATAAACGACATATCGCCGCGATCAGCAAAACGGATATGCCGGACGCCGACGTCGCCGCGGTGCGGCAACTGCTGTACGGGATGGGGTTTCAGGAGCCGATTTTCGAACTCAACGCTCACGACCCGCAAAGCGTAGAGCATTTGGTGAATTACCTGAGTGAGCTCAGCCAAAAGGAGGAAGGGGCAGGTGAAGAAACTTATCACAGCTAACGATATTCGTGCGGCCCACGCGCGAGGCGAAGAGGAAATATCGGTTGTGCTGCGCGCCAGCATCATCACCCCGGAAGCCCGCGAAGTCGCGGAGCTGCTGGGCGTCGCCATCCAGGAGTGCGATGAATCCGCGCCAGAGCCGGCAGTCCCGGCGGCAGAGGAAAAAACCGAAAGCCAGCGCATTCGCGAAACCATTATCGCGCAGCTGCCGGAAGGGCAGTTTACCGAAAGCCTGGTGGCGCAGCTGATGGAAAAAGTGATGAAGGAGAAGCAGTCGCTGGGGATGGACGCGATGCAGCCCAGCTTTAAGGCGGTCACCGGTAAAGGCGGCGTAAAGGTCATTGACGGCAGCAGCGTGAAATTCGGCCGCTTCGACGGCGCCGAACCGCACCGCGTCGGCTTAACGGATTTGGTCACCGAGCAGGACGGCAGCAGCATGGCCGCCGGGTTTATGCAGTGGGAAAACGCCTTCTTCCCCTGGACGCTGAACTATGACGAGGTCGACATGGTGCTGGAGGGCGAACTCCACGTGCGCCATGAAGGTGAAACCATGGTGGCCAAAGCCGGGGACGTGATGTTTATCCCGAAAGGTTCGAGCATTGAATTCGGCACGCCGTCGACCGTGCGCTTCCTGTACGTCGCCTGGCCTGCGAACTGGCAATCGCTATGAAAGATTTTATTACCGAAGCCTGGCTCAGAGCGAACCATACGCTCAGCGAAGGAGCAGAAATTCATCTGCCCGCCGACGCCCGTCTGACGCCTTCGGCCCGGGAGCTGCTGGAAAGCCGCCGTCTGCGCATTAAGTTTCTCGACGAGCAGGGCAGCCTGTTTGTCGATGACGACGCGCAGCAG
This sequence comes from Klebsiella sp. ME-303, assembly GCF_007910085.1. Classification (NCBI taxonomy): domain Bacteria; kingdom Pseudomonadati; phylum Pseudomonadota; class Gammaproteobacteria; order Enterobacterales; family Enterobacteriaceae; genus Klebsiella; species Klebsiella sp. ME-303. The sequence continues at coordinate 206,026 of NZ_VOJB01000104.1, read as the reverse complement.
CCGCAGCCGGTACACGGTTTAACCAGCAGCGGTACTCATCCCCAGGCCTGCTGCGAACTGTGCCGCCAGCCGGTAGACAAAAAACCGGACACCCTGACCCATCTGACGGCGGAGAAAATGGTCGCCAAAAGCGATCCGCGGCTGGGCTTTCGCGCCGCCCTCGACGCCACCATCGCCCTGGCGGTATGGCTGCAAATCGAACTGGCGGAGCCCTGGCAGCCCTGGCTGGCGGATATCCGCTCGCGCCTGGGCAATATTATGCGCGCCGACGCCGTGGGTGAACCGCTGGCGGCGCAGTCTATCGTCGGGCTGAACGAGGATGAACTGCATCGCCTTTCCCACCAGCCGCTGCGCTATCTCGACCACGATCATCTGGTGCCGGAAGCCTGCCACGGCCGCGATGCCGCGCTGCTCAATCTGCTGCGCAGCAAAATACGCGAAACGGAAACGGTCGCCGCGCAGGTCTTTATTACCCGCAGTTTTGAGGTCTTACGTCCGGACATTCTGCAGGCGCTCAACCGCCTCTCCAGCACCGTCTACGTGATGATGATTTTAAGCGTGGCGAAACATCCGCTAACCGTCAGTCAGATCCAACAGCGTCTGGGAGGGGATCAATGATTATTCAACGCGCCCGTCAACTGGCTTTGCGTTCGCCCGCCCGGGTGGTGTTTGCGGACGCGCTGGATATCCGCGTCCTCAAAGCGGCGCACTACCTCCAGCAGCAGGGGCTGGCAAAGCCGATTTTGATCGCCAGCCCCTTTGCCCTGCGCCAGTTCGCCCTCAGCCACCGCCTGCCGATGGACGGTATGCAGATCGTCGACCCGCACAGCAACCGGCAAATGCGCGAAGCGTTTGCCCGGAGCTGGCTTGCCCGCGCCGGAGAAAAAACGCCGCCGGACGCGGAGGAAAAACTCAACGACCCGCTGATGTTCGCCGCCGCCATGGTCAGCGCCGGGAAGGCCGACGTGTGTATTGCCGGCAATCTCTCCTCGACGGCGAACGTGCTGCGCGCCGGATTACGCATTATTGGCCTTCAGCCTGGCTGCAAAACGCTGTCGTCGATCTTTCTGATGCTGCCGCAGTACGTCGGACCGGCGCTGGGATTTGCCGACTGTAGCGTGGTGCCGCAGCCGACGGCGGCGCAGCTGGCGGATATCGCCATCGCCAGCGCGGAGACATGGCAGGCCATTACCGGCGAGGAGCCGCGGGTGGCGATGCTGTCGTTTTCCAGCAGCGGCAGCGCCCGTCATCCCAACGTCGCCAACGTACAGCAGGCCACAGAGATCGTACGTCAGCGCGCTCCACAGCTGATGGTGGATGGCGAACTGCAGTTTGACGCCGCCTTCGTGCCGGAGGTCGCCGCGCAAAAAGCGCCCGCCAGTCCGCTGCAGGGGCGGGCCAACGTGATGGTTTTTCCGTCGCTGGAAGCCGGCAACATCGGCTACAAAATCGCCCAGCGCCTGGGCGGCTATCGTGCGGTCGGGCCGCTGATTCAGGGGCTGGCCGCACCGCTCCACGACCTCTCCCGAGGCTGTAGCGTGCAGGAAATTATCGAACTGGCGTTAGTGGCAGCCGTGCCGCGCCGGAGTGACGTAAGCGGCGAGTGCCGCTTACCCACGCAGGTTGAATGAACGGTCCCGTTCTGGACCCCCTTAAGTAAGAGGAAAACACAATGGAAGCATTAGGAATGATTGAAACCCGGGGCCTGGTTGCGCTGATTGAGGCCTCTGATGCGATGGTGAAAGCCGCGCGCGTGAAGCTGGTTGGCGTGAAGCAGATTGGCGGCGGTCTGGTGACCGCGATGGTGCGCGGCGACGTGGCGGCCTGCAAAGCCGCTACCGATGCCGGCGCCGCTGCGGCGCAGCGCATCGGCGAGCTGGTATCGGTGCACGTGATTCCGCGTCCGCACGGCGATCTGGAGGAGGTGTTCCCCATCAGTTTTAAAGGCGACAGCAACATCTGATGGTCGGGCCGGATAAGACGCGCCAGCGTTGCCCTCCGGCATTAACGCGCGCCATTGCCTGATGGCGCTGCGCTTATCCGGCCCACGACTTACCACGCAATTCAGGGAGGCGGTATGAAACTGGCAGTCGTCACGGGACAGATTGTCTGCACCGTCCGCCATCAGGGGCTGGCGCACGACAAGCTGCTGATGGTGGAGATGATTGATGCCGCGGGCAAGCCCGACGGGCAGTGCGCCGTCGCCATCGACAGCATCGGCGCGGGGCCCGGTGAATGGGTGCTGCTGGTGAGCGGAAGCTCGGCGCGACAGGCACACCGCAGCGAGGCGTCTCCTGTCGATTTGTGCGTCATCGGTATCGTCGATGAAGCGGTGGCCGGCGGTCAGGTGATTTTCCATAAATAGGACTGAACATCATGAATCAACAGGATATTGAACAGGTGGTGAAAGCGGTACTGCTGAAAATGACGGCCAGCAGCCAGCCGGACGACGCCGTTCATGAGATGGGCGTCTTTGCCTCCCTGGATGACGCCGTCGCGGCGGCAAAGGTGGCCCAGCAGGGGCTGAAAAGCGTGGCGATGCGCCAGCTGGCGATTCACGCCATCCGTGAGGCGGGCGAAAAACACGCCAGAGAATTAGCGGAGCTTGCCGTCAGCGAAACCGGCATGGGTCGCGTTGAAGATAAATTTGCCAAAAACGTGGCCCAGGCGCGCGGCACGCCGGGCGTGGAGTGCCTCTCTCCGCAGGTGCTCACCGGCGATAACGGCCTGACGCTGATTGAAAACGCGCCCTGGGGCGTGGTGGCCTCGGTCACCCCCTCCACCAACCCGGCGGCGACGGTAATTAATAACGCCATCAGCCTGATTGCCGCGGGCAATAGCGTGGTGTTCGCCCCGCATCCGGCGGCGAAAAGGGTTTCCCAGCGGGCGATTATGCTGCTCAACCAGGCGGTGATTGCCGCGGGCGGTCCGGCCAATCTGCTGGTCACCGTGGCGAACCCGGACATCGAAACGGCCCAGCGGCTGTTTAAGTACCCCGGTATTGGCCTGCTGGTGGTCACCGGCGGTGAAGCGGTGGTGGAGTCCGCGCGCAAGCATACCAATAAACGTCTGATTGCCGCCGGCGCCGGTAACCCGCCGGTAGTGGTCGACGAAACGGCAGACCTGGCGCGCGCCGCGCGGTCCATCGTCAAAGGCGCCTCGTTTGATAACAACATCATCTGCGCCGACGAAAAGGTGCTGATTGTGGTCGATAGCGTCGCCGACGAGCTGATGCGCCTGATGGAAGGCCAGCAGGCGGTGAAGCTCAGCGCGGCCCAGGCCGAGCAGCTTCAGCCGGTGCTGCTGAAGAATATCGATGAGCGCGGCAAAGGTACGGTCAGCCGTGACTGGGTGGGCCGAGACGCGAGCAAGATTGCCGCCGCCATCGGCCTGAACGTGCCGCCGCAGACGCGCCTGCTGTTCGTGGAAACCCCGGCCAGCCATCCATTTGCCGTGACGGAACTGATGATGCCGGTGCTCCCTGTCGTACGGGTGGCCAGCGTCGATGACGCTATCGTGCTGGCGGTGCAGCTGGAGGGCGGCTGCCACCATACGGCGGCGATGCACTCGCGCAATATCGACAACATGAATCAGATGGCGAACGCCATTGATACCAGCATTTTCGTTAAAAACGGGCCGTGCATCGCCGGGCTCGGGCTGGGCGGAGAGGGCTGGACCACCATGACCATCACTACGCCAACCGGGGAGGGGGTGACCAGCGCGCGCACCTTCGTTCGCCTGCGGCGCTGCGTGCTGGTGGATGCCTTCCGAATTGTATAAGGGATGACTCATGGCACACGACGAACAACGTTGGCTCACCCCCAGACTGCAAAAAGCGGCCGCCCTGTGTAATCAGACGCCTGCCGCCAGTGAATCACCGCTGTGGCTGGGCGTGGATTTAGGCACCTGCGACGTGGTGTCGATGGTTGTCGACAGCGAAGGGCAGCCGGTGGCGGTGTGTCTGGACTGGGCTGACGTCGTGCGTGACGGCATCGTCTGGGATTTCTTCGGCGCCGTCACCATCGTGCGCCGCCATCTCGATACGCTCGAACAGCAGCTTGGCTGTCGCTTCAGCCACGCGGCGACCTCGTTTCCGCCGGGCACCGACCCGCGTATTTCGATCAACGTACTCGAATCTGCCGGGCTGGAAGTTAGCCACGTGCTGGATGAACCGACCGCGGTGGCGGATCTGCTACAGCTCGACAACGCGGGCGTGGTGGATATCGGCGGCGGCACCACCGGGATCGCTATCGTCAAACGGGGCGAGGTGACGTACTCCGCCGATGAAGCGACCGGCGGTCACCATATCTCCCTGACCCTTGCCGGTAACCGCCGCATGCCGCTGGAAGAGGCGGAGCAGTACAAGCGCAGCAACGCCCAGGAGATCTGGCCGGTGGTGAAGCCGGTATACGAAAAAATGGCCGAGATTGTTGCTCACCATATCGAAGGCCAGGGCATTGCTGATTTATGGCTGGCGGGCGGCTCCTGTATGCAGCCGGGCGTGGACGCGCTGTTTCGCAAGCGCTTCCCGGAATTACGGGTGCATTTACCGCAGCACAGCCTGTTTATGACCCCGCTGGCGATAGCCAGCAGCGGGAGAGAGAAAGCGGAGGGAATCTATGCAAGCTGAACTGCAGACGGCGCTCTTTCAGGCATTCGATACCCTGAATCTGCAGCGGGTGAAAACCTTCAGCGTGCCGCCGGTGACGCTGTGCGGCCTCGGCGCGCTGAGCGCCTGCGGCCAGGAAGCGCAAGCGCGAGGCGTAAGCCATCTGCTGGTGATGGTCGACAGTTTCCTGCATCAGGCGGGAATGACCGCCGGGCTTGCGCGCAGCCTGGCGATGAAGGGGGTGGCGATGACCGTCTGGCCCTGTCCGCCGGGAGAGCCGTGCATTACCGACGTCTGCGCGGCGGTGGCGCAGCTGCGCGAATCGAAGTGCGACGGCGTGGTGGCCTTTGGCGGCGGTTCGGTGCTTGACGCGGCGAAAGCGGTCGCGCTGTTGGTCACCAACCCGGAGCAGACGCTCAGCGCGATGACGGAAAGCAGCGTACTGCGCCCGCGTCTGCCGCTCATTGCGGTGCCGACCACCGCCGGAACCGGCTCGGAAACCACCAACGTGACGGTGATTATCGATGCGGTCAGCGGGCGCAAGCAGGTGCTGGCCCACGCCTCGCTCATGCCGGACGTGGCGATTCTCGACGCCGCCCTGACCGAAGACGTTCCGCCGCCGGTGACGGCGATGACCGGGATTGACGCGCTGACCCACGCCGTTGAGGCGTACAGCGCGCTCAACGCGACGCCCTTCACCGATAGCCTGGCGCTTGGCGCGATAGCGATGATCGGCCAGGCGCTGCCGAAGGCCGTGGGCTACGGCCACGACCTCGCCGCCCGCGAAAGCATGCTGCTGGCTTCGTGTATGGCGGGAATGGCCTTTTCCAGCGCGGGTCTTGGCTTGTGTCATGCGATGGCGCATCAGCCCGGCGCGGCGCTGCATATTCCACACGGGCAGGCCAACGCCATGCTGCTGCCGACGGTAATGCGGTTTAACCGCATGGTATTCCGCGAGCGTTTCAGCCAGATCGGCCGGGCGCTGACCGCTAAAAAAACCGACGACCACGAGGCTATTGCCGCCGTTGAGGCGCTGATCGCCGAAGTCGGCCTGAGCAAACGACTCTCTGACGCCGGGGCGAAGCCCGAACATTTCAGCGCATGGGCGCAGGCGGCGCAGGAGGACATTTGTCTGCGCACCAATCCACGCACCGCCACCCGGGAGCAGATTATCGATCTGTACGCGGCGGCGCGCTGATGCGGCCATTTTCCCGGAGGCGTGTGGCTGTCCCGGCTCGCGCTGCGCTTAGCCGGGCTACAGGATCGCAGCCGTCTGCTATTCCGTAGCCCGGGTAAGGCGTTCACGCCGCGACCCGGGAAAGCCCCCGGAGCGCGGTTAATGCCCCGGCGTTCACAGTATCTACAAATCATAAATGACAGGGAGTAAAGGCTATGGGAATTAACGAAATCATCATGTACATCATGATGTTCTTTATGCTGATTGCCGCCGTGGACAGGATCCTGTCGCAGTTTGGCGGCTCGGCGCGCTTTCTCGGCAAGTTTGGCAAAAGCATCGAAGGATCCGGCGGCCAGTTCGAAGAGGGGTTTATGGCGATGGGCGCGCTGGGCCTGGCGATGGTCGGGATGACCGCGCTGGCGCCGGCACTGGCGCACCTGCTCGGGCCGGTGATAATTCCGCTGTATGAAATGCTCGGCGCCAACCCGTCGATGTTCGCCGGAACGCTGCTGGCCTGCGATATGGGCGGCTTCTTCCTCGCCAAAGAGCTGGCGGGCGGCGACGTGGCGGCGTGGCTCTATTCCGGCCTGATCCTCGGGGCGATGATGGGGCCGACGCTGGTGTTCTCCATTCCGGTCGCGCTCGGCATCATCGAGCCCTCCGACCGCCGCTACCTGGCGCTGGGCGTGCTGGCCGGGATCGTCACGATTCCGATCGGCTGCATCGCCGGCGGCCTGGTGGCCATGTACTCCGGCGTGGAGATTAACGGACAGCCGGTGGAGTTCACCTTCGCGCTGATCCTGATGAATATGATCCCGGTGCTTATCGTCGCGGTGCTGGTGGCGCTGGGGCTGAAGTTTATTCCGGAAAAAATGATCAACGGCTTCCAGATTTTCGCCAAATTTCTGGTGGCGCTGATCACCATCGGCCTGGCGGCGGCGGTCATCAAGTTCCTGCTCGGCTGGGATCTGATCCCGGGGCTCGACCCGATCTTTATGGCTCCCGGCGACCAGCCCGGCGAGGTGATGCGCGCCATTGAAGTCATTGGCTCGATCTCCTGCGTGCTGCTCGGCGCTTATCCGATGGTGCTGTTGCTGACCCGCTGGTTTGAAAAGCCGCTGATGCGCGTCGGTAATCTGCTGAAAATCAACAATATGGCTGCCGGCGGTATGGTGGCGACGCTGGCCAACAACATCCCGATGTTCGGCATGATGAAGCAGATGGATACCCGCGGCAAAGTCATCAACTGCGCGTTCTCCGTCTCCGCCGCTTTCGCGCTGGGGGATCACTTAGGCTTCGCCGCCGCCAACATGAACGCCATGATCTTCCCGATGATCGTCGGCAAGCTGATCGGCGGCGTCACCGCCATTGGCGTAGCGATGCTGCTGGTGCCGAAAGATGAAAGCGCGCCGGCGGCGGCGAAAACCGAAGCGGAGGCGCAATCGTGAAAACTCGCCAGCTGCTGAGCGTCGGTATCGATATTGGCACCACCACCACTCAGGTGATCTTCTCCCGCCTTGAGCTGGTTAACCGTGCGGCGGTGTCGCAGGTGCCGCGCTACGAATTCATCAAACGCGAAATTAGCTGGCAAAGCCCGGTCTTCTTTACCCCGGTTGATAAGCAGGGCGGTCTGAAGGAGGCCGAACTCAAGGCGCTGATTCTGGCGCAGTACCAGGCCGCCGGGGTTGCCCCCGAATCGGTGGACTCCGGGGCGATCATTATCACCGGCGAAAGCGCGAAAACCCGTAACGCCCGCCCGGCGGTGATGGCGCTCTCGCAGTCGCTCGGCGACTTTGTGGTGGCTAGCGCCGGGCCGCATCTGGAATCGGTGATTGCCGGTCACGGCGCCGGGGCGCAAACCCTTTCTGAACAGCGGATGTGCCGGGTGCTGAACATTGATATCGGCGGTGGTACTTCAAACTACGCGCTGTTTGAAGCGGGAAAAATCAGCGCCACCGCCTGCCTGAACGTTGGCGGGCGCCTGCTGGAGACCGACGGCCAGGGGCGGGTGGTTTATGCCCATCAGCCGGGACAAATGATCGTCGATGAGGTTTTTAGCGCAGGCGCCGATGCGCGCGCGTTGAGTGCTTCGCAGTTAGCGCAGGTAGCGCGGCGGATGGCGGAGCTGATCGTCGAAGTTATCGACGGCACGCTCTCTCCGCTGGCGCAACGGCTGATGCAAACCGGCCTGCTGCCCGCAGGCGCGGTACCCGAGGTGATAACCCTTTCCGGCGGAGTGGGCGAGTGCTACCGCAACCAGCCCGCGGATCCGTTCTGTTTTTCTGATATTGGGCCACTGTTGGCCACGGCGCTGCATGAGCATCCGCGGCTGCGGGAGATGAACGTGCAGTTCCCGGCGCAAACCGTACGCGCCACGGTGATTGGCGCCGGCGCGCACACGCTCTCGCTTTCCGGCAGCACCATCTGGCTGGAGGGGGTTCAGCTCCCGCTGCGCAATCTGCCGGTGGCGATCCCGCTTGATGAAGCCGATCTGCTGAGCGCCTGGCAGCAGGCGCTGATGCAGCTCGATCTGGATCCGGGATCGGATGCTTACGTGCTGGCGCTTCCTGCTTCGTTGCCGGTGCGCTACGCCGCCCTGCTGGTGGTGATTGACGCGCTGCTGGCTTTTGTCGCGCGCTTTCCCAACCCGCATCCCCTGCTGGTGGTGGCCGAGCAGGACTTTGGCAAAGCGCTGGGCATGCTGCTGCGCCCGCAGCTGCAACAACTCCCGCTGGCGGTCATCGATGAGGTGAGCGTACGGGCGGGGGACTATATCGACATTGGTACGCCTCTTTTTGGCGGATCGGTTGTGCCGGTGACGGTGAAATCACTCGCATTTCCTTCCTGAGGGAACGACTTATGAAACTAAAGACCACATTGTTCGGCAATGTTTATCAGTTTAAGGATGTTAAAGAGGTGCTGGCGAAAGCCAACGAACTGCGTTCGGGGGATGTGCTGGCGGGCGTGGCAGCGGAGAGTTCGCAGCAGCGCGTGGCCGCCAAGCAGGTGCTTTCCGATATGACGGTGGCCGATATCCGTAATAACCCGGTGATCCCGTATGAGGAGGACTGCGTTACGCGCCTGATCCAGGATGACGTGAACGAAACCGCCTATCAGCGGATTAAACACTGGACCATCAGCGACCTGCGGGAATACGTGCTCAACGACGAGGTCACCAGCGACGATATCGCCTTTGTCCGCAAAGGGCTGACCTCCGAGGTGGTGGCTGCGGTGGCCAAGATCTGCTCCAACGCCGATCTGATCTACGGCGGTAAAAAAATGCCGGTGATCAAAAAAGCCAATACCACCATCGGTCTGCCGGGGACCTTTAGCTGCCGCCTGCAGCCGAACGATACCCGCG